>NZ_CP137549.1:6163744-6464993 GCF_033335955.1 Streptomyces sp. N50
ACGACGCGGCGATGGCCCACCGCCACAAAGCCGCCGAGCTGGTCATGAACCACTTGGAGTACCTCGCCTCCCACGACGAGGGCCACCCCGCGGCCACGCACGACCCGAACGCCCACGACGACCCGGACTGGCCCCCGCCACCGGAGGACGACGAACCGCCTTACGACGAGCCCCCCTTCGGGGAGCCTCCCTACGAGGAATCGCTCCCTGAAGGCCAAGGCCAAGGGGAACGTGAAGACGGCCTCCCGGAGGACGACCCCGCCGACTGGGACGCCTGGACCGCAGACCGTCCGACCGTCCCGCACCAGGCGACGGCCCCGCACGCCGCCGAACACTTCAGTGCGCCAGAAGGCGCACGCCCGCACCCCACGGAGCCGCCCGGCACGCCCCTCACCCCGGAGGAAGCCCGCGCCATCGACTCCTGGGACCGCGACCTCGACGCCCTCACCGGCGAACTCCTGCGGGCCCGCCGGGGAATCACCGACGTCCCCCTGCCCGCCACCCTCACGGCCACCCAGTTGATGCTCCTGGCCGCCGACCCGGACGCCCTCGCGCAGGAGCTCGCCCGCCCGCTGCCGCGCCCACCGCAACCCGCCGCACGCCGGGGCACCCGCTTCCACGCCTGGGTGGAATCACGCTTCGAAGAGCTGACCCTGCCGATGCTGGAACCGGACGAACTGCCCGGCAGCGAGGCCGAGATCGCCGACGAACGCGACCTGGAAGCCCTCAAGGAAGCCTTCGAGCGCACCGAGTACGCCCAGCGCACGCCCTACCGCGTCGAGACCCCCTTCCAGCTCGCGATCGCCGGCCGCGTCGTACGGGGCCGTATCGACGCCGTCTACAAAGAGGGCGACGGCGACGGGGCGACGTACGAGATCCTCGACTGGAAGACCAGCCGCGGCCGTACCGCCGACCCGCTCCAGCTCGCGATCTACCGGCTGGCCTGGGCCGAGCGGCAGGGCGTGCCCCTGGAGGCGGTCACGGCCACGTTCCTGTACGTCCGCGGCGGCGAGGTCGTACGGCCGGAGAACCTCCCGGACCGGGCCGCGCTGGAGCGGCTGCTGCTGGAGGAGCCGGGGCCACGGGCGGAATCACCGGATGCGCAAGGGGAGTGACAGGCCGCACAAGCAAACTGTGAGGAACCGCCCACCGAGGATGTCAGTGCGGGCCGATAGGCTCGTGACCATGAGCCACACCGTTGACAGTGCCGTCAGCGCGGTCCGCACGTACATCGAGCAGCACCGCGCGGTCTTCCTCGACGACCTCGCCGAGTGGCTGCGCATTCCGTCCGTGTCGGCGCAGCCCGACCACGCGCCCGACGTCCGGCGCAGCGCGGACTGGCTCGCCGCCGCGCTCCGAGAGACCGGCTTCCCCACCACCGAGGTCTGGCCGACCCCGGGCGCCCCCGCCGTCTTCGCCGAGTGGCCCTCCGACGACCCCGAGGCACCCACGGTCCTCGTCTACGGCCATCACGACGTCCAGCCCGCCGCCCGCGAGGACGGCTGGGACAGCGAGCCCTTCGAGCCCGTCGTCCGCGGGAACCGCCTCTACGCGCGCGGGGCGGCCGACGACAAGGGCCAGGTGTTCTTCCACACACTCGGTGTCCGCGCCCACCTCGCCGCCACCGGCCGCACCGCCCCGGCCGTGCACCTGAAGCTGCTCGTCGAGGGCGAGGAGGAGTCCGGCTCCCCGCACTTCCGGGCGCTCGTCGAGCAGCATGCCGACCGGCTCGCCGCCGACGCCGTGATCGTCTCCGACACCGGCATGTGGTCCGAGGACACCCCCACGGTGTGCACCGGCATGCGCGGCCTCGCCGAGTGCGAGATCCGGCTGCACGGCCCCGACCAGGACATCCACTCCGGCTCCTTCGGCGGCGCCGTGCCCAACCCGGCGACCGCCGCCGCCCGCCTGGTGGCCGCACTGCACGACGAGCACGCACGCGTAGCCGTCCCCGGCTTCTACGACGGCATCGTCGAACTCACCGACCAGGAGCGCGAGCTCTTCGCCGAACTGCCCTTCGACGAGAAGGAATGGCTGCGCACCGCCAAGTCGCACGCCACCCACGGCGAGGCCGGACACACCACCCTGGAGCGCGTCTGGGCCCGCCCCACCGCCGAGGTCAACGGCATCGGCGGCGGCTACCAGGGCCCGGGCAGCAAGACGATCATCCCGTCATCGGCCATGGTGAAGCTGTCGTTCAGGCTGGTCGCGGGACAGGACCCCGACCACATCGAGACGGTCGTCCGAGCCTGGGCCGCCCAGCAGGTGCCCGACGGAATCCGCCAGGAGATCACCTTCAGCGCGGCCACGCGCCCGTGCCTGACACCCCTCGATCACCCGGCCCTCCAGTCCGTCGTCCGCGCGATGGGCCGCGCCTTCGAGAAACCGGTCCTCTTCACCCGCGAGGGCGGCTCGGGACCGGCCGCCGACCTCCAGGAAGTCCTCGGGGCACCCGTCCTCTTCCTGGGCATCTCCGTCCCCTCCGACGGCTGGCACGCCCCGAACGAGAAGGTCGAGATCGACCTCCTCCTGAAGGGCGTCGAAACCACCGCCCACCTGTGGGGGGACCTCGCCGACACCTGGCGCCGCGCGCCCTGACGATCCCGCGCGACCGGAACGGCCACGCGCGCGAGGCACACTGGAAGAACCGCCCCGCACACCCCGTCCCCGCCGGACCCGGTCGCCTCCTGCCGTACGTCCCGCTGAACCGCCCGCCGAAACAATCCGCATTGCCGGGGGAGTTGGAAGCACCCGTGACCACCTGGACCGACCACACAGCCGACCGACCCATCTCGCTCACCGCTCCGAGTGGCATCGACCGAGCCGCCCACCACCGGCTCGACGAGGCCTGGCTCGCCGCGGCATGGAGCCACCCCACCACCCGCTGCTTCGTGGTCTCCGGCGGCCAGGTCCTCATCGACGAGACACCCGACGGCAAGACCGAACTCGTCATGACCCCGTCCTTCGAGGCCCCGCTCACCGAGGCCCACCGCTACTTCCTGGGCACCGACGACGACGGCGTCAGCTACTTCGCCCTTCAGAAGGACGCCCTGCCCGGCCGTATCGACCAATCCGCGCGGCCTGCGGGCCTGCGCGAGGCGGGCCTCCTGCTGTCCGCCCGGGACGTGGGCCTCATGGTGCACGCGGTCGCCCTGGAGAACTGGCAGCGCCTGCACCGCTTCTGCTCCCGCTGCGGCGAGCGCACGGTGATCGCCGCGGCCGGCCACATCCGCCGCTGCCCGGCCTGCGGCGCCGAGCACTACCCGCGCACCGACCCCGCCGTGATCATGGCCGTCACCGACGAGGAGGACCGCATCCTGCTCGGCCGCCAGGTTCACTGGCCCGAGGGCCGTTTCTCGACGCTCGCCGGCTTCGTGGAGCCCGGCGAGTCCATCGAGCAGTCGGTGCGCCGCGAGGTCTTCGAGGAGGCCGGTATCACCGTCGGCCACGTCGAGTACGTCGCCAGCCAGCCCTGGCCCTTCCCGTCCAGCCTCATGCTGGGCTTCATGGCCCGCGCCACCTCGACCGACATCAACGTCGACGGCGACGAGATCCACGAAGCCCGCTGGTTCTCCCGCGAGGAGCTGCGCGCGGCCTTCGAGTCCGAAGAGGTGCTGCCCCCGTACGGCATCTCGATCGCGGCCCGCCTGATCGAGCTCTGGTACGGCAAGCCGTTGCCGACACGCACTTTCGTCTGAGGCGCCCCGGAGACCGGATGGCGGGGCACGGATGAGCGGGGTGCGGAGGACCGACCCGTACTGGAACCACAACGTCCACTACCACCCCGTGGTGGTGGACGCCGTGCCCGCCGGCTGCCGCACCGCCCTGGACGTCGGCTGCGGGGACGGCCTGCTGGCCCGCAAGCTGGCGAGCAGAGCCGGATCTGTGACGGGCGTGGACCGCTCGCCGCAGATGATCCGGCTCGCCCGCGCGGACGCGCCGGAAAACGTCACCTTCGTAGAGGCGGACTACCTCGACGTCAGCTCACTCGCCGAAGGCACGTACGACTTCGTCAGCGCGGTCGCCGTCGTCCACCACACGGAGTTCGAGGACGCGGTGGGACGGCTGGTGCATCTGCTGGCCCCCGGCGGCCGACTGGTGATCGTCGGCATGGCGTACAACCGCACGCTCCTGGACTGGGTGATCAGCGGCTGCGGACTGCCCGTGAGCCGGTTCCTGACCCGACGGAACGGCGGGAAGCTCGGACCCGTCGGCATGCCGGTCGAGGACTCGGCCATGTGCTGGGGAGAGGCCCGCGCAGCCGTCCGGCGTCTGTTGCCCGGTGCTCGGTTCCGGCGCCGACTCCTGTGGCGCTACATGGTCGTCTGGGACAAACCGGTCGCCTGAGGGGAACGGCGAAGAGGGCGGCCCCTGACATCAGGGGCCGCCCTCTCCGGAGCTGTGTGCGCCGACCGTCGTTCAGGCGCCGAGCGCCTGCTTCACCTGGGCAAGGCTCGGGTTCGTCATGACGACCTCGGAGCCGCCCTGGGAGGGAACCACCAGAACGGTAGGCACCGTCTGGTTTCCGCCATTCGCCTTCTCGACGAACGCCGCCGAAGCCGGGTCCTGCTCGATGTTGATCTCGTTGTACGCGATTCCCTCGCGGTCCATCTGGCTCTTCAGCCGACGGCAGTAACCGCACCACGTGGTGCTGTACATCGTCACAGTGCCCGACATTCTCTCGCGCTCCTCAACAGCTCGGGGGATACGACCTCGCAGTCGTGGAAACGTACGCGACACGGCCTCCATTCCCGCCGGGGGAGTCCCGCGGCACGTGACGCCTGCCGCATTAGTACGACTGCGGGGGCCTCCCTGTGGACAACCGACTCATCTGTCTCCGGCGACCTGGCAGCATGGCCGTGTGACAGCAGCAACGCACTCCTCCCTCTTCCCGCAGGTACCGGACTCGGCCGACGCGGTGCTCGAAGGGCTCGACCCCGAGCAGCGCGAGGTGGCGACCGCCCTGCGCGGCCCGGTGTGCGTGCTGGCGGGCGCCGGCACGGGCAAGACACGGGCGATCACCCACCGGATCGCCTACGGAGTGCGCGCCGGGGTCCTGCAGTCCTCCAGCGTGCTGGCCGTCACCTTCACCAACCGTGCCGCGGGCGAGATGCGCGGCCGGCTGCGCCAGCTCGGCGCCACCGGAGTCCAGGCACGGACGTTCCACTCGGCCGCGCTGCGCCAGCTCCAGTACTTCTGGCCGAAAGCGATCGGCGGCAGCATGCCCCGGCTCGTCGACCGCAAGATCCAGCTCGTCGCCGACGCGGCGGCCGCCTGCCGCATCCGCCTCGACCGCGGCGAACTGCGGGACGTCACCGGTGAGATCGAGTGGTCCAAGGTCACCCAGACCGTGCCCTCCGACTACCCGGCGGCGGCGGCCAAGGCGGGCCGCGACGTCCCCCGCACCCCCGCCGAGATCGCCCAGCTCTACGCCACCTACGAGGACGTCAAGCGCGACCGCGCGGTCATCGACTTCGAGGACGTCCTGCTGCTCACCGTCGCCGTCCTTCAGGACCGGCAGGACATCGCCGAACAGGTCCGCTCGCAGTACCAGCACTTCGTGGTCGACGAGTACCAGGACGTCAGCCCGCTCCAGCAGCGCCTCCTGGAGCTGTGGCTGGGCGACCGCGACAGCCTGTGCGTCGTCGGCGACGCCAGCCAGACGATCTACTCCTTCACCGGGGCGACGCCGGACCACCTGCTCGACTTCCGCACCCGCCACCCCGGCGCCACCGTCGTCAAGCTGGTCCGCGACTACCGCTCCACCCCCCAGGTCGTCCACCTCGCCAACGGCCTGCTCTCCCAGGCCCGCGGCCGTGCCGCCGACCACCGACTGGAGCTGATCTCCCAGCGCGCCGCGGGCCCCGAGCCCGTCTACGTCGAGTACACCGACGAGCCCGCCGAGGCCGAGGGCGCCGCCCGCCGCATCCGCGACCTCATGGACGCGGGCGTCCCGGCGAGCGAGATCGCGATCCTGGTCCGCACGAACTCCCAGTCCGAGACCTATGAACAGGCCCTCGCCGACGCCGGGGTGCCCTACCAACTGCGGGGCGCCGAGCGGTTCTTCGACCGCCCCGAGGTGCGCAAGGCAGGCATCGCCCTGCGCGGCGCGGCCCGCTTCGGCGGCAACGACTCCCTCCTGGACGACGTCATCGACCTGCCCTCCCAGGTCCGTGCCGTCCTCTCCGGCGAGGGCTGGACCACCGAGCCCCCGGCCGGCTCCGGCGCCGTCAGAGAGCGCTGGGAGTCGCTGGCGGCCCTGGTCAATCTCGCCCAGGACTTCGCGGCGGCGAAACCCGGGGCCACCCTCGCCGACCTGGTCGCCGAACTCGACGAGCGGGCCAACGCCCAGCACGCCCCGACCGTCCAGGGCGTCACCCTCGCCTCCCTGCACTCGGCCAAGGGCCTGGAGTGGGACGTCGTCTTCCTGGTCGGCGTCGCCGAGGGCATGATGCCGATCACGTACGCGAAGACCGACGAACAGATCGAGGAGGAGCGCCGCCTCCTCTACGTCGGCGTCACCCGCGCCAGAGAGCGGCTCCACGTCTCCTGGGCCCTCTCACGCTCACCCGGCGGACGCCCCAACCGCCGCCCCAGCCGCTTCCTGGACGGCCTGCGCCCCGGCTCGACCGGCGGTGCGGCCAGACCCGGCACGGTCGCCCCCGGAGGCATCGAGCGCGGCTTCACGGGCAGCGGCCCCAAAGCCGTCCCGCGGCGGACCCAGCGCACCGTGGCCCGCTGCCGGGTCTGCGGCCGCACCCTCACCGAGGCCGGTGAGATGAAGCTGATGCGCTGCGAGGACTGCCCCTCGGACATGGACGAGGGCCTCTACGAGCGGTTGCGCGAGTGGCGGGAGGTCCAGGCGCAGCGCAGCGGCCAGCCCGCCTTCTGCGTCTTCACCGACAAGACGCTGATGGCCATCGCCGAGACCGTCCCCGACGACGACGGCGAACTCGCGCGGATCCCCGGCGTCGGCGTCCGCAAGCTCAACCGCTACGGGGCCGACGTCCTGGCCATCTGCGGCGGTCAGGAGCCTGCGGAGGGTGTCGCGGAGGACTGATTCAAACTCGTCGAGAAAATAGTTTGCGCATGCCCCAGCAATCCCCATAGGTTCTTAGACACGGGAACAGGGGGCCTTCTCGAAGGCCCTGATTCCGTGCTGTACTTGCATATCCGAAGGACCGGTCTCACCCCCGGTCCCCCGAGACGCCGAGAGGAGGCGATTCCAGTGATCAGCATCAACACCCGCTCCAGCAGCACCGTGAAAATGACCGATCCCTCGGTCGTCTCCCTGTGCATGCTCGGCGTTTCGAACCTGGGCACCGGTCTGTCCGGCATTTCTGCCGCCCGTCCGGCGTCCGCCCTGTCTCTCGCGGTCCTTCCCGTCCGTGAGCGCAATGAGCGACCGACCAAGGCACTGGAAGCAGTAGCGGCACAGGCGCAGGCCTATGCCTTTGCGGCCGGTGCCGGAGGCCGGAAGCAGACGACGACGCAGCACCACCAGATGTGGGCCTTCCGTGGGCCAGAACCCTGGAGTGATCCAGCCTGATCGATCAGGCCGGCGCCTTCAGGGCCGCGGAACCCCATCCGGGATCCGCGGCCCTTCTGTTTTCCCCGAACGGGGACGACGGAGCGAAGGGGCCTCGGGACAAGAAAAGAACCCGGTACCAAGCCGACAACCGGCCCAACAGGGCCGGACCGACCAGACGAGGAAGAACAACCGTGCAACTCGAAGCGCACGCCCCGTCCGTACCGCCTTCCGAAACGATCCCCCCGCCCGGCCTCACGGAGGACTCCACCTTGACTCCGCTCACTACGCTCACCGCGCTCGACGACGCCATCGAGAACCTGGGCGTGCCCGTCCCCTGCCGTTCCTACGACCCGGAGGTCTTCTTCGCCGAGTCGCCGGCAGACGTCGAGTACGCCAAGTCCCTCTGCCGCACCTGCCCGCTGATCGAGGCCTGCCTCGCCGGCGCCAAGGAGCGGCGCGAGCCCTGGGGCGTCTGGGGTGGCGAGCTCTTCGTCCAGGGTGTCGTCGTGGCCCGCAAGCGGCCGCGTGGCCGTCCGCGCAAGAACCCGGTCACGGCATGAACATCTTCGGAACGATCGACCGCCCCCTCACGCACGACCCCAAGAAGCAGGCCCCGATGAAGCCGTCCACTCCCAGCGAGCCCGCGGGCTCCGCGATCCCAGACTTCACCACCCCGGGTGCGACCGAGTCGCGCCAGAACAGGACCCGAGAGATGCAACTCATTCCAGAAGCCCTGGCTCGTGCGCATATGCACGACCGCCTGCACGAGGCCGAGCGGGAACGCCGGGCCATGCGCCTGGTGACCGCCCGCCGGATGCAGCGCCGGGCCGAGCGCGCCTCGATGCGCGCCCGCCGTGCGCTCGCCATGGCCGTCATGCAGTAACCACTTCCACCTGAAGCGGTGGCCTCCCGATCTCGGGAGGCGAAAACTCCCCCGCGGGGCCGGTCCGTCCGAACGGACCGGCCCCGCGGTGCGTTCCGCCCGCCGATCCCCGGCTACGGAGATATCGTCGCCGCGTGACGAGTCTTCCCGGAGGCAGTGACACCAGCGCCTCCACCACGGAACCGCGGTCCCTCGTGTGCGCCCGCTGCGGCACCAAGTCCGAAGGCCCACAGCCCACCTGGACCTGCTCCGTGGAGAACGGGACCCGGTACTACTTCTGCGACACCTGCGCCAGGGAGAACCTCAGGGCGATCGAGGGACGGCTGGACTCGGCCTGGTGGTAGGCCGCACTCGCGCCATCATCGGCCCGCCCCGCGCCATCATCGGCCCGCCCCGCGCCGTCATCGGCCCGACTCGCGCCAGCCGCGGCCCGGCTCACGCCTCCGCTGCGGGATCCTCCTCGTCCAGGTACTCCTCGTACTCGTCCGGGTCCTCCGGTACGAACCCCGGCAGCCACTCCTCCAGCTCATCGCGCAGCCGAACCGTCGCACCCAACTGGCACAGCACGCCGATTGTGCTCAATGTCACCCGGTGTATCAGGAGATACGCCGGAGGCAGATTGAGCTGCTTGCCCAACTGGTGGGCGGGGGAGCGGGGGTCGGCGATACGGGCCGCCTGGCTGCGCATCCAGCCGCGGCTGAAGGTGAACGCGTCGACCTGGGCCGGCTCGATGATCGGCACGAGGTAGTCGAGGACGGCGTCGGGGTCCAGCTCTATCGACTCCTTGACGAAGCCCTCCGCGCGCAGCAGTTCGTAGACCGCCTCGGCGTCGCCGTCGAGGGTCATGCGCAGGGAGTCGCCGATGGGCGTCGGCAGACCGCCGGGGAGGCGGTCGACCGTGCCGAAGTCCAGGACGCCAAGACGCCAGTCGCCCTTGCCGTCCGGGTCGGCGGGCAGCAGACGGAAGTTGCCCGGATGCGGGTCCGCGTGGAGGAGACCCGTGCGGGCCGGACCGGAGAAGAGGAAGCGGGCCAGGAGCTGGCCTGCCCGGTCACGCTGCTCCTCGGTGCCGTCGGCGATCACCTCCGACAGCGGGATCCCGTCGATCCACTCCGTGACCAGGACCTGGTCGCACTGGTGGACCACGGCGGGCACCACGACGTCCGGGTCGCCCTCGAACTCCTCCGCGTGCGCCTGCTGGGCCTGCGCCTCCAGGCCGTAGTCCAGCTCCTCGGAGACCCGGTCGCGGAGCTCGGCGATGAGGGGCTTGATGTCCATCCCGGGGATGAGCGGGCCCAACAGGCGGGCGAATCGGCTCAGTTGGGTCAGGTCGGACAGGAGGGCCTCGCCGGCGCCCGGGTACTGCACCTTGACCGCGACCTCACGGCCGTCGTGCCACACCGCCCGGTGCACCTGGCCGATCGACGCCGCCGCCGCGGGCTTGTCCTCGAACTCCAGGAACAGCTCCCGCCAGTCCTCGCCGAGCCGCTCCGCCAGCACACCGTGCACGGTGCGCGTCGGCATCGGCGGCGCCGCCTCCTGGAGCTTGGTCAGCGCGGCGCGGTAGGGACCGGCGACCTCCTCGGGCAGCGCCGACTCGAAGACGGACAGCGCCTGCCCGAACTTCATCGCACCGCCCTTGAGCTCGCCGAGCACCTTGAACAACTGCTCCGCCGTGCGCTGTTGCAGCTCGCGGCCGACGATCTCCGCGGACTCGCCCACGATCCGTTTCCCGAGCCCCCACGTCGCTCTCCCGGCGAAGCCGAGCGGGAGCGCGGCGAGCTTGGCGGTGCGGGTGACCGCCTTGCGGGGAAGATCAGACATGCGCCCTCCAAGTCCCGGCCGGCCGGGCCGAGTCTGCCTTACGGCGCACATCCCTCGACGGCCGGTCCTCTCCCATTGTCGCGTGTCGATCCTCGTCCGTAGAGGTGTGTCCCTCCTTACCTTTCTTCGTACCCTTCTCCGCGGCTCCGCACGGGCAGCCGGAATGCGCCCAGACCGGTCGCGCGTGCCAGTGCAGACCGGGGAGTGAGACCTCCCACCGCGCGCCCGCGCTCGACGGCGACCGCCCGTCGAGGAAAGCGAGCGCGTGCGCGGCCGCGAGCCCGGCGACGGTCGTGGCCAGCGTCAGGTCGCAGGGCCGTACCTGCGGCTGTCTGCCGGAGCGCCACTGCGCGACCAGACGCGGCCAGGTCGGATCGCGGTCGGTGCGCGCGTGGTGCAGGCAGCCCGCGCAGGACGTCTCACCGGGCAGGACCAGCGGGCCCACGACTCCGGTGCCCTCCACGACACCCGCGTACAGATGGGGGGTCCCCGAGACGATCAGGCCCGTGGCGGCGGCCGGGTCCGGCGCGTACACGGCGACATCGTCACGAGGGGCGAGGATCACCAGGGAGAAACCGAGGTCGCTCTCCTCCGACGCGGCCCGCGAGGTCCGGCGGGGTGGGCGGTCCGGTGCCGCCCGGCGTACCGCGCGGCGTGCCGCCTCGTCCCGGCGCTCGCCGACCGCCTCGGTGGGCAGCCCGCCCGGAGCGACGTCCCAGGGCTCGGTGCGGCCGCCGTCGCGTACGTCGACCTCGCCGATGCCCGCGCCCGACAACAGCGCGGCCAGCACCGCGCCCACCCGGCCCGCGCCTCTCACCTGTACCCGCAGTTCGCGACGCGCCGCCAGACGGCCCATCGACTCGCCCGGCTCGCCGGTGATCAGGGAGAGCGACGCGAGGTCCGGGCGCAGCCGGTCGAGGACGTCCTTCTTCGCGCGGAGGGCATCGGCCGCGGGCCCGCCGCCCCTCGCGTCGTCGAGCAGTCCCGCGTGCGTCAGCCCCTCCACCAGCTGGTCCACCTGGCCCTCGGGCAGATCCATCCGCCGGCCCTCCTCGCGCAGGAGGGGCAGCCCGCGCGTGCCGTTCAGCAGGTCCAGGAAATTGCCCGTCGCCGTGTCCATCGGGCCCAAAGTCAGCGCGTGCGCCGGTGTCATCCCGAACTGCACGGTGTGGAGATCGCGCCAGCCGCGCCGCAGCGCGGGCTTCACCATCGGATGCATGACAGGCCCCCGTAGCCCCTAGGAAGTACGTCCCGTGTGCCGGCGAAAGTGGTCGGTGTTCCGCCGGTCATGCCAGCGTGCACGGTCCGGCCTTCGGGTGCCGAAAGTTGTCCACAGGCGGTGGGGATTCGTCGTACAAATCAAACGCTCGGTGGGGGATCGACACCGAACCGTCCCAGGGGCGGGACTTCCCGCGTGTGCAGAGGGTAACGTCGTGGCGTGCCCGCCGACCCACTGCACAGCGCCGGAAAACCACAGCGCAGTACGACGAGCCAGCCGCCAGGCGGCTCGGGGGCGAGCGCGATCGAGGTCCGCAGGAGTGCGCGTCGGCGCAGAACTGTCTCCGCGTACCGCGAGGGCGATCGCACCGTCGTGCTCATCCCCGCCCGCATGTCCGAGGCGGAGGAGAAGCGCTGGGTCACCGTCATGCTCGACAAGCTGGCCGCCCAGGAAAGCAAACGCGTGCTGGGCGACGCCGAGCTGTCCGAGCGCGCCGAGCGACTGTCGGCCCAGTACTTCGACGGCCGCGCCCGGCCCACCTCCGTGCGCTGGGTGACCAACCAGAACACGCGCTGGGGCTCCTGCACGCCCTCCGAGGGCAGCATCCGCCTCTCCCACCGGTTGCAGGGCATGCCCGAGTACGTCGTCGACTACGTGCTGCTGCACGAACTGGCGCATCTCTTGGTGCCCGGACACGGGCCGCGGTTCTGGCGGCTCCTGGAGGCGTATCCGCGCACCGAGCGGGCCAAGGGCTACCTCGAAGGCGTGGTCGCGGCCGAGCGGCTGCCCCATCCGCCGGGTGCCCGCGACGAGTGAGGCCCTCTTGTGGGGGATTGTGTACCGGGTCTGTACCGACTTCCTCCGGTGTCAGTGATTGCCGTTAGCCTGGCGCGACTCACTTGCATCGGGATGGGGGACGGTCGTTACGCATGGCCAGGGAATTCCAACGCGGCCACAAGGCCAAGATCAGTGACCTCACCGCGGGCACGGATCTGTACGTAGGTGTGCAGATCACGGGCCCCGGACTGACGTTCGACATCAGCTGCTTCGGCCTCGACGCCGAGGAACGGCTCTCGGACGACCGGTACTTCGTGTTCTTCAACCAGCCGAAGTCCCCCGAGGAGTCCATCCAGCTCCTGGGTGCCCAGGCGGGCGACTCGGAGTCCTTCCGGGTCACGCTCGACAAGATCCCGCCGCAGATCCACAAGCTGGCGTTCACGGCGACGCTCGACGGCGCCGGGCAGATGTCGCAGATCGCTCCCGGGTACGTCCGTATCGTCGCGGGCGGCGAGGAGGTGGCCCGCTACTCGTTCAACGGTTCGGAGTTCACCACCGAGCGCGCCGTGATGCTGGGCGACTTCTACCTGAAGGACGTCTGGCGGTTCGCGGCCGTCGGCCAGGGTTTCGACGGCGGCCTGGAAGCGCTGCTGAAGAACTTCGGCGGCGAGGTCGCCGAAGAGGAGACGCCCGAGCCGCAGCAGGCCCAGCCCGCGCCGCCGCAGTCCGGTGCCGCCCCAGGCTTCGCCCCGCCCGCGTTCGGCGCCCCCGCGGCTCCGGCCCCCGCCCCCCAGCCCGTCGCGCAGGGGTACACACCCCCGCCGGCGCCCGCGCCCTCCGTGCATGCCGCGCCGACCATCATCGCGCCCATGCCCCCGCCCGGCGCCGGCACTGTGCCGCCCCCGGGTCCCGTGCCCGCGCCCTACGGCCAGCCGCAGGCGCCGTACGGACAGCAGGCCCCCGGCCAGACCCCGCCTCCGCCGCCCGGTTATGCGCAGCCCCAGGCTCCGCACGCGCCGGGCCCGCCGCCCGGCTATGGTCAGCCGACTCCGCCCCCTGGCTACGGCCAGCCGCCCGCGCCTCCTGGGTACGGGCAGCAGCAGCCCCCCTTCGGGCAGATCCCGGGGCAGGCAGCCGCCTACGGAGTGCCGTCGGGCTCCCCCCAGGGCGCCGGTGTGTCGGCCGCGCTGGAGAAGTTCAAGGAGACGCCCACCGGGCAGCGCTGGACGCAGCAGAACAAGAAGCTGATCCGCGTCGACCTCGGCATCGGTGGCCAGCCCGTACTGGCCCGCCAGGGCAGCATGGTGCTCTACCAGGGCAAGGTCGACTTCGGCTACAAGGGCGCCGGATTCGCCGGCCGGCTCGTGGGCAACGCGACCGGCCAGGAGATGCAGCTGATGCGCTGCACCGGTCAGGGACAGGTGTTCCTCGCCGACAACTCCACCAACCTGCACCCCGTCGAGCTCCAGGGGGACGCGATCTGCGTCTCCGCGGAGAACGTCCTCGCCTTCGACGAGAGCCTCCAGTACGAGGTCAGACGTATCGAGGGACATGGCATCCCCGGGGGCGCGCTGTTCACGATGCAGTTCCAGGGGACGGGCACCATCGTCGTGAAGACCCACGGCGAGCCCGTCGTCCTGCCGGTCACGCCGACCACGTTCGCCGACTGCAACGCGGTCGTCGCCTGGTCCGCCGCCGCCCAGGTGATCGTCTCCAGCCAGGTCCGGATGCGCCGCAACGCGTATCCCGGAGACACCGGGGAGAGCGTCAACCTGCAGTTCCGGGCCGCCCCCGGAAACTTCATCGTCGTCCAGCCGTACGAGGTCTGAGGGAGCCCGTCATGAACCAGCCGCTCGCGGGCTACGCCCCCGCACCCGTCTCCGCCCGCATGGAGAACCACGGCAACAACATGCTGAAGGTCGCCATGCAGACCGGAAGCGACCTCTTCGCGCGCGTGGGCTCGATGATCGCCTACGAGGGCTTCATCCAGTACGAGCCCAACCCGCCGGCCGTGCGCCAGATCGCGCGCGACTGGATGACCGGGGAGGGCGCGCCCCTGATGAAGTGCTCCGGGGACGGACTGCTCTACCTCGCCGACTACGGCGCGGACGTCGTCGTGATCAACCTCAACGGCGACGGGATCTCCGTCAACGCCACCAACCTGCTCGCTTTCGACACGTCCCTCACCTGGGGTGTCGAGCGGGTCAAGGGGCTCGCGAAGTTCGCCGGCCAGGGCCTGTGGAACACGAAGATCAGCGGCCAGGGGTGGGTCGCGCTGACCTCCCGCGGCAAGCCGATCGTCGTCGACTGCGGCGGTGGCGAGGACGAGACCTACGTCGACCCTGACGCGCTCGTCGCCTGGTCCCCGAACCTCAAGGTGAAGGGCAAGCGCAGCTTCAAGGCGCAGTCGCTCATCGGGCGCGGCAGCGGCGAGGCCTACCAGATGGCCTTCTCCGGGACGGGCATCGTCGTCGTCCAGCCCAGCGAGGACAGCACCGACCGTCTCCGGTTCCGGGGCTGAGGGGGGAACACGACACCATGCAGAGCCCGCTTTTCGCGTTCAACGACTCGCAGTCCCAGGACCGCTACAGCCTCCAGAACAAGCAGATGCTGCGCATCGTCCTGGAGGGCCACGACGACATCCTCGCCCGCAAGGGCACGATGGTCGCCTACCAGGGGCTCGTCGAGTTCGACGCCGAGTACCAGAACACCCAGCAGGCCTACGCCCGTGCGGCCACCGGCGAGGGCCTCAGCCTCATGCGCTGTCACGGGCAGGGCACGGTCTTCCTCGCCAACCTCGCCCAGCACATCCACGTCGTGGATGTGGAACAGGACGGCCTGACCGTCGACAGCAGCTACGTCCTGGCGATGGACTCCTCGCTGCACCACGAGGTCATCGCCGTGGACAGCCAGTACGGCATCTCCGGCTCGGGGAAGTACCAGCTCAACATCACCGGCCGCGGCAAGGTCGCCCTGATGACCTCGGGCGCGCCCCTGATGATGCAGGTCACGCCCGACAAGTACGTCAACTGCGACGCCGACGCCATCGTCGCCTGGTCCACCGGTCTGCGCGTCCAGATGCAGGCCCAGACGCACTCCTCCGGGGTGTGGCGGCGCCGCGGCAACACCGGTGAGGGCTGGGAGCTGAGCTTCATGGGCAGCGGTTACGCCCTCGTCCAGCCCAGCGAACTCCTGCCCCCGCAGAACGCCGCGATCGGCCAGGGCGTCGCCGCCCAGTTCGGCATGGGCCAGCACGGCGCCCACGCGCAGAACCAGGGCAACGCCTGGAGCTGACCGTCCGGAAAACCAACGTAAGGGGCGCCCGCCATCGCGAGCGCCCCTTACACGTCCCCGGCCTTCACAGCCTGGCGCGCGTCGCTTCCAGCAGCCGCAACACCGACTCGTCCGCTACGGCCGCCACCTCGTCGTAGCCGAACCAGCGCAGGTCGAGGGACTCGTCGCTGATCTCCTGGACGGCGCCCGGGGGCGCCACGACCGCGTACTGGACGTCGTAGTGGAAGTGGCACGGTGCCGGGATGCCATGGAGGTCGAGGCGGACCGGGCCGCCCGCGAGCAGGGTGAGGCCGGTGATGCCGGACTCCTCCGTGGCCTCGCGCAGGGCCGCGGCCTCCAGGGAGGTGTCCTCCGGCTCGCAGTGGCCGCCCATCTGGAGCCACATCCGCAGCTTCTTGTGCAGGGTGAGCAGCACGCGACCCTGCTCGGGGTCGATCACCAGGGCGCTCGCCGTCACATGCCCGGCGTGGCAGGACTTCCACATGCCGTCCGGGTGGGCGGCCAGGTGGTCCACGTAGGCCTGGCGCAGGTCCGTCTGGTCCTCGTAGCTCTTCAGTACGAGGACCGCGTCGTCGTACAGGCTCACTCGGTGTCGTCGTCCTTGGAGTCCTCGTCCTTCGTGAGGTTCGGCTTCTCCGCGGTGCCGCTCGCCGCCTCGCCGAGCATCTTGTCCAGCTCGGAGAAGTCCATCTGCTCGCGGTGCACGAAGCCGTCCGGGTCGTCCAGGTCGGAGGCCGTGGGCAGCATGTCCGGGTGGGCCCACAGGCCGTCCCGGCCGTCGACACCGCGCGCGTCGGTGAGCGAGGCCCACAGACGGGAGGCGTCGCGCAGCCGGCGCGGGCGCAGCTCAAGGCCGATCAGCGTGGCGAACGTCTGCTCGGCGGGACCACCCGTCGCGCGGCGGCGGCGCAGGGTCTCGCGCAGCGCGTCGGCGGACGTCAGACGCGGCTTCGCGGCCGCGTGGACCACCGCGTCCACCCAGCCCTCGACGAGCGCCAGAGCCGTCTCCAGACGGGCCAGGGCGGCCTTCTGCTCCGGGGTGTCCTCCGGCTGGAACATGCCCTGCTGGAGCGCGTCCTGCAGCTGCTCCGGATTCGCCGGGTCGAACTGGCCGACCACGTCCTCCAGCTTGGCGGTGTCGACCTTGATCCCGCGCGCGTACCCGTCGACCGCGCCGTACAGGTGCGAGCGCAGCCACGGCACGTGCGCGAACAGGCGCTGGTGGGCCGCCTCGCGCAGGGCGAGATAGAGCCGCACCTCCTCCTGGGGGACGCCCAGGTCCTTGCCGAACGCCGTGATGTTCAGCGGCAGCAGCGCGGCCTTGCCGACCGGGCCGAGCGGCAGGCCGATGTCGGTCGAGCCGACGACCTCGCCCGCGAGCACGCCCACGGCCTGCCCGATCTGCGTGCCGAACATGGCGCCGCCCATGGAGCGCATCATGCCGATCAGCGGGCCCGCCATGGCCTGCATCTCCTCCGGCAGGACGTCGCCCATGGCCGCGCCGACGCGCTCGGCGACCGGGTCCACGAGCTCCTTCCAGGCCGGAAGGGTCGCCTCGACCCACTCCGCGCGGGACCACGCCACGGCGGTGCCGGCGCCGGACGGCAGCGAGGTCGCGTCGTCCAGCCACAGGTCCGCCAGCCGCACGGCCTCCTCGACCGCGCTGCGGTCGGCGGGGCCGATGCTCGCGTCCTTGACGCCGTCCTGCGTGCCCTGGGAGACCGTCTGGCGGGCGATCTGCTTGGCCATGTCCCAGTTCACCGGGCCGCCCTCGTACGAGAGCATCTGGCCCAGCTGCTGGAACGCGGCGCCCAGGTCGTTGGGGTTCAGCGAGCCGAACATGGCTGCGAGCGGATTGTCCGCGCCGGGGCCGCCAAAGCCCCCGGCACCTGGCAGGCCGCCAAATCCGAACGGGTTGGCCGGTCCCTGACCACCACCGCTCTCCTGGTCCTTCTTCTTGCCCTCGTCGCCGTCGTCCGGCTCCTCCGGCGGAAGGCCGAATCCGAATGGGGTGTCACTCACGGGATTCCTCGGCTGTTAAGGCCGCCGGTTCTCTCCGACGGCACGACTGCCCTTCAACACCACCCAGCGTAGACACCGCGGGCCGATCGGGCCTCAGTGCTTCGCCGAGACCCGGCCTGCGGCAGGATGGATGCCACCTGGTCCGGACGCGTCACGCGCATCCGTACTGAAGACAACCGCTGGAGACGCCCGGTGAGTTCCCCAGATCCGCAGGTTCGCGCAGCGCGAAACCACTCAACCAGTCCCGCCGTGCGCGGGCCCGTCGTCGCGGTCACCGGCGCCGCGTCCGGGGTCGGGGCGCTGCTGACCGAGCGGCTCGCCGCCTCCGAGGAGATCAAGCAGGTCATCGCCATCGACGAGCGGCGTGGCGAGTGCGCGGCGGCGCAGTGGCACATCCTCGACGTACGGGATCCGGCCATCGCGGAGAAGCTGCGCGGCGCGGACGTCGTCGTCCATCTGGCGCTCGATCTCGACCTGGAGACCGACCCGGCCGCCCGTTCGGCGTACAACGTGCGAGGGACGCAGACCGTACTCACCGCCGCGGCCGCGGCCGGGGTCCACCGGGTCGTGCTGTGCACCTCGGCGATGGTCTACGGAGCGCTGCCCGACAACGAACTGCCGCTCTCGGAGGACGCCGAACTGCGCGCCACAGCCGAGGCCACCGGCGTCGGCGACCTCCTGGAGGTCGAGCGCCTCGCACGGCGCGCGCCCCGGGCGCATCCCGGGCTCAATGTCACCGTCGTCCGCCCCGGAGTGCTCGTCGGCGGCACCGACACCGCGCTGACCAGGTACTTCGAGTCGCCCCGGCTGCTGGTGGTGGCCGGGTCGCGGCCCGCCTGGCAGTTCTGCCACGTCGAGGACCTGTGCAGCGCCCTGGAGTACGCCGTCCTGGAGAAGGTCGAGGGCGAGCTGGCCGTCGGCTGCGACGGGTGGCTGGAGCAGGAGGAGGTCGAGGAGCTCAGCGGGATCCGCCGCATGGAGCTGCCCTCCGCGGTCGCGCTCGGCGCGGCGGCCCGGCTGCACCGCATCGGGCTCACCCCGTCCCCGGCGGGTGACCTGGCGTACACGATGTACCCCTGGGTGGTGAGCGGGAGCCGGCTGCACGACGCGGGCTGGCGGCCGCAGTGGACCAACGAGGAAGTGCTCGCGGAACTGCTGGAGGAGGTCTCCGGGCGGCACACGGTCGTCGGACGACGGCTCGGCCGCAAGGACGCGACGGCGGCCGGTGCCGCGGGCGCGACGGTCGCGCTGCTGGGCGCGGCGGCGGTCGTACGACGGGCACGGAAGGCGCGGCGGCGGATCTGACGGCCGGGCACGTCCGGGGCACCCCGGCCTTGCTGCCGTAAAACGAATCCCCGCACATCCGGGACGCCCAGACCCCGCTCCCGCGAAGTCCGACCCCGCCCCCGTAAATCGCGCCCCTGTAGAAGGCTCCAAGTCCCCCCACGCGCGTGCCTGGTGAAAGTGCTATTCCTCGCTGTCGGCGCGGTGCGGCACGATGGAGGTATGGCACCCACGATCGACCATCCCGGTGAGCAGGCCGCGCAGGATCCCATCAAGCTGATCGGGATCCGGGAGACGCCGCTCTCCGTGGACGAGGTCTTCCGGGCCGTCGGGGACGACGCCGCCGGTGGGATGGCCCTCTTCGTAGGGACCGTGCGCAATCACGACGGCGGGGCCGACGTCGACGAACTGGGGTACTCGGCCCACCCCAGTGCCGAGGACGAGATGCGGCGCGTCGCCGAGAAGGTCGTCGCGGAGTACCCGGTACGGGCGCTGGCCGCCGTCCACCGTGTGGGGGATCTCGGCATCGGGGACCTCGCGGTCGTCGTCGGCGTGTCGTGTCCGCACCGGGGCGAGGCCTTCGAGGCCTGCCGGAAGCTGATCGACGACCTCAAGCACGAGGTGCCGATCTGGAAGCACCAGAAGTTCTCCGACGGCACCGAGGAGTGGGTCGGCGCCTGTTGACGCACGATCACGCACCCGTCGTCCGCCCTCCGGTTGCGTAACCGCCCCCCGGGCATGAGCGTTGTCAGTGGGGCTGGCTAATCTGCTGATCAGTCAGTTGAGTTCACTCATCCGGGGTTGGGAGGTCGGCATGGCGGCACTCGCCTGGTTGTTGATTCCGTTGGCGGCTGCGATAGGTGCCGGCGTCTGGGGAAGCTGGGCCAACCGGACCCGCAAGATGCGCAGCGACGGCCCGGAACTGGACGGCTATGCCCGGTTCCGCGAGGCCATGGAGAAGTCCCACTCCGGCACATGATCGGAAGGCGGCCCTGACGGTGCGCTGACAGACGCGTCCCGTACTGTCGTGCCATGCCACGCCGCACCGCGACGATGCTCGCCTCCACCCTGATGCTGATCGCGCTCCTGTGCGCGGGAGTCCTCATCAACGTCCCGTACGCGGAGATGTCGCCGGGCCCGACGGTGAACACGCTCGGGGACCACGACGGCGAGCCGGTACTGCAGATCAACGGGCGCAAGACCTACCCGACGACCGGTCACCTGAACATGACGACGGTCCGGGTCACCAGCGCCGACTACAACATGAACCTCATCGAGGCCGTGTACGGCTGGCTCGCTCACGACGACAAGATCGTCCCGCACGACACGCTGTACCCGGACGGCAAGACGGAGCAGCAGTCCACCCAGGAGAACGCCGAGGAGTTCAGCCAGTCCCAGGAGAGCGCCAAGGTCGCCGCCCTGGAGCAGCTGGGCGTCCCGGTGAAGTCCTGGGTGATCGTCTCGACGGTCGTCAAGGGCACCCCGGCCGAGGGCAAGCTGCACGCCGGTGACGTCATCAAGGCAGTCGACGGTACGGCGGTGAAGCAGCCCGACGACGTCGCCAAGCTGGTCACCAAGCACAAGCCGGGCGAGAACGTCGTGTTCACGATCGTGCCCGCCAAGGAGCAGGCCGCCGCGGTGAAGGCGAACAAGACGGCGACCGCGACGAAGAACATCACGATCACCACCGCGACCTCCGACGACACCGGCACGAAGCGCGCCATCGTCGGTATCTCCGCCGGAACCGATCACACGTTCCCGTTCACCATCGACATCAAGCTCGCCGACGTCGGCGGCCCGAGCGCCGGTCTGATGTTCGCGCTCGGCATCTACGACAAGCTCACCCCGGGCGACCTCACCGGAGGCAAGTTCATCGCCGGCACCGGCACGATCGACGACACCGGCAAGGTCGGCCCGATCGGCGGCATCTCGATGAAGACGGTCGGCGCGCGCAGCAAGGGCGCCCAGTACTTCCTGACGCCCGCCGACAACTGCGCCGAAGCCGCCAAGGACACCCCCAGTGGCCTCAGGCTCGTCAAGGTCAACACCATCAAGGACGCGATCAGCGACCTCAAGCTGATCAACAGCGGCAAGACCGACGACCTGCCGAAGTGCAGCACCAAGAGCTGAACCAAGAGCTGAACAAGGCCTCTTCTTAAAGAAGACCTTGCGTACGGCTCAGAAGACCTCGCTACGACTCCGGGGGCGCCCTCAAGCAGAGGGCGCCCCCGGAGTCGTACCCGAGGAACCGGAGTCGTAGCGGACGGCGTCAGTCCTCGAAGGTCGCCGACAGGGCCTCCGCGAGGCCGGGGACCAGGGCGCCGCCTGTGAGGACCTCCGTGGGGGAGTCCTTCTCGCGCAGGCGGAGGGCCGAGTCGCGGGTGCCGTCGCGCAGGACCGCGACCGTCATGCGGACCTCCTGGCGGTCCGGGTGCTGGGCGACCCACTGGGTGAGCTTCTTCCCGCTCAGGCCCTCCGGGACGGAGGCCTCGGCGGACGGCGGCAGCATCAGGCGTTCGACCGTGAGCGCGCAGCCGGCCACCGCGTCGGGCCAGGCGATCGTGCCGAGGAACTCGTCCAGCGGCTTTCCGGCCGGAATCTCCTCCTGCTCGATCGGGGTGAGACCAGTGGTCTCGGGCTCGTCCCGCAGGCCGAGTTGAGCCGCGAGGCCGGGTTCCTGGGCCCGCAGCCGCGCGGTGTCTACCAGGGCGAAGAGGCGAGCGGGCTGGTCCCAGCCGAGCCCGGAGGCGTACTCGTCGATCTCGAGTACGGCCCGGGTGAGGGGGTTCGCTGCCATGGGAGTGTTGGACATGGTCACAATCCTGCCTCGTTCATGGCCGGAATCGGGAACCGAGTAAACGGTGAGTAAGTTGCATAGGTGTGGGCCCGCGATCACGCGGGGCTACGGAGGGCCCCCGACACCGGGGACCTGACGCAACGACAGCGACCAACAGCGAACTTCGAGGTGCGCACCTTGGCTTTCCAGATGCCGGACCGCGGCGGAGGCCCGACAGGGCCGCGGATCAGAGTGGGCCGCCCGTCCCGGCGCGTCCGGACTTTGCTCATGACACTGGGCGTCCTTGCCGTACTCGGCATGGCGTTCACGATGTTCGCGGGCTTCTGGACGGACTGGCTCTGGTACCGGTCGGTGCATTACTCGTCCGTGTTCACCACCACCCTCTCGACGAAGATCGGGCTCTTCTTCGTCTTCGGCCTCCTGATGGCGGCCGCGGTCGGCGTGAACATCTGGCTGGCGCACCGCCTGCGCCCGCCGCTCAGCGCGATGTCGATGGAGCAGCAGAGCCTCGACCGCTACCGGATGGGCATCGCGCCGTACAAGAAGTGGCTGCTTCTGGCCATCACGGCTCTCGTCGGGCTGATCGCGGGCGCCTCGGCGTCCAGTCAGTGGCGGGTCTGGCTGATGTGGGTCAACGGCGTGCCCTTCCACCAGAAGGACCCGCAGTTCGGCCTCGACGTGTCCTTCTACGCGTTCGACCTGCCCTGGTACCGCTTCCTGCTCGGCTTCGGCTTCGCCGCCGCGATCCTCTCGCTGCTCGCCGCCGCGCTGACGCACTACCTGTACGGCGGCCTGCGTATCACCAGCCCGGGCGCGCGCGCGACGGCCGCGGCCACCGGACATCTGTCGGTGCTGCTCGGTATCTTCGTCGCGCTCAAGGCGGTGGCCTACTGGCTCGACCGGTACGGACTCGCGGTCAAATCCAGCGACTTCAAGGCGACCGGTGACTGGACGGGCCTGAGGTACGTCGACGCGAACGCGTATCTGCCGGCCAAGACGATCCTGTTCTGCATCGCGGTCATCTGCGCGCTGCTGTTCTTCGCCACCCTGTGGCGGCGCACCTGGCAGCTGCCCGTCATCGGCTTCGGCCTGATGGTGCTCTCCGCGATCCTCATCGGCGGCCTGTACCCGGCGATCGTCCAGAAGTTCACGGTCCAGCCGAACGAGCAGGCCAAGGAAGCCCCGTACGTCCAGAAGAACCTCAAGGCGACGCGCGAGGCCTACGGCATCGACGACACCAAGGTCACGGAGTACTCGGGGACCAGCACCACCAAGGACAAGACCAAGCTGCGCTCCGACGTCGACTCCACGGCGAGCATCCGCATCGTCGACCCGAATGTCGTGTCGCCCACCTTCCAGCAGCTCCAGCAGATCAGGAACTACTACGCGTTCCCGACCAACCTGGATGTCGACCGCTACAGCAAGGACGGCAAGGACCAGGACACGGTCATCGGGTTGCGTGAGCTGAACCTCAATGGCATCCCGAAGAACAACTGGATCAACGACCACTTCCGCTACACGCACGGCTACGGCGTGGTGGCCGCCAAGGGCACCGAGGTCGACTCCGAGGGCCGCCCGGTCTTCACCGAATCCGATCTGCCGTCCACGGGTGACCTCGGCAAGTACGAGCAGCAGATCTACTACGGCGAGAAGACCACCACGTACTCGATCGTCGGCGGTCCCCAGAAGGAGATCGACTACTCCGACGACAGCGGCGAGAAGACCACCAGCTACACCGGCAAGAGCGGGGTCAACCTCTCCAACCCGCTCAACCGGGCCGCGTACGCGGTGGCGTTCAACGAGCCGCAGATCCTGTACTCCGGTGCCATCGGCGAGGGTTCGCGGATCCTGTACAACCGCACGCCCAAGGAGCGCGTCGAGGCGGTGGCGCCCTGGCTGACCATCGACGGTGACGCCTATCCGGCGGTCGTGGACGGCCGTATCCAGTGGATCGTCGACGCGTACACGACGAGCAACGGATACCCGTACGCCTCACGTACGACCCTCGGGGACACCACGGCGGACTCGCTGACGGCGACGAACAACAACCGCGCGGTGGTGGCCCAGCAGAACCAGGTCAACTACATCCGCAACTCGGTGAAGGCGACCGTCGACGCGTACACCGGTGCCGTCAAGCTCTACCAGTGGGACACCGAGGACCCGGTCCTGAAGACCTGGATGAAGGCGTTCCCGAACACGGTCGAGCCCAAGAAGGACATCTCGTCCTCGCTGATGGCCCATCTCCGGTACCCGCAGGACCTGTTCAAGGTCCAGCGCGAACTCCTCACCCGCTACCACGTGACGGACGCGCAGACGTTCCTCAGCGGCAGCGAGGTGTGGCAGGTCCCGAACGACCCGACGAACCAGTCCAACAGTGCGGTGCCGCCGTACTACTTGAGCATGAAGATGCCGGACCAGTCCGCGCAGGCCTTCTCGTTGACGACGACGTTCACACCGAACGGCAGAGACAACCTCAGCGCCTTCATGGCCGTCGACTCCGAGGCGGGCACCCCGGACTACGGCAAGATCAGAATCCTGAAGCTGCCGACCAGTACGACCGTCGGCGGACCTAAACAGGTGCAGAGCGCCTTCAACTCCCAACAGGACATCGCCGAATCCATCAAGCTGCTCAAGGGCGGCGACTCCGACATCGAGTACGGCAACCTGCTGACGGTGCCGCTCGACGGGGGACTGCTGTACGTGGAGCCCGTCTACGTACGCGGTGGTGGGCTCAAGTACCCGCTCCTGCGCAAGGTGTTGGTGGCCTACGGGAACAAGACCGCCTTCGAGGACACCCTGGACGAGGGGTTGAACAAGGTCTTCGGCGCGGAGAGCACCACGACTCCGCCACCGGACGAGACCACCACTCCACCGACGTCCAGCAACCCCACGGTCCAGGCCGCGTTGACCGACGCCCAGAAGGCCTTCGACGCCGGGCAACAGGCGTTGAAGAAGGGCGACTGGGAGGCGTACGGGCAGGCGCAGAAGGATCTCCAGTCCGCGCTGCAGCGGGCCGAGGACGCGCAGGCCGCGGCCGACAAGAGCAAGAGCAAGACCGGCAGCGGTAGTAGCAGTAGCAAGAGCAGCAGTAGTCCGAGTCCCAGTCCGAGCGGTAGTACCAGCAGCGGATAGGGAAAAGCCCCACCTCACGCCGTGGTACGGTTGCAACACAACGGCGCGGGGTGGAGCAGCTCGGTAGCTCGCTGGGCTCATAACCCAGAGGTCGCAGGTTCAAATCCTGTCCCCGCTACTGATCGCGAAGGCCCGGATCCTCTAAGGATCCGGGCCTTCGCGCTGTGCGAACGCATGTGCCGACGAGGGTGACGGCCGTGCCGCCGGGGCGAGTTGGTGGAACCGTGTTTGTGTTGTCTCTCTGTGGGCATGTCGACAAAACGCTGTAGAGACCTCACTGGCTGCGGTATACCAGGTGTACCCAGGTTGCAGGTGGTGCGACGATGGACGTTATGGGGGACAAGGCAACTCTGTTGGATACAGGGCGTTTTGTGCAGCCTTCCGACCGGGACGAGACCGGTGACGGGGAGGCTGTCGACGAGGCACGCACACGGCTCGCCGCAGAGGCCGGCGACGTCGAGGCGACGAGTGTCCTCGGAGCGATGCTGCTGCGCCGCGGTGATCTCGACGGAGCCGAGCCCCTGCTGCGTGCCGCCACCGCCGAGGGCGACCGGGCCGCGGCCAACAACCTCGGCGTCCTGCTGCACCAGCGCGGATACACCGACGACGCCGCCGGGTGGTGGCGGATCGCCGCCGTGGCCGGGTCCGCGGCCGCCGCGCACGCGCTCGGCCGGTACCACCGCGAGCGCGGTGACGAGCCCGCCGCCGAGTACTGGCTGCGGCAGTCCGCCGAGCAGGGGCATGCGCTGGGTGCCTACGCGCTCGCCGATCTGCTGGAGCATCGCGGGGATGCCGCGGCCGAGCGGTGGATGCGGTCCGCCGCGGAGCGCGGGCACCGCGAGGCCGCGTACCGGCTGGCGCGGGCGCTTGATCGGCAGGCGCCGCATGAGGACGAGTACGAGGGTGGGGCTGACAACGGTGTCGGGTCGGCGCCCGGAGCTGTGGCTGCCCCCGGGGATCCCGGCAACGAGGCCGAGCAGTGGTACCGGCAGGCCGCCGCGCGTGGGCATCAGCGGGCCGCGCTGCAGCTCGGGGCGATCCTGGAGAAGCGGGGCGAGCTCAAGGAGGCCGGGCGCTGGTATCTGACGTCGGCGAAGGACGGAGAGGCGCGGGCCGCCTGCGCGCTCGGGTTCCTGCTGCGCGACGCCGGCGACACCGAGAGCGCCGCCGTGTGGTGGCTCCGGGCCGCCCAGGACGGTGACGGCAACGCGGCCAACGCGCTGGGCGCGCTGCACGCCGAGCGCGGTGAGACGCAGACCGCAGAGCGGTGGTACCGGGCCGCGATGGACGCGGGGGATGTGAACGGCGCGTACAACCTCGGGTTGCTGTGCGCGGAGCAGGCGCGTAACGCGCAGGCCGAGCAGTGGTACCGGCGGGCTGCCTACGCCGGGCACCGGGAGGCCGCCAACGCGCTGGCCGTGCTGTTGCTTCAGGGCGGCGACGCGACCGGGGCCGAGCCGTGGTTCTCCAAGGCCGCCGAGGCCGGGAGCGTGGACGCCGCGTTCAACCTCGGGATTCTCTTCGCTGGGCGGGGCGAGGAAGGTGTTGCGCTGCCCTGGTACGAGCGGGCCGCTGCTGCCGGGCATACGGAAGCGGCGTTGCAGGTCGGGATCGCTCGGCTTCGGGATGGCGATGAGCGGGAGGCTGAGCGGCATCTGCGGTGTGCGGCCGGTGGGGGGAGTGCGGAGGCCGCGTACCGGCTGGCCTCTGTGCTTGATGCTCGGCGGCCGCCTGCGCCCGCGCATGAGCTGGGTGAGCAGGTGCATGAGAAGACCGAGTGTGAGGAGTGGTACGAGCGGGCGGCTTCTCAGGGGCATCGGCGTGCGCAGGTTCGGGTCGGGATGCTGGCCGCTGCGCGGGGCGATGTCGTCGAGGCGGCTCGGTGGTACCGGGAGGCTGCCGAGGCCGGGTCTCGTAACGGGGCTTTCAATCTTGGGCTGTTGCTTGCTCGGGAGGGGAGTGAGCCTGAGGCTGCTGTGTGGTGGGCTCGGGCCGCTGATGCGGGGCATGGGCGGGCTGCGTTGCGGTTGGCGCTGGTGTACGCGCGTCGGGGGGAGTTGGCGGAGGGGCAGCGGTGGGCTGATCGGGCGGTGACGCTGGGGCCTCGGGAGGTTTCTGAGCGGGCGGCTCGGTTGCGGGATGCGTTGCGGCAGGAGCTGACGGCGTAGTTTTTCGCCCCCGCCGCCCCTACCCGTCCCATCCCTGGGGGCTGCGCCCCCAGACCCCCGCTTCGGCCTGGACGGCCTCGTCCTCAAACGCCGGACGGGCTGAGTGAAGCCGGCCTGCGCTGAAAAGTGGGGGCCGGATGGGGTGGATGGAGTCGGCCTGGGGCGGCAGGTGAGTGCTGGACGGGCTGGATGTGGCTGACCTGGGTTGATAAGCGATTTGCTTCTGTCCGGTCGTCTGACGTAGCGTTGCAATCACAACGGCGCGGGGTGGAGCAGCTCGGTAGCTCGCTGGGCTCATAACCCAGAGGTCGCAGGTTCAAATCCTGTCCCCGCTACTAAGGCCGAGGGCCGGAATCCAGAAATGGGTTCCGGCCCTCGGTGTTTCTACGGCTGGTGGCCCACCGCCTCCTCGTAGAGGGAGCGGTCGACCGTTCGGGACTCCGGGAGTGGGGCGCCCTTTGAGACGCCCGCCGCCTTGTACGCAGACTGGAGCCGGGTCGTCGTCCCCGCGCGGATCTCCCAGTCCATCGTGAGCGACGGGGTCGACTTGAGGACCGTCTCGTCCGTCTTCAGGAGTCTGGCGAGGTAGGCGACGAAGGACGGGTCCGCCTTGTAGTCGCCGCCGAAGTACGTGTTCACCGTGCGGATGTACGCGCGGAGGAGGGCCACGCCGGCGTCCACGTCGTCGTTCAGGAGGCTGGGGCCGTAGAGCATGCCGCCCAGGGGCTCGCCCAGCGGTTGGCCGCCGAGGAAGGCGTACTGGGGGTTGTCGTCGACCTTGCGCCAGACCGGGTCCAGGAGCCAGGCCGAGTCGACGCCGCCGTTCTGGAGGGCGGTGAGGACGTCGGCCGAGCCGAGTTGCTGGTACTGGATCTTGTCGAGGCCGCCGCCGTGGGTCGCCAGGGCCTTTTCCATGGGGTACGCGATCACCGAGCCCTTGCCGATCATCGTGCCCATCCTGCGGCCCGCCATCCGGACGTCCGCCGCCGCCTCGCGCTTCTTCAGCTTCACCCACAGGCCGCTCTTCGACTTGGGGTCGGGTGAGAAGGTGCCGGCGACCCACTTGATGTCGAAGCCGCCCTTGACGCCGTTCATGACGGCCGCCTCCGGGGCCGCCCACATCGCGTCTATGTCCCCCTTGGCCAGCAGTGGCAGCGCGTCGGGGGTCGGGAGGACCTTGAGCGTGACGTCCAGGCCCTCCTTCTTGAACTCGCCCTTGTCCACGGCGAGTTCGAGCGGGGCTACGTACTCCGCGCTCAGCGTTCCCGTCGCGATCGTCAACTTCCTTGTTCTGGGGAGGGGTTGGGGGGGCGAGGGGCTCGCAGCGGGCCGGGACGCGGGCGGGGGAGAGGTCCGCCGGGTCCGTCCAGGACGATCCGGCGCAGCCGTCCACCGGTGTGACCGTGCGGGTGTGCGCGGTCGCCGTGCCCGAAGTCCCGGAATCCTCCCCGTACTTGGACGAGCAGGCAGCCGACGTCAGCAAGGTCGCCACGACGACCGCAACACCGTACGCACGCCTTCTCACGACTGGCCCCGTCCTCGGTCCCTCGGTGCCCACGGTGTGAGCAACCGGCCTGCCACCCGCACCAGTTCGGAGAAGACGACCCCCAGGACCGCCACGCACACGATGCCCACGAACATCACGTCGTTCTCGAACAGCGCGCGGGAGTCGAAGATCAGGTGGCCCAGGCCGTTCGTCGCCGCGATCTGTTCCGAGGCGACGATCACCAAGGCCGCGACGCCGGCCGCAATCCGCGCGCCCACCAGAACCGACGGGAGGGAGGCGGGGAGGAGGACGTGGCGGAACATCTGCCATGGCGTGGCGCCGAAGACCTGGCCCGCGTCCCGGTGGCCGGAGGGGATCGCCACCACCGCCGACATCGTCGAGATCCAGACGAAGAAGAAGACCGTGGTTGCCACCAGGGCTACCTGCGGGCCCTCTCCCAGGCCGAACATGTTCAGGAAGACGGGGAGCAGGGCCAGTTTCGGTACCACGTACAGGGCGTCCAGCAGGGGTTCCAGTGCCGCCCGGATCAGGGGCAGGGAGCCCATCAGCAGGCCCAGGGCGTAGCCCGTCGCCGTGCCGACCGCGTAGCCGCCCAGGACGCGTCTGGTGGTGGCCCAGACGTCCGGCCAGAGGTCGCCCGCCGCGGCCCTGGACCAGCCGTCGGAGAGGATCGTGGACGGGGAGGGGTAGACGCGGGGGTCTATCCAGCCCTGGGCGGCGGCCAGTTGCCACCAGAGGAGCAGGGTCAGGGGGACGGTCACCGCGAGGGTGAGTTCCAGGGCGCGTCGGCGGCGGTGGGTGCGTACGGGGTGGAGTTCGTGGGGGCCGGGGCGGCGGACCAGGACCGACTCCTGGCGGCCGGGGGTGATGGTGGTCATGCCGGGACCGCCTCCTTCCGCAGCAGCTCCCACAACTCGCTTTTCAGGGCGGTGAATTCGGGGGTGTCGCGGATGTCGCCGGTGCGTGGGCGGGGGAACGGCGGGCGGTGCTCGGCGATGATCCTGCCGGGGCGGGCGGACATCACCAGGACACGGTCACCGAGCACCAGCGCCTCCTCCAGGCTGTGCGTGATGAACAGGGTGGTGGTGTGCAACGTCTGGGTGAGACCGAGGAGTTCGTCCTGGAGGATCGTGCGGAGCTGCGCGTCCAGGGCGGCTGGGGGTCCCCCCGCGCCCGTTCAGGGCAGTGGGGGAGGCTCGTCCATCAGCAGGAGTTCGGGTTCTACGGCCAGTGCGCGGGCGATGGCCACCCGCTGGCGCATGCCGCCCGAGAGGGTCGCGGGGTAGGCGTGCGCGAAGTCGGCGAGGCCCAGGCGGGTCAGCCACTCGGTGGCGCGGGCGTTCGCCTCGCGGCGCGGGACGCGCTGGATGTCCAGGCCGAAGCGGACGTTCGCCCTGACCGACTTCGAGTCGTAGATGCCGTAGTCCTGGAAGATCATGGCCGCCGGGCGGGGGGACTGTGTGCGGATCTCCAGGGTGCCTGTGGTGGGGCGCAGCAGGCCTGCGGCTATGCGGAGGAGGGTGGACTTGCCGCAGCCGGACGGGCCCACCAGACAGACGAACTCGCCCGGGGTGACGGTGAGTTCGAGGGGGCCGAGGGCGTCCACCTGGTGGGGCGCGCGGCCGAAGGTGCGGGTCAGTTGGGTGGCGTGGAGTTTTGGGTGCGGGTCTCCCACGGTTGCTCCTTGCGGAGGGCGGTACGTCTGTCGGTGCGGGTGGGGGGTGCCGCACGACGATATGACGGACCGTCAGATTCGGGAAGCCCGTACGCGGCACAAAGCCCCGGCGTCCGTGGCGAACGGATGCCGGGGCCGGTGAAGGGAGTTGCTAGGCGCTCGCGCAGTTCGGGCACAGCCCGCGGTATGTCACCTCTACGTCCGAGACCGTGAAGCCGAAGCGCTCCGAGTCGGGGAGGTCGGCCAGCGGGTTGCCGTCCGGGTGGACGTCGCGGATCTGGCCGCACTGGGCGCAGACCAGGTGGTGGTGCGGGCGGTGCGCGTTCGGGTCGTAGCGCTTGGCTCGCTTGTCGGTGGAGACTTCGAGGACCTCGCCGAGCGAGACCAGCTCGCCCAGCGTGTTGTAGACCGTCGCCCGGGAGATCTCGGGGAGCTTGGTCACGGCGCGGGAGTGGACCTCGTCGGCGGTCAGGTGGACGTGGTCGCCGTCGAGCACTTCGGCCACGACGCGTCGCTGTGCGGTCATCCGCCATCCGCGTCCGCGCAGCCGCTCCAGAAGGTCACTCATGCAGGCCAGCTTAACAGCAGGCTGACCAGTTCCCGAATAGGTGTGACTTTGGAAGGGGGCTTGATTTGGACTTGGTCCAACCGCTCGGAGCGGTCGGTCGATCGCCCGTGTCGGCCGTCAGGCCGGTACCTGCTGTCGTGCCGGTGCCCAGCAGCGGATGATGTCGCGGACCGAGACGATGCCGGCGGGCTCGCTGCGGTCGAGGACGATGAGGTGGCGGAAGCCGCCGTGGGCCATCGCGCTGGCCGCGTCCTCCAGGGTCCAGGCCGGGGTGGCGAAGACGACGTCGGTGGTGGTGTGGGCGTGGGCGCGCTCGGTGTCCGGGTTCTGGCCCCGGCCCAGGGAGTTGAGGATGTCGCGTTCGGTGAGGATGCCGATGCCGCCGGCGTCCGGATCGAGGACCACGGCCGCGCCGACGTGGCGCGAGGCCATCAGGGCGGCTGCCTGGCGGAGGGTGTGGGCGGGGCCGATGGTGAGGACCACCGTGCTCATGGCGTCGCGGACCAGCGTGGACCGCGGAGTCGATCGCGGTGTGGGTTGCGGCGTTGGATGCAGCATGGGATGAGGCCACCTCCTAGTGGAATCCGCGTGGTTCGCGGAACCCGGGCCCGTTGCTTGCCGGTCCAGGTCCGTTAGTTACCGGATTCACAAATTCACAAGTGGGGGGACTCTCAGAGTTGCAGGTAAAGCACGGGTCAACAAGAGGGCGCGTGCGGCCGATTGGGGGCGTGCGCAGGCGTCCCGTGGTGCTCAGTAGCGCTGGTTGAGATACCCCAGGAACTCGTCGTGCAGGATGCCGTTCGACGCGGCCGCGTTGCCGCTGTGCGGGCCCGGGCGGCCGTCGAGGCCCGTGAAGGTGCCGCCTGCCTCGGTGACGATGATCGCGGTGGCCGCCATGTCCCAGAGGTTGAGTTCGGGTTCGGCGCAGATGTCGACCGCGCCCTCGGCGACCATCATGTAGGGCCAGAAGTCGCCGTACGCGCGCGTGCGCCACACCTCGCGGGTCAGGTCGAGGAAGCCGCCCAGGCGGCCCTGGTCCTCCCAGCCGGTGAGCGAGGAGTACGCGAAGGAGGCGTCCGTCAGCTTCGAGACCTGGGAGACGCGCAGCCGGGACGCGGAGGACAGGCTGCGGCCGGTGTAGGCGCCGTGGCCCTTCGCGGCCCACCAGCGGCGGCCGAGCGCGGGCGCGGAGACCAGGCCGACGACCGGCTGGAAGCCGCCCTCCGCCGCCTCCATCAGGGAGATCAGCGTGGCCCAGACCGGGACGCCGCGTACGTAGTTCTTCGTGCCGTCGATCGGGTCGATCACCCAGCGGCGCGGGCCGGTGCCCTCGCTGCCGTACTCCTCGCCGATGACCGCGTCGCGCGGGCGTGCGCGCTGCAGATGACCGCGGATGACTTCCTCGGCCGCCTTGTCCGCCTCGGTGACCGGAGTCATGTCCGGCTTGGTCTCGACCTTGAGATCGAGCGCCTTGAACCGTGCGGTCGTCGCGGCGTCGGCGGCGTCCGCGAGGACGTGGGCGAGGCGCAGGTCATCGTGATAGTCGGCCATGCGTGAACCGTATCTTCAGGGGTCGCGCCGGGGCTACAGGGTCCGGTGGGCGAAACGGGAGGTGGGGGACCATCGCGTCCCTCCCCGAGCGGCACTCCTCCGTCAACTCCCGCGCGCAATGGCCGAAGTGCGCCCCCCGGCACCGCCGCGAACCCTTGACAGTGCTCCCGTGCGCGTCAAATCTGGGCGCAGAGCCGCTCGCCCCCGGGAGGCGAATGATGCCTGCAGCGCGGGAATCCCTGCTGGACGCCGCCTATACGGCGCTGGCGCGCCGGTCGTGGTCCACCGTACGGATGGTGGACGTGGCCGCCGCCGCCGGAGTGTCCCGGCAGACGCTGTACAACGAGTTCGGGAGCAAGGAGGGGCTCGCGCGGGCGCTGGTCAGAAGGGAGGCCGACGGCTATCTCGTCGGTGTCGAGCGGGCGCTCGGGAGTCACAGCGACGCCCGCGAGCGGCTGACCGCGACCGCCGAGTGGACCACGTCGGCGGCCCGCGAGAACGCGCTGGTACGGGCCATGCTCACCGGCTGCTGGAGCGAACGGCTGCCCTCGCCGACCCTGTCCGCGGTGCCGTCCTCCTCCGCCGTACCGGCACAGCGCCGGGCCGACGGGCCGCTGCCCTCACCCGGTGACTTCGTGGCCGTCGTCCGCGACCGTGCCGTGGCGGCGCTGGCCGGACCCGGGGCCGCCAAGCCGGACACCGCCGACCTGGCCCGGTCCTGCGAGCTCGTCGTACGCCTGGCGCTGTCCTGTGTGGCGGCGCCGCCGGGTGAGGGCGGGGTCGGTGAGCTGGTGCGCGGCGCGCTGACGCCGACCCATCGGATCCTGGGGGTCTGACGGGCAGGTCTAGTGCGCGGAGCCCGACAGCTGGAGGCCGATGACCCCGATGATGACGAAGCTGATCGACACGATCTTCAGGGTCGACACCAGGTCGCCGAGGAAGACCATGCCGTAGATCGCGGTGCCGGCCGCGCCGATGCCGGTCCACACGGCGTAGGCGGGGCCCACGTCGAGTTTCTTCAGGGAGAGGGTGAGCAGGCCGAAGCTGCCCAGCGCGAAGGAGCAGAAGGCGACCGTCGGCCACAGCCGCGTGAAGCCGTGGGACAGCTTCAGGCACACGGCGAACCCGGTCTCCAGAATTCCGGCCACGACAACCAGCAGCCACGCCATTGTGCTGTCCTCCCGTTTGTCCGGCTCGGTGCGATTATGCACTTACCGAACTTGAGTCCCCACAAACACGCGGTGGTCAGCCAGTGATCAGTCGCCCTCCGTCCGCTCCCGGGTGGCCAGCAGCCGCCGTAGTGAGTACAGCCGTTGCGGGTCCGCGTGACCGTCGGCCACCCACTGGTCCAGGGCGCAGTCCGGTTCGTCGTGGCTGCACGCGCGCGGGCAGTTCTCCGTGCCCGGCTCCAGATCGGGGAACGCCTTGATGACCCGGGACGGGTCCACGTGGTGCAGGCCGAAGGAACGGACGCCCGGGGTGTCGACGACCCAGCCGGAGTCGTCGGGCAGCGGGATCATGCGCGCCGAGGTCGTGGTGTGCCGGCCGCGGCCGGTGACGGCGTTGACGATGCCGGTGCTGCGCCGCCGCTCCAGCGAGACCAGCGCGTTCACGAGGGTCGTCTTGCCGACACCGGAGTGGCCGACGAACGCCGTGATCTTGCCGTCCAGTTGCTTGCGGACCCGCTCCACCGCGGTGCCGTTCTCCAACTCCTCGCGGCTCGTGACGACGTAGGGGACGCCCAACGCGCCGTACATCTCCAGGAGTTCGTCGGGGGAGGCCAGGTCCGACTTGGTCAGGACGAGCAGCGGGTCCAGGCCGCCGTCGTAGGCCGCTACCAGGCAGCGGTCGATGAGGCGGGGGCGTGGCTCGGGGTCGGCGAGGGCGGTGACGATGGCGAGCTGGTCGGCGTTGGCCACGACCACGCGTTCGTACGGGTCGTCGTCGTCGGCCGTGCGGCGCAGCACCGAGGTGCGCGGCTCGATGCGGATGATGCGGGCGAGGGTGTCCTTGTCGCCGGACAGGTCGCCGATGATGCCGACGCGGTCACCGACCACGGCCGCCTTCCGGCCGAGTTCGCGGGCCTTGACGGCCATCACGACCCGGTCCTCGACCAGGCACGTCAGGCGGCCCCGGTCGACGGTGACGACCATGCCCTCGACCGCTTCCTCGTGCTTGGGGCGGATGTTGGTGCGCGGCCGGTTGCCCTTGCGGTTCGGGCGCTGGCGGATGTCGTCCTCGTCGGTGTTCTTGCCGTAGCGACGCATGGCGTGTGTCCCCTACGCCCCGTCGCTCCCGAGCATCCCGGTCCACAGGTCGGGGAAGTCCGGGAGGGTTTTCGCGGTCGTCGCCACGTTCTCGATCTGCACGCCCTCGACCGCGAGGCCGATGATCGCGCCCGCGGTGGCCATGCGGTGGTCCTCGTAGGTGTGGAAGATCCCGCCGTGCAGGCGGCGCGGGCGGATGTGCAGACCGTCGGCGGTCTCGGTCACGTCACCGCCCAGCTCGTTGATCTCCTTGGTGAGCGCGGCGAGCCGGTCGGTCTCGTGCAGGCGGAGGTGGGAGACACCCCGCAGGGTCGAGGGGGAGTCGGCGAGGGCGGCCACGGCCGCGATGCCGGGGGTCAGCTCGCCGACCTCGCCCAGGTCCACGTCGATGCCGTGGATCGCACCCGAACCGGTGAACTCCAGCCCGTACTCGGTGAGTTCGCAGGAACCACCCATCTCGGTGAAGATCTCCCGCAGCCGGTCGCCGGGCTGGGTCGTCCGGGCCGGCCAGTCCGGTACGACGACCTTGCCGCCGGCGACGAGCGCGGCCGCGAGGAAGGGCTGGGCGTTCGACAGGTCCGGCTCGACGGTCAGGTCCCGGCCGAGCAGCGCGCCCGGGGTCACCCGCCAGACGTTGGGCTCGCCGCCCGACTCCGGGGTGTCGACCTGGGCGCCGACCGCGCGGAGCATGTCGACCGTCATCCGGATGTGCGGCATCGAGGGGAGCGAGGAGCCGGTGTGGCGGACCTCGACGCCCTGGTTGAAGCGGGGGCCGGAGAGGAGCAGGGCGCTCACGAACTGGGACGAGGAGGACGCGTCGATCTCCACCGGGCCGCCGTCCAGCGCGCCCCCGCCGTGCACCGTCAGGGGCAGCGCGCCCCGGCCGTCGTCGTCGATGCGGGCGCCGAGGACGCGGAGGGCGTCGATCACGCCGTGCAGGGGGCGTTCGTAGGAGCGGGGGTCGCCGTCGAAGCGGATGGGGCCGTCGGCCAGGGCGGCGACGGGGGGGAGGAAGCGCATGACCGTGCCCGCGTTGCCGACGTCTACCGTGGCCGGGCCGTGGAGGCCCGAGGGGATGACCCGCCAGAACTCTCCGGAGCCCTTCTCCGTGCCTACGCCCTCCTCGATGCCTACGCCCATTGCTCGGAGGGCGGCTGCCATGAGGAGGGTGTCTCGGGAGCGGAGGGGGCGGCGCAGCCAGCCCGGTTCGCTGGCGAGGGAGGCTAGGACTAGGGCGCGGTTGGTTACCGACTTGGACCCGGGTACGTGGACCGTCGCGTCGACGGCTCCGCGGGCGTGGGGGGCGGGCCAGAGGGCGGTTTGGTCGTTGTTCGGGGCCATAAGGTCACTGTATAAGGAGGCCGTCTTTCGGGTGCCGCGCCGTTGGGGCTGGTCGCGCAGTTCCCCGCGCCCCTGGACGCCTGCCCCTTCGGGGCGCGTCATAGTTCCAGCAGCCACCTGCCGCCGCCTATCAGCGAGCACAGGGACACCAGGTGGAACAGGAAGAACCACAGACCCGCCGGTACGTGCGTCAAGCGCGCGAGTTGGTCCGCGTCCGAGTCGCCCGCGCCGCCCCTTGCCCTCTTCGCCTGGAGCTCGAAGGCCGGGCGTACGCCGCCCAGCAACAGGAACCACACCACCGCGTACGCGAACGCCGCCTGCACCTGGGGGCCCGTCAGCCAGGAGACGAGGAGGAAGGCCGCTCCGCTGAGGATGACCGTGAGGGCGCCGTAGGCGTTGCGGATCATCACCAGCATGGCTATCAGGAGCACGGTCGACAGCCACAGGAGGAGCGTGATGTGGCCGGCGCCCAGGAGGGCCGCGCCGCCGAGGCCCAGGAGCGGGGGAGCGGTGTAGCCGGCCGCCGCCGTGAGGATCATGCCCAGGCCGTGCGGCTTGCCTCGGCTGACGGTGAGGCCGCTGGTGTCGGAGTGGAGGCGGATGCCGGTGAGGGTGCGGCCGGTGAGCAGGGCCACCAGGCCGTGGCCGCCTTCGTGGGCGATGGTGATGGCGTTGCGGGAGAGACGCCACAGGCGGTGCGGGACGACCACGGCCAGCGCGGCGACCATGGTGGCGATGACCACCCACAGATCGGGGTCGGGCTGACTGCCGAAGACCTCGTCCCAGAGGGCGCTGAACGAGGTGATTGCGGTGCTGTCCATTGGTGGCGGAGGCTCCCGTGGTGGTCGTCGAATCTGGCAGTCTGGCACGTATGTGCGGACGGTATGCAGCGAGTCGTGGGCCCGAGGATCTCGCAGGAGTCTTTGAGATCGAGAAATGGGAGCCCGAGGAGGTTCTGGCCCCCGACTACAACGTGGCCCCGACCAAAGAGGTCTATGCAGTCCTCGACCGTCCACTTAAAGACGCGGACAGTCCTGAGCCGGTTCGCCAGCTGCGCAAGCTCAAGTGGGGACTCGTGCCGAGCTGGTCGAAGACGCCCGAGGGCGGGGCGCGGATGATCAACGCGCGGGCCGAGACCGTGCACGAGAAGCCGTCGTACCGTCGCGCCTTCTCCACCCGGCGCTGCATCATCCCCGCCGACGGCTACTACGAGTGGGTCACAGCCAAGGACGAGCGGGAGCTGGAGGTGGAGGGCAAGAAGAAGCGGCAGCGCAAGCAGCCGTACTTCGTGCTGCCCGCCGACGGTTCGGTCTTCGCGATGGCCGGGCTGTACGAGTTCTGGCGGGACCGGACCCTGCCCGACGATCATCCGCTGGCCTGGTGGGTCACCTGCTCGGTGATCACCACCGAGGCGGAGACGACCCCGCTGGCGGTGCCCCCGGCCGAGGGGCCGCACGCGCTGGCCGACATCCACCCCCGGATGCCGCTGATGCTCACCCCGGACCGCTGGGACTCCTGGCTCGACCCCGCCCGCACCGACCCGGACGACCTGCGCGAGCTGCTCGCCCCGCCGCCCGCCGGGCTGATGCGCGCGTACCCGGTGTCGACGGCCGTCAGCAACGTCCGCAACAACGGACCGGAGCTGCTGAAGGAGCTGGAGGGGCCCGAGGAGGGCACACTCTTCTAGCGTGAGCGAGATCATTTCCAGCGAGACCGTCGAGACCGACGCGGGGACCGCCCGCATCACCTGGCACACGGCCGAGAAGGCGCGGCTCGTCCTTGCCGTCAGCCACGGTGCCGGGGGTGGCATCGAGGCGCGGGATCTGCAAGCCCTCGCTGCCGTGCTCCCTGAGCACCGCGTCACCGTCGCGCTGGTCGAGCAGCCCTGGCGGGTCGCCGGGAAGAAGGTGGCGCCCGCGCCCAAGACGCTCGACGTGGGGTGGCGGGGGATCTGGCCGGCCGTCGCGAAGCCCGGCCTGCCGGTGATCTCCGGGGGCCGCAGCGCCGGAGCCCGCGTGGCCTGTCGTACGGCTGCGGAGCTGGGCGCGGCCGCCGTCCTCGCCCTGAGCTTCCCGCTGCATCCGCCGGGCAAGCCCGAGAAGTCCCGGGCCGGTGAACTGCTCGGGGCCGGGGTGCCCACGCTCGTCGTGCAGGGCGGGAACGATCCCTTCGGGAAACCGGCTGAGTTCCCGGAGGGGGACTTCGGGCTGGTCGAGGTGCCGTACGGCGATCATGGGTTCGCGGTGCCGAAGCGGGCGGAGATCGGGCAGGACGAGGCGCTGGAGATCATCACGGGGCGCGTGGTGGAGTGGACTCGAACACTCGGGTGAGGGGCGGGAATGCGGGGGCCCCTACCACTGTTGTGGCGGACATAGAGAGTCGTAGAAAGGAAGTCCGCCGCATGGGTTCGACCTTCTGCCCGGCCCGTAGCAGCCGCTCCGACCTGGACTGGTCGGTGCTGCACGCGACCAAGGCCACCCCTATTGGGGCGGCGGGCGGACCGGATCGTCGTCTATCCTCCGATTCTGGTGGCATCGGCTTCGAGGCCACCCGGAATCTTGAGGAGGTGGGTCCGGTTCCCGGTACCGACGCAGGGACCGAACACGGCCAGGCGGAGCAGCCCGAGGGCCAGGGCACGAGCGAGGTCACAGCGGAATCGACCTCGGAGCGCAGTGCGCGCTTCGAGCGGGACGCGCTCGAATACCTCGACCAGATGTACTCGGCCGCGCTGCGCATGACGCGAAACCCGGCCGACGCCGAGGACCTGGTGCAGGAGACGTACGCGAAGGCGTACGCGTCCTTCCACCAGTTCCGTGAGGGCACCAACCTCAAGGCGTGGCTCTACCGGATTCTCACCAACACGTTCATCAACTCGTACCGCAAGAAGCAGCGTGAACCCCAGCGCTCCGCGGCCGAGGAGATCGAGGACTGGCAGCTCGCGCGCGCCGAGTCGCACATGTCGACCGGTCTGCGCTCCGCCGAGTCGCAGGCGCTCGACCACCTGCCCGACTCGGACGTGAAGGAAGCGCTCCAGGCGATCCCCGAGGAATTCCGCATCGCCGTCTATCTCGCGGACGTCGAGGGCTTTGCGTACAAGGAGATCGCGGACATCATGGGGACACCCATCGGAACGGTGATGTCCCGGCTGCACCGCGGCCGTCGTCAACTGCGCGGCATGCTCGAGGACTACGCGCGTGACCGCGGACTGGTCCCGGCCGGCGCCGGAGAGTCGAACGAAGCGAAAGGCTCGGGCTCATGAGCTGCGGAGAGCCGCACGAAACGGACTGCAGTGAGGTCCTCGACCATCTCTACGAGTTCCTCGACAGCGAGATGCCGGACGTCGACCGCGCCAAGTTCAAGCAGCACTTCACGGAGTGCTCGCCGTGCCTGGAGAAGTACGGGCTCGAAGAGGCCGTGAAGAAGCTGGTCAAGCGGTGCTGCGGGCAGGACGACGTGCCGACCGACCTGCGGGCCAAGGTCCTGGGGCGGCTCGATCTGATCCGTTCCGGGCAGGCCGTGCCCGAGCACGACCTGACGGCCGCCCCCCAGGAGTCCTGACCGTTTCCCGGTCGTTTCCTGAACGGGCGAGCGTCACTCGAACGTGCTAATCCACGGGTGATACGCCCGCAGGCCGCCCCCGACCGCCCTAGGCTCCTCGGCCTGGACAGGCATGGTCGGGGGAAGGGCGTCAGCCATGGAGGCGACACCGGCACGGGCACGTGCGTACGTCGTCTGCGTCGCCGCTGGCGCCCTGTGGTGCCTGCTGCCGCTGCCGGCCGTCCACACACCCTGGTGGGCGGTCGCACTGCTGGCCGCGCTCTACGCCGGCTGCGAGCAGGTCGCCCGCCGCCGCTTCGCCGGCACCTTCTACCCGGTGCTGCTCGCCGCCGCCTTCCTCCTGCCCCCGCCCGCCGCCGCACTCGTACCTCTGCCGGGGGCGCTGTTCTCCCGCGTCGATCAGGGCTCGCCCTGGCTGCGGCGCGGCTGGCGGGCCGCGCAGCTCGCGCTGAGCGTGTGGGCGGCGGCACGGGTGCACTGGGCGCTGGGCGGGCGGAACGCCGTCGTCGCCTCCGACTTCCCGTACGCGCTGGTGCCCGCCCTGGCCGCCGTCCTCGCCTTCTGCCTGGTCCTGACCGTGCTCGACGGCGGGATCCTCGCGCTGGCCGTGGGGGCACCTCCCACGCCTTTCGGGCAGTGGGGGAGGATGCCGGTACGGCGGGCCTGGCGCGGTCTGTTCCTACGGTCCCTGGCGCCGATCGGCGTGCACGGACTCGCCGGGCTGATGATGGCCGTCCTGTGGCGCAGTCCCTACGGCCCCGTCGCCGCGCTGCTCGTGCTGTTGCCGATGGGGGTCTCCTGGTGGGTGTTCGCCCAGTACCACCAGGAACGCGCCGCACATCAGGCCACCATCCGCGCTCTCGTCCAGGCCGTCGACATCAAGGACGGGTACACCCGCGGGCACAGTGAACGGGTCGGGCAGGCGTCGATGATGATCGCGCGCGAGCTCGGCATGGACGACTCACGGGTCGAAGTGCTCCGCTTCGCCGGGATCCTGCACGACGTCGGAAAGCTGGGCGTCCCTACGCGCTTGCTGCGCAAGGACGGGCCGTTGACTCCCGAGGAGCGGCGGGTGATCGAACTGCATCCGGAGTACGGCCACGAGATGGTGCGCGGCATTGGTTTCCTGGGTGAGGCCCGTGCGGCTGTCCTGCACCACCATGAACGCCTGGACGGGAGTGGGTATCCGTACGGGCTGTTGGGGAGTCAGATCCCGGAGTCCGCAAGGGTGGTTGCTGTCGCCGATGCCTTCGACGCGATGACGTCGACCCGGTCCTACCGGCGCGCTCGGCCGGTGTCTGCCGCGCTGGAGGAACTGTCGCGCTGTGCCGGCAGTCAGTTCGACCCGTTGATGGTCACGGCGTTGGCGCGGGCGCTCGGGCGGTGTGGGTGGCATCCCTCGGTAACAGCCGACGAGGTCCAGTCGTCCATCGTCTTCCCACCCAGCCCGCCCGTTTCCAGTGTGTTGAGGGGTTGACGAAGTGCCCCTTTTCCGCCCCCCTCTCACCCTCACCCTCACCCTCATCCACACCTCCGCCGCCCTCCTCGCCACCACCTCCCTGACCCTTACCCTCTGGACCGGCCTCGAAGAACCCTCCGTCGCCCTCGCCTTCGGAGTCCTCGTAGCCGTAGGCGAGTTGAGCCGCTGGAATGCCACAACCGGTCTCAGGGAAACCGCCCCGCTCGGCGCGGCCGGCGCCCTCTCCTACGCCCTCCTCGGCGCCGACGCCGGCCACCCCACCCACCACGGCGTCTTCCAGACCGTCGCCGTGGTGGTCGCCGCCACCCTCGTCGGCTGCGTCCCGCACATCGCCCGCGGCCACAGCCGCACCCCCGACCACATGGCCCGCCGCGTCCTGACGGTCGGTTTCGCGGCGGTCTGCTTCCAACCCCTTTACAACCAGGGCGTGTTCAGACACTGGGGCGGCCCCGCGTACGCCCTGCTCCTGCTCGCGCTGCTGTCCCTCACCGCGCTGTGCGACGCCGTGCTCGCCGCCGCGCTCGCGCACGCGCGGACCCGGTGGCCGTTCGGGCCGCTGCTGCGGGACGAGCTGCGCGGGATGCTGGGGATCGGGTCGGCGGTCTGCGCGACCGGCGCGGTGATGGCGCTCGCGGTCGCCGTCGTGGGGCTGTGGGCGCTGCCCGTGTTCTCGCTGCCGCTCCTGCTGACCCAGCTGTCCTTCCGGCGGTACGCGGCCGTACGGGACACCTACCGCCAGACCATCGCCTCCCTCGCCCGGTCCACCGAGATAGCCGGTTACACGCCTGCCGGGCACGCCCGCCGGGTCGCCGCGCTGTGCCAGGCGGTCGGGCGGGACCTGGGGCTGTCCGAGCCCGACCTCACCGTCCTGGAGTACGCCGCCCTGATGCACGACATCGGCCAGCTCAGCCTCGTCGACCCGGTACCGGCCGGCGCCACCGCCGTACTCCCCGCGGAGGAGCAGCGGCGGATAGCACTGCTCGGCGGGGCCGTCGTACGGCAGACCGGGGTGAGTCCTCAGGTGGCGGCCGTCGTGGAGCGGCAGGCCGACCCGTGCCGGGAGCAGCCGCTGTCCGCGCGGATCGTCCGGGCCGTGAACGCGTACGAGGAGAAAACCCGGGCAGGCGGCCCCGGCGGGCCGCTGCGGGCGCTGGAGGAGCTGCGCCTCGGGACCGCCGGGGACTACGCTCCCGAGGTCGTGGAAGCACTGGCCCGGGTACTGTCCCGGGACTGTCTGACCTTGCCTTCGGCTGGGTAACCCATGGGTAATGAGCGCCCTCCCAGCCGCACGTGGTTGGATGCGAAGAAGAGGGTGTCCGGGGGCAGAGCCAGCCCACTGAACGGAACTGGCAGGCGGGAATCGTGAGGATCTTCGGCAAGGGACGGCACCGGCCCTCCGCCTCCTGGCGGCAGGCCACAGACCGCGCGTTCACGCTGATCGGCGACGGTCGGTACGAGGACGCGGGCGCGCTGCTGACGCGGGCCGCCGATCTGGAGCCCTGGCTGTCCGAGTCCTGGTTCAACCTCGCCCTTCTCCACAAGTTCCGGCACGACTGGGAGCAGGCGCGGGCGGCCGGGCTGCGGGCCGTCGCGCTGCTCGACCGGGAGGCCGGGGCGCCTGACTGGTGGAACGTCGGCATCGCGGCCACCGCGCTCCAGGACTGGCCGCTGGCTCGGCGGGCCTGGCAGGCGTACGGGCTGCGGGTGCCGGGCGGGGTCACCGGGGCGGGTGAGCCGGCGGGCATGGATCTCGGCAGCGCCGCCGTACGGCTGTCTCCGGAAGGGGAGGCCGAGGTTGTGTGGGGGCGGCGGCTGGATCCCGCCCGTATCGAGGTGCTGTCCATTCCGCTTCCCTCGTCCGGGCGGCGGTGGGGTGAGGTTGTGCTCCACGATGGCGTGCCGCACGGGGAGCGGACCACTGCCGCCGGGCACTCGTATCCCGTGTTCGACGAGATCGAGTTGTGGGCGCCGTCTCCTGTGCCTACGTGGGTTGTGCTGCTGGAGGCTGCCGCCGAGGCCGATCGGGACGCGCTGGAGCAGTTGGCGGCGGATGCGGGGTTCGCGGCGGAGGACTGGTCTTCTTCCGTGCGGTTGCTGTGCCGGATGTGTTCTGAGTCCCGGATGCCTTCCGATGAGGGTGACGGGGAGCATCTTGATCCGCATGATCACAGTGAGCCGGGGCATCCTGGGCCGCTCGGTCATCGGACGGATGGGCAGTTGTGGGTGCCGGAGCGGGAGTGTGGGCTTGCGGCTCCCGCGTCGCTCGTGCGGGGGCTGTTGGACGGGTGGGTTGCCGACAGCCCTGATTCCCGGGACTGGCGGGATCTGGAAGAGGTCTGCTGAGGACTTCGTTCGGCCGCGGGTCCGTCGTGGCTGGTCGCGCAGTTCCCCGCGCCCCTTAAAAGACAGGGTGCGTCCGCGTGGCGGAGCCACACACATGAGGGCCCCGCGGCCCTGGAAGAACTCCACGTACCCTGTATCAGCAACTTCTCCCCCTTGGTTTTCAGGAAGGCTTACGTCGGTCATGGCGCAGCAGGACACCGATCAGCAGCACGTGGGCGTGCTCCCCGTGGATGACGAGGGGTTTGTCGTCGACACCGAGGGGACCGAGGAGCGTGAGGCGGCCTGGCGGGAGCGGGGGGTCTCGCGGGCGATCACGGTCGTCGGGAATCCGGTGCTGCACAAGGAGTGCAGGGACGTCACCGACTTCGGCGCGGAGCTGGACACGCTGGTGGCCGACATGTTCGCCTCGCAGCGCACCGCGGAGGGCGTCGGCCTCGCCGCCAACCAGGTCGGCGTCGACCTGAAGGTCTTCGTCTACGACTGCATGGACGACGAGGGCAAACGGCACGTCGGTGTCGTCTGCAATCCCAAGCTCGTCGATCTGCCTGCCGACAAGCGGCATCTGGACGAGAGCAATGAGGGGTGTCTGTCCGTGCCCACTGCGTATGCGCCGCTCGCGCGGCCCGACTACGCCGAGGTGACCGGGCAGGACGAGAAGGGCAACCCGATCAGGGTCCGCGGCACCGGCTACTTCGCTCGGTGTTTGCAGCACGAGACCGATCACCTCTACGGCTACCTCTACATCGACCGGCTCTCCAAGCGTGACCGCAAGGACGCGCTGCGGCAGATGGCCGAGAACGAGCCCCGCTACCCCGTGGTCGCCAACGACTGATCCGGCCGGCCCCAGCGGTCGACACATCTCCCTTACGTACGGCGTCTGTTCAGGTGTACCTCCCTGACCAGGCGCCGTTCGTCTGTCCCTCGCACATTCGATCGTTTTCGCTCGGTTAGTGATCCAGAATCGGTCACACAAGGGGGGATTCTCGGCACTTGGGGGTAGTGAAGGGAGCAAATCCGTTCCCAGAACGGTCAGTTGTGGTGCTGAATAGGAAGTGCGGGGATACGCAACGGCGCACGCCCGGTACAGCGGGAGGGGCGTGCGCAACTGGCGGCTGAGAGGGGTTTGTTCGTGCCTGCTTTCTCACACAGCACCACATCGGCAACGGCAACGGTAACGACGGCGATCGCGGTTCCACCGTCGCTCTCTCTCCCGGTGATCGAGACGGCGTTTCCCCGGCAACTGCATCCGTATTGGCCGAGGCTCCAGGAGAAGACACGTGTCTGGCTGCTGGAAAAGCGCCTCATGTCGGGGGACAAGGTAAGGGAATATGCCGACGGTCTTTGCTACACGGACCTGATGGCCGGGTATTACCTGGGCGCACCGGACGAGGTGCTCCAGGCGATAGCGGACTACAGCGCGTGGTTCTTCGTCTGGGACGACCGCCACGACCGGGACATCGTGCACCAACGCCCCGACGCCTGGCGGCGGTTGAGGTTCCGGTTGCACGCGGCACTGGATTCACCTCGGCACCATCTGCTCCACCCGGATCCCCTGGTCGCGGGGTTCGCCGACAGCATGACGCGGATCTACTCGTTCCTGCCCGACACCTGGAACGCGCGGTTCGCCCGGCACTTCCACGCGGTCATCGAGGCCTACGACCGTGAATTCCGCAATCGCACCGAGGGGACCGTCCCCACGGTCGAGGAATACCTCGCACTGCGCCGGCTCACCTTCGCGCACTGGATCTGGACGGATCTGCTGGAGGCGAGTGCGGGACTCGAACTCCCGGACAGTGTGCGGAAACACCCGGGATATCGCCGGGCCGCACTGCTCAGTCAGGAATTCGCCGCCTGGTACAACGACCTCTGCTCGCTGCCCAAGGAACTCGCGGGCGACGAGGTCCACAATCTCGGAATCAGCCTCATCGCACACGAGGGGCTGACTCTTGAGGAGACGGTCGCCGAAGTGAGGCGCCGGGTCGAGGAATGCATCGCCGAATTCCTCGTCGCGGAACAGGACACCTTACGTCTCGCCGACCGGCTCGACGACGGCACCGTGCGCGGAATGGAACTGAGTGCCGCGGTACGGACCTGCCTCGGCAATATGCGGAACTGGTTCAGCACCGTCTACTGGTTCCACCACGAGTCCGGCCGTTACATGGTCGACAGCTGGGACGACCGGTCCACACCCCCGTACGTCAACAACGAAGCGGCAGGTGAGAAATGACCGTCGAGTCCGTCAAGCCCGCGGCATCCGAGGTGCCGGAGCTACTGGAACCGCCCGTCGCGGGCGGCCGGGTCCCGCTGCTCGGCCATGGCTGGAAGCTGGTCCGCGACCCGCTGGCCTTCATGGCCCAACTCCGCGACCACGGCGACGTCGTGAGGCTCCGCCTCGGCCCCAAGACGGTCTACGCCGTCACCGCGCCCGCCCTCACCGGCGCCCTGGCGCTGAACCCCGAGTTCATCATCGCGGGCCCGCTGTGGGAGTCCCTGGAGGGACTGCTCGGCAAGGAGGGCGTGGCCACGGCCAACGGGTCCCTGCACCGGCGCCAACGGCGCGTCATCCAGCCCGCGTTCCGGCTCGACGCGATCCCCGGCTACGGGCCGATCATGGAGGAGGAGGCGCACGCGCTCACCGAGCGGTGGAAGTCCGGCGGGACGATCGACTGCACCTCCGAGTCCTTCCGGATCGCCGTGCGGATCGCGGCCCGCTGTCTGCTGCGCGGCGACTTCATGGACGAGCGCGCCGAGCGGCTGTGCGTCGCGCTCGCCACCGTCTTCCGGGGCATGTACCGGCGGATGGTGGTACCGGCCGGACCGCTCTACCGGCTGCCCCTCCCGGCCAACCGCCAATTCAACCGGGCATTGGCCGATTTGCATCTCCTGGTCGACGAGATCGTCGCCGAGCGGCGCGAGTCCGGTCAAAAGCCGGACGATTTGCTGACCGCATTGCTGGAGGCGACGGACGACAATGGCGACCCGATCGGGGAACAGGAGATCCACGACCAGGTCGTCGCGATCCTCACCCCCGGAAGCGAGACAATCGCGTCCACGATCATGTCGCTGCTCCAGGTACTCACCGAACACCCGGAGCACGCCGACAAGATACGCGAAGAGGTTGAATCCGTAACGGGCGGCCGCCCGGTGGCATTCGACGACGTCCGCAAGCTCACGTACACGAACAATGTCGTCGTCGAGACGCTGCGGCTGCTTCCCGCCGTATGGATATTGACGCGGCGGGCGGTCGCCGACACCGAACTGGGCGGCTATCGGATTCCGGCAGGGGCCGACATCATCTACAGCCCCTACGCCATCCAGCGCGACCCGCGTTCGTATGACCGAAACGAGGACTTCGACCCCGACCGCTGGCTTCCGGAACGGTCCAAGGACGTACCGAAGTTCGCCATGAGCCCGTTCAGCAACGGCAACCGGAAGTGTCCCAGCGACCACTTCTCGATGGCCCAACTGAGCCTGATCACGGCGGCGGTGGCGACGAGGTACCGCTTCGAGCAGGTGTCCGGCTCGAACGACGCCACCCGCATCGGCATCACCCTCCACCCGCGCCGGCTGCTGCTCAGGCCGCTGCCGAGGTGAGGTGACCGGCGTACGTTCAGGCGGCTTCCGGGCCCCTGAACGTGCGTCGGTAGGCGTTCGGGGTGGTGCCCAGCGCCCGGACGAACTGGTGGCGCAGGGCGGGTGCGGTGCCGAAGCCCGCCCGCCAGGCGATCGCGTCCATCGTCTCGTCCGTCCCCTCCAGCAACTGCTGGGCCAGCAGCACCCGTTGACGCAGGATCCAGCGGTACGGCGTGGTCCCGGTCTCCTGCTGGAAGCGGCGGGCGAAGGTGCGCGGTGACATGAGGGCACGGGCGGCGAGCTGTTCGACGGTGACCTCCTGGTCGAGGTGCTCCGCCATCCACACCAGCACCTCGCCCACCGTGTCGCACTGCGAGCGCGGCAGCGGCCGCTCGATGTACTGGGCCTGGCCGCCGTCGCGGTGCGGGGGTACGACCATCCGCCGCGCGATGGCGTTGGCGACCTCCGGCCCCTGTTCCTTGCGCACCAGGTGCAGACAGGCGTCGATCCCGGCCGCGGTGCCGGCGGACGTGATCACCGGGTCCTCGTCGACGTACAGCACGTCCGGCTCCACGACGACCTTCGGATATCGCCGGGCGAGCAGCTCCGCGTGGTGCCAGTGCACCGCGCACCGCCGCCCGTCCAGCAGCCCGGCGGCGGCCAGCACGAACACGCCCGAGCAGACGCTGAGCACCCGTGCACCCCGGTCCACGCCCCGTCGCAGGGCATCGAGCAGTTCCTCCGGGTACTCCCGCTCCGCATAGGTCGCACCGGCCGGTACGGCGATGAGGTCCGCGGTCTCCAGGCGCTCCAGGCCGTGGTCGACGGTCAGGGAGAAGCCCGCGTGGGTGGTGAGGGTCGGGCCTTCGGCCGAGGCGACCGCGAAGTCGTAGACCGGCAGGCCCTCGTCGCTGCGGTCGAGGCCGAACACCTCGCAGACGACGCCTAGTTCGAAGGGGGCGACTCCGTCGAGCAGGACCACGGCCACGTTTTTCAGCATGCTGCCAGTGTGCGCCTCGACTGGCAGTAAATCGAGGGTGTACGGCAGTCCTGCCACTCACGGTAAGGAGTCAAAAGGACGAGACTCATGTCCATGAACACAGCCATGGACAACCTCATCGCCCTCCTCACCGTCGCCGGCATCCTCGTGGCCGTGACCTTCCCGTCGCTGCTCGGCATCGCGCACGACCGGCGCGTCGACCGTCAGATCCGGACCGCCCACCGGATGATCACTTCGACACCACGACGGTGACCGACCATTCCTGAATGCCCTTGCACGAGATCTTGTGCGGGGCGGTCGCGCACAGCGGCCGGGACGACGTGAGCTTCACGGTCCCGGCCGACACCGCCTCGTACGCGTTGCTCGCGTCGCCGGGGCGGATCAGGATTCCGCTGTTGGTGGCCTTCAGGCCGCTGCCCACCGTCTTGACCGGAGCCCAGGGGCGGGTGGTCGTCCCGTCCAGCAGGATGCGGACGGTGTTGCCGGTCGTCAGACAGAACGTGCCGTTCGTGTCGGTCGCGGCGAGGGTCTCCTTCGCCGTACAGGCCGCCCTGCTCTTGCTCGGCGTGGGGGAGGACGACGGCGACACGGTGCCGCTGCCGGTGTCGGACTTCGTGCCGCAGCCCGCGAGGGCGAGCGCCAGGGTGGCGACGGCGAGGGACGGACCAAGAATCGATCGGCGCATGGGGGCCTCCTTTGCCCCTTTGACGTGTCACGGACGCATCCGGATCCCTTGTGAGCAGTGAAATATCCGTGGACATGACAGAACCCCGGCCGCTGCGAGACGGCCGGGGTCCAGCTCATGGCAGGGTCAGCTGGTCGTCACGGCGGTGTCGTCGAGGACGAAGCTGGTCTGGAGGGAGGAGTCCTCGACGCCGCTGAACTTCAGCGTGACGGTCGAGCCGGCGAAGGAGGACAGGCTGAAGGACTTCGCGACGTACCCGGTGGCCGCGTTGAGGTTGGAGTAGGTGGCCAGGGTGGTCGATCCGGCGGTGACCGTCAGCTTGTCGTAAGCCGTGCTGGTCGAGGTCTCCGCGGTGTCGACGTGCAGGTAGAAGGTGAACGTCGTACCGGTGCAGCCGCTCGGGATCGTCACCGATTGGGACAGCGTGTCGGTGTGGGTCGATCCGTAGCCGTCGAGCCAGGCCTTGTACGAACCGGTGCGGGCCGCCTCGCCGGTGTCGTTGGTGATGACCCCGCTGCTCGCGGTCCAGGTGGTGTTCCCGGACTCGAAGCCCGCGTTGCCCAGCAGCTGGGTCGAGGTGCAGCTGCCGCCGCCGGAGGTGCTGACCGTCCAGGTGAAGGAGGCCGAGCCGGAGGCGCCGGTGGAGTCGGTCGCGGTCACCGTGACGGCGTAGGTGCCGGCGGTGGACGCGGTGCCGGAGATCAGCCCGGTCGAGCTGCTGATCGACAGGCCGGTCGGCAGCCCGCTCGCGCTGTAGGTGAGGGTCGCGCTCGCGCTGTCCGAGGCCGAGATCTGGAGGCTGGCCGTGGAGCCGGTCACCGTGGACTGGCTGCCCGGGTTGGTGACGGTCACCGTGTTGCCCGTGGTGGTGCCGGAGGTGAAGGCGGCGGTGCCGTCCGGGGTGCCCCAGCCGGTCGGGCCGTCGTAGCCGGTGCCCGCGGTGCAGAAGTAACTCGTCGAGCAGGTGCCGTTGTTGCCACTGGTGACGTCGTACAGGTTGCTGGTGTGGGAGTAGGGGTACTTCGCCGGGTAGTCGCTGGTGCCCGGGGTGCCGGCCAGCGCGTAGACGCCCGCGATGATCGGGGACGAGGCGCTGGTGCCGCCGTAGACCGCCCAGCCGGAGCCGCCGTAGGTGTCGTAGACGGCCACGCCGGTGGCGGGGTCGGCGACGGCGGAGACGTCGGCCTCCATGCGCTTGGTGCAGCCCGTGTCGGTCTGCCAGGACGGCTTCGCGTCGTAGGCGGAGCAGCCGGAGCCGCCGCCCTCGGTGCTGCTGGTCTTCCACACGGACTCGGTCCAGCCGCGGGTGTTGGACGACGTCGACAGCGCGGTGCCGCCGACTGCCGTCACGTACTGGGACGTTGCCGGGTACTCGGCGCCGTAGGCCTCGTCACCGGAGGAGACGGTGATCGCGACGCCCGGGTGCTTGAAGTACGAGGTGTCCTCGGAGGTCTGCGAGGAGGACTCGGAGCCGCCCCAGCTGTTGGAGACGAACTTCGCGCCCAGGGCGACGGCCTCGTTCTCGGCGGCGCCGAGGTTGGCGTCGGTGGCCGAAGTGGCCTCCACCAGGATGATGTTGCAGTTCGGGCAGACCGCGCTGACCATGTCGATGTCGAGCGCTTCCTCGCCCGCCCAGCCGGTGTCGTTCGTCGGCAGGGACGTGGTCGAGCCGGTCTGGCTGACCTGCTTGAAGCAGCCGCTGGCCACCGTGCAGGCCGACAGGCCGAAGTTGGAGCGGTAAGTGGCCAGGTCCGAGGCCGCGTTGGGGTCGTTGTACGCGTCGACCACCGCGACCGTCAGGCCGGAGCCGCCGGTCGAGGGGAGCGCGTACGCGCTGTGCAGGTTGGCCGGGCTCAGCCCGGAGACCGCGGCGGCGGCGTCCGCGTGCACGGCGGAGGCCAGTCGCTGCTTGATGTCGGTGCGCCGCTGGGCGAAGCAGGACGCCGATCCGGGGGCCGCGGTCGCGCAGAGGCGCTCGGTCGGCACCTTCTGCCCGGCCTTGCCGGTCGAGTGGACGGCCTGGGCCGCGGGGGCGGTCAGGGCCTTGGAGTTCTGGGTGACCTTGGAGACCTGGGCGGACTGGACGGCGGCCTGTGGGGCGGGCTGCGCGTCGGCGGGGGAGGCCGCCACGAGCCCGAAGACGCTGAGGGTGAGGACGGGTACGGCGGCGGTCAGCAGTCTTCGCAGACTCCGTCGGGGCTTTTCACGCATGGGGTACTGCCTCCATCGTGGGAGTGGGGTTCCTCGGCGTGGTGGCAGGCCTGTGACGCGCGTAGCGGCGGCAGATGACGTCGTCATGGGCATGACACTTTGAGCGTCCTGTGGGGCCACTGGTGAATGACATGAACAGGACGGGTGGAACGTAGCCGGGGCGACGAGACCGCGAACAGACGCACCCCATGAACTTTGCCGCTCCATAGAAACTCCATGGACGGCCCATGGAAGCTCCATGGGCCGTCCGCGAAGTAAGAGGCAGATAAAGGGCGGCCGGGGGTCGGCCGCGTGGGGCTAGAAGTCCTCGTCGAGGTCGACCGTGCCCTCCACGGCGACCTGGTACGCCGACGGGCGGCGCTCGAAGAAGTTCGTCAGCTCCTGGACGCCCTGCAACTCCATGAAGGAGAAGGGGTTCTCGGAACCGTAGACCGGAGCGAAGCCCAGCCGCTGGAGGCGCTGGTCCGCGACGCACTCCAGGTACTGGCGCATCGAGTCGGTGTTCATGCCCGGCAGACCCTCGCCGCACAGGTCGCGCCCGAACTGCAGCTCCGCCTCGACGGCTTCGCGCAGCATGTCGGTCACCTCCTGCTGGAGCTGGTCGTCGAACAGCTCCGGCTCCTCCTTGCGGACGGTGTCGACCACCTCGAAGGCGAAGCTCATGTGCATGGTCTCGTCGCGGAACACCCAGTTGGTGCCGGTGGCGAGGCCGTGCAGGAGACCCCGGCTGCGGAACCAGTAGACGTACGCGAACGCGCCGTAGAAGAACAGGCCCTCGATGCACGCGGCGAAGCAGATCAGGTTGAGGAGGAAGCGGCGGCGGTCGGCCTGGGTCTGGAGGCTGTCCAGCTTCTCGACCTCGTTGATCCACTTGAAGCAGAACTCGGCCTTCTCGCGGATGGAGGGGATGTTCTCCACCGCGTCGAAGGCGGCGGCCCTGTCCTCCGGGTCGGGGAGGTAGGTGTCGAGCAGCGTCAAGTAGAACTGGACGTGCACGGCCTCCTCGAAGAGCTGACGGCTCAAGTACAGCCGCGCCTCGGGGGAGTTGATGTGCTTGTACAGGGTCAGCACGAGGTTGTTCGCCACGATCGAGTCACCCGTCGCGAAGAACGCGACCAGCCGGCCGATCATGTGCTGCTCACCGGGCGTCAGCTTCGCGAGGTCGGCGACGTCCGAGTGGAGGTCGACCTCCTCGACGGTCCAGGTGTTCTTGATCGCGTCCCGGTAGCGCTCGTAGAAGTCCGGGTAGCGCATGGGGCGGAGGGTCAGCTCGAAGCCCGGGTCGAGAAGGTTCTTGGCTTCGGTCGTCATTACTGGCAGGCCTCGCAGGACTCGGGGTTCTCAAGGGAGCAGGCGACCGCGTCTTCGTCGGGCGTCAACTGCTGTACGGGGATGGTGGTTTGGGCCTGAGCCTGGGCCGCGCGGGCGATGCGGGTCGCCGGGCGGGAGCGCAGGTAGTACGTCGTCTTCAGGCCCTGCTTCCAGGCGTACGCGTACATCGAGGAGAGCTTGCCGATCGTCGGCGTCTCCAGGAACAGGTTCAGGGACTGGGACTGGTCCAGGAACGGGGTGCGGGCGGCGGCCATGTCGATCAGGCCGCGCTGGGGGATCTCCCACGCCGTGCGGTACAGGGCGCGCACGTCCTCCGGGATCCAACTGAACGCCTGTACCGAGCCGTTGGCCTCGCGCAGGGCCTCGCGGGTGCGGGCGTCCCACACGCCGAGCTGCTTCAACTCGTCGACCAGGTAGGAGTTGACCTGGAGGAACTCGCCGGAGAGGGTCTCGCGCTTGAAGAGGTTCGAGACCTGGGGCTCGATGCACTCGTAGACGCCGGCGATGGACGCGATGGTGGCCGTGGGGGCGATCGCCAGCAACAGGCTGTTGCGCATGCCGGTTTGGGCGATACGTTCCCGCAGTGCGGCCCAGCGCTCCGGCCAGGTCAGCTCCACGCCGTAGTGGTCCGGGTGCAGGACGCCGCGGGCCGTACGGGTCTTCTCCCAGGCGGGCAACGGGCCGTTGCGCTCGGCGAGGTCGGCGGACGCCTCGTACGCGGCGAGCATGATGCGCTCGGCGATACGCGTCGAAAGGGCCTGCGCCTGCGGGGAGTCGAAGGGGACGCGGAGTTTGAAGAAGACGTCCTGCAGACCCATCGCGCCCAGGCCGACCGGGCGCCAGCGGGCGTTGGAACGGCCCGCCTGCTCGGTCGGGTAGAAGTTGATGTCCACGACACGGTCGAGGAAGGTGACGGCGGTGCGGACCGTCTCGTCCAGACGCTCCCAGTCGATGTCGCCGTTCGCCTGGTCGACGAACGCGCCGAGGTTCACCGAACCCAGGTTGCAGACCGCGGTCTCGCCGTCGTCCGTGACCTCCAGGATCTCCGTGCAGAGGTTGGAGGAGTGGACCGTGTGGCCCGGCTCGGCGGTCTGGTTGGCGGTGCGGTTGGCCGCGTCCTTGAAGGTCATCCAGCCGTTGCCGGTCTGCGCGAGGGTGCGCATCATGCGGCCGTAGAGGTCACGGGCCGGGATGGTCTTCTTGGCGAGCCCCTGCGCCTCGGCCTTGCGGTACGCGGCGTCGAACTCGTCGCCCCACAGGTCGACCAGCTCGGGCACGTCGGCGGGGGAGAACAGCGACCACTCGCCGTCCGCGTTCACCCGGCGCATGAACTCGTCCGGGATCCAGTGCGCGAGGTTCAGGTTGTGCGTACGGCGGGCGTCCTCACCGGTGTTGTCCCGCAGCTCCAGGAACTCCTCGATGTCGGAGTGCCAGGTCTCCAGGTAGACCGCGGCCGCGCCCTTGCGCCGGCCGCCCTGGTTCACGGCGGCCACCGACGCGTCGAGCGTCTTCAGGAACGGGACGATGCCGTTGGAGTGCCCGTTCGTGCCGCGGATCAGCGAACCGCGGCTGCGGATACGGGAGTACGACAGTCCGATGCCACCGGCGTGCTTCGAGAGACGGGCGACCTGGTGGTAGCGGTCGTAGATGGAGTCCAGCTCGTCCAGCGGGGAGTCGAGGAGGTAGCAGGACGACATCTGAGGGTGCCGCGTACCGGAGTTGAAGAGCGTGGGCGAGGACGGGAGGTAGTCCAGGCGGCTCATCAGGCGGTACAGCGCGGCGACTTCGTCCAGGGCACGGGTCGAGTCGTCCTCGGCGAGACCGGCGGCCACGCGCAGCATGAAGTGCTGGGGGGTCTCGATGACCTTGCGGGTGATCGGGTGGCGCAGGAGGTAGCGGCTGTACAGCGTGCGCAGGCCGAAGTAGCCGAAGCGGTCGTCGGCGCCCTCATCGGAGGAGGCGGCGATCAGCGCGTCCAGGCGGGCCGCGTGCAGCGTCGCGAACTCGGCGGTGCGGTCCGCGATGAGGCCCTCGCGGTGGCCCACGACGACGGACTCGGTGAACGTCGTGACGCCCTGGGAGGCGGCCTCGGCGGCGATGCTGACCGTCAGCAGCCGGGCGGCGAGGCGGGAGTAGACCGGGTCCTCGGAGATGAGGCCGGCGGCCGCCTCAGTCGCCAGCTCGCGCAGTTCCGCCACGTCCGCGTGCGCGGACCGGCCGCGCAACGTGGCGGCGGCGACCCGGCCGGGGTCGGCGTCGGGGAGGTCGGCGGTCAGCTCGGTCAGGGTCCGCAGGATCGCGGTACCGGGGCCGTCGGCGTCCTGAACAACCGTTCCGGGAAGCTCGGTCCCGGGTCCGGTCGCGGTCGCTGCGATCGCCTCGTTCGCCTGGGTCGCTGATGCCGGCTCTGCTGGCGCGATGGTCACGGTGGGGCTCTCCCTCGCTCGGCACGGGGCCTTGCGGAGGGCAGGCGGCAGCTCGCGAGCACAGGGCGTCGCGTCCACCGGCCCACTCCACGAGGCCCGGACGTCATGCGCCCTGACCGGGTGGCCGGGCGCGCGCCGTCGGCAGGTCCTCGGACTGGCCATGCGTGCATATGCACGTAAGTACACCGTTGCGGGACAGTTCCGGATTCGCACCGGATTCCCCTGCGGCGACAGCGAGCATGAGCATACATCTTGTGCTCGCCTGTCACGTCACCACCAGATGTTGTGTCGCGGTGGTTTCAGAGTGTCAGCTTGTAGGTGAGCAGAGTGAGATCGTCCAGGTGTGGCACGGGGTTCCAGTCGCGGTCGGGGGTGCGAACGAAACCCAGGCGTTCGTAGATGCGGTGGGCCGCGTGCATGGCTGACTGGGTCGAGAGGACTACGGCTGTGCAGCCTTCCGTTGCTCGGGCGCGGTCGATGCAGGCGCGGACGAGGGCCTCGCCGGCGCCTCTGCCTCGGGCGGTGCGGGCGATTGCCAGTGCGCGGATTTCTGTCTCGCCGGGGTTTGCGATGTCGGCGGCTGGGCCGGGGCCGGGGACGAAGGTGACGCCGCCGAGGAGGTGGTCGCCGTCCACTGCGACCAGGACCTCGGCGGACGCGGCTCGGCTTGCTACGTCCTTGAGTACGGGGAGGTACGGGTCGGCCTCGCCGTAGTCGAGCAGGCCGTCGTCCAGGTAGGCGTGGGCTGTGAGGGTACCGAGGTCTTCGTATTCGGAGGGGTCGGCTCGGCGGATGAGGAAGTCCATGTGGGTCAGTGTGTACGAACAGCGGGCCGCCGAGGTGGGTGCTCTCGGTGGCCCGCTGCGGGTCGTGTGTGGCTGGTCGCGCCCACGCGGCGGAGCCGCAAATCGATACAGCCCCGCGCCCCTAGGTGGGCTCAGTGGGCGGCGCCAGCAGTCGCCGGAGGTAGCTCCACCTCTACGCCCGGGTTGCCCGCGTCCGCCGTGTAGTCGCCGGGGCTTGTTTCGTCCACGCCCTCCGGGGCCTTGAAGGCCTTCAGGGCGAACGTCAGGACCACCGTCACCACCACGTTCAGCACGAACGCCGTCAGGCCGATGTAGCCGATCTCGCCGATGCCCGGGATCTCCTTGGAGGAGCCGCCGAAGTGGTCCTGGGTCGGGGAGGCTACGCCGTAGGCGGCGAGGGTGCCGTAGATCATGCCGACCGCCCAGCCGGTGAGGAGGGCCCAGCGGTGGGGCCAGCGGGTGAAGAGGCCGCCTACCAGGGACGGGAAGGTCTGGAGGATCCAGATGCCGCCCAGGAGCTGGAAGTTGATGGCGACGGTCTTGTCCATCGTCAGGACGAAGGCCAGGGCGCCGACCTTCACCAGGAGCGAGACGATCTTGGAGACCTTGGTCTCCTGGGCCGGGGTCGCGTCGGGCTTGATGAAGTCCTTGTAGATGTTGCGGGTGAAGAGGTTCGCCGCCGCGATGGACATGATGGCCGCGGGGACGAGGGCGCCGATGCCGATCGCCGCGAAGGCCACGCCCGCGAACCAGTCCGGGAACATGTTCTCGAAGAGCTGCGGGATCGCCAACTGGCCGTTGGTGACCTTGACTCCGGCCGCGATCGCCATGAAGCCGAGCAGCGCGAGCAGGCCCAGCATCAGTGAATACAGGGGCAGGATCGTGGTGTTGCGGCGGATCACGTTGCGGCTCTTCGAAGAGAGCGTCGCCGTGATCGAGTGGGGGTACATGAACAGGGCCAGTGCCGAGCCCAACGCCAGTGTGGCGTACGTCCATTGGCCCGCCGGTGCGGGGACGAGTCCGCCCGTTCCCGTCGCCTTGAACTTGGCGCCCGCCGCGCTGAAGATGTCGTCGAAGCCGCCGAGCTTGATCGGGATGTAGATGATCGCCACCGCGATGACGATGTAGATCAGGCCGTCCTTCACGAACGCGATCAGCGCGGGCGCGCGGAGGCCGGACGAGTAGGTGTAGGCCGCCAGTACCGCGAACGCGATCAGCAGCGGCAGGTCCTTCACGAACCAGTTGGAGTTCGCGCTGCCGCCCACCCCCATGACGTCCAACACGGCCTGGATCCCGACCAGTTGGAGCGCGATGTACGGCATCGTCGCGAGGATGCCGGTGATCGCAACCGCCAGCGAAAGACCCTTGGAGCCGAAGCGGCCGCGCACGAAGTCCGAGGTCGTCACGTACCCGTGCTTGTGCGACACCGACCAGAGGCGCGGGAGGAAGGTGAAGATCAACGGGTAGACGAGGATCGTGTACGGCACCGCGAAGAAGCCCGCCGCGCCCGCCGCGTAGACCGCCGCCGGGACCGCCACGAACGTATACGCCGTGTAGAGGTCGCCGCCGAGCAGGAACCAGGTGACCCAGGTGCCGAACGACCGTCCGCCCAGGCCCCATTCGTCGAGGCTCTGCTCGTTGTCGGCCCGGCGCCAGCGCGCGGCCATGAAGCCGAGGACCGTGACGGCCAGGAAGAAGAAGATGAAGACGCCGAGGGCGACGCCGTTCACGCCGTCGTTCACCGGTTACCTCCATGGCGGGTCCGCTGGTCGCGCTGCCACAGCTTGTAGGCGGTCATCGTGAGCACCGTCGAGATGAGCACCCAGAGCATCTGGTACCAGTAGAAGAACGGGATGCCGATGAACGTCGGGTCGAGCTTGGTGTAGGAGCCGACCCAGAGCAGCGCCACGAACGGCGCGACGAGGCAGACCGCGATGACGACACGGGCCGGTGTCACGACCGGTGCCGCGACGGGCGGTGCCACTTCGGGCGGTACTTCCGGCACATCTGACATATCGCGGCTCCGTCACCTTCGATGATCCCCTGTGTAATGCGGAGGCAATCTAGGTCACCGCGTCGCGCGAGCGGAAGACCTCATCCGTATATCGGCATGTCGATTCTGTGAAGACGTGACATCGGTGTCAAAGACGGGCCGAGCAGGCTCAACAGCAGCGGAAACCCTGGCGCGGGTCGGCCTCCTGGCGGGCCGTCCGTATGCGTTCGAAGTCGCGGCGGCTGGGGACCTCCGCGCCGGGGTGGTTCCGGCGTGCGTGCGTGACATACCGGTCGTACGCCGACTCGTCCATCAACTCCCGGACGTACCAGCGCACTCCACCGACCAGCCGGTCAGCCGCCCGCGTCAGCGCCGACCGCATCGCGCGCCACCTCCTCCTTCTCCTCGCGGGTAGGGATCAGCCCGGCCGGTGCCACGATGTTCGACTCGACGTACGGCGTCTCGCTCAGCGTGGAGAGCGCGGGGCGGCGGACGTGTCGAACACAGACGCGGAGGGCGTCCGCGATCACGACCACGACGAGCACCGCGAGAATGGCCGAAAGCACCCCGTCCACCGTGGAGTTGGTGACGACGGTGCGCATGTCGTCCATGCTCTTCGCCGGCGGCAGGACCTTGCCCGCGTCGATCGCGTCCTGGAACACGGACCGTTGCTTGAAGAAGCCGACCTTCGGGTCGCCGGAGAACACCTTCTGCCAGCTCGCGGTCAGGGTGACCGTCGCGTCCCAGGCGAGTGGAATCCCGGTGATCCAGGCCCACTTGAGCCGTCCGGACTTCACCAGGAGGGTGGTGCAGACGGCCAGCGCGACCGCCGCGAGGAGCTGGTTGGCGATGCCGAAGATCGGGAAGAGCTGGTTGATCCCGCCGAGGGGTTCGTGGACGCCGACCCAGAGGAAGTAGCCCCAGAGCGCGCACACGATCGCGCTCGTCAGGGCCAGACCCGGGCGCCAACTCACGTTCCTGAACGGCCGGTAGACGTTCCCGAGCATGTCCTGGAGCATGAACCGGCCCACCCGCGTGCCCGCGTCCAGCGCGGTCAGGATGAACAGCGCCTCGAACATGATCGCGAAGTGGTACCAGAAGGCGCGCAGACTCCCGCCGGTCACCTTGGCGAAGATCTCCGAGACGCCGACCGCGAGCGTGGGCGCCCCGCCGGTACGGGACAGCAGACTCGCCTCGTCGACGTTCTTCGCGGCCTGCGCGAGGTCGGCGGGGGAGATGTGGTAGCCCCAACTGCTCACCACCTGCGAGGCGTTCTGCACCGTCGTGCCGATCACGCCCGACGGGGCGTTCATCGCGAAGTACAGACCCGGGTCGATGATGCTCGCGGCGACCAGGGCCATCACGGCGACCGACGACTCCATCAGCATGGCGCCGTAGCCGATCATGCGGATCTGGGTTTCCTTCTGGATCATCTTCGGGGTCGTGCCGCTGGAGATGAGCGAGTGGAAGCCGGACAGGGCTCCGCAGGCGATCGTGATGAAGACGAAGGGGAAGAGCGAACCGGCGAAGACCGGGCCGTTGCCGTGTTTCGCGAAGTCGGTGACGGCGGGCATCTTCAGGGCGGGCAGGGCGACGACGACCCCGATCGCGAGCAGGCCGATCGTGCCGATCTTCATGAACGTGGAGAGGTAGTCGCGCGGGGCGAGCAGGGTCCAGACGGGGAGGATCGAGGCGACGAAGCCGTACGCCACCAGCCAGATCACCAGCGTCGAGGGCGCGAGGGTGAAGGCGCCGGCCCAGGACGACTCGGCGACCCAGCGGCCCGCGACCAGGGCGAGCAGCAGCAGGGCCACGCCGATGAGGGAGACCTCGGAGACGCGGCCGGGGCGAAGTACCCGTAGGTAGAAGCCCATCAGCAGCGCGATCGGGATGGTCATGCCGATGGAGAAGGTGCCCCAGGGGGAGGAGGCCAGCGCGTTCACGACGACCAGGGCCAGTACGCCGAGCAGGATGATCATGATGGCGAAGGTGGCGATCAGCGCCGCCGCGCCGCCGAACGGGCCGATCTCCTCGCGGGCCATCTGCCCAAGTGACTTGCCGTCGCGACGGGTTGAGAAGAACAGCACCACCATGTCCTGGACCGCGCCCGCGAAGACGACGCCGGCGATGATCCAGACCGTGCCGGGCAAGTAACCCATCTGCGCGGCGAGTACGGGTCCGACGAGCGGGCCGGCGCCGGCGATCGCGGCGAAGTGGTGGCCGAGCAGGACGCGGCGGTCGGTGGGGTGGAAGTCGATGCCGTTGTCCAGGCGTTCGGCCGGGGTGGCCCGGGTGGCATCGACCTTCAGGACCTTGTACGCGATGAACTTCGCGTAGAAGCGGTAGGCGATGGCGTACGAGCCGAGCGCGGCGGCGACCATCCAGGCGGCCGACACGCTCTCGCCCCGCGCCAGCGCGAGCACGGACCAGCCCGCCGCGCCGACGAGCGCGACGAGGGTCCAGACGACGATGGTTCGGACGTTCGCGGTACGCACCGGGGAGTCCTCCCGTCCATGCGGCGACGGGAGGAACGTAGAGCAGCTTCGGGGACAGCGCTACACCGCGTGCGGTAGCGCTTCGCGGAAGTGCCGTGAGGTAGTCGTGTGTCTGCGGCGCCATTGTGGCTGGTCGCGCAGTTCCCCGCGCCCCTAGGTGTGCTGCCGCCCCGTTGGCTCAGTCGGTGGGCCTTTTCAGGCGGGCCACGAACTTGTACCTGTCCCCCCGGTACACCGACCGCACCCACTCCACCGGCTTGCCCTCCTTGTCGAGGGAGTGGCGGGAGAGCATCAGCATGGGGAGGCCGACGTCGGTGCTGAGGAGGCCGGCCTCGCGCGGGGTGGCCAGGGAGGTCTCGATGGTCTCCTCGGCCTCGGCGAGGTGGACGTCGTAGACCTCGGCCAGCGCGGTGTACAGGGACGTGTACTTGACGAGGGACCTGCGCAGGGCGGGGAAGCGCTTCGCGCTGAGGTGCGTCGTCTCGATGGCCATCGGCTCGGCGTTGGCCATGCGCAGGCGCTCGATGCGCAGGACCCGGCCGCCGGCGGTGATGTCGAGCAGGTCGGCGAGGGTGTCGTCGGCGGTGATGTAGCCGATGTCCAGGAGCTGCGAGGTGGGTTCGAGGCCCTGGGCGCGCATGTCCTCGGTGTACGAGGTGAGTTGGAGGGCCTGCGAGACCTTCGGCTTGGCGACGAACGTGCCCTTGCCCTGGATGCGCTCCAGGCGGCCCTCGACGACCAGCTCCTGCAGGGCCTGGCGGACCGTCGTGCGCGAGGTGTCGAACTCGGCGGCCAGCGTGCGCTCGGGCGGGACCGGGGTGCCCGGCGGCAGCGTCTCCGTCATGTCGAGGAGGTGCTTCTTCAGGCGGTAGTACTTCGGCACACGCGCGGTGCGGACGGTGGCCCCACCCTCGTTCTCCGCACTGCTGACGTCGGTGCTCATGCTCCGCCTTCCCGGCTCCGGACAAGGGTCACTTGGTGATCCCCTCTGTATACCGTTGCCGTCTCTTTTGGTCTAGTCCACAGCGCCAAGTGGTCTAGCGGAAGAGAGTACTCCGGCACCGTTGTTTTCGCTGCCTTCTTACTTAAAGGTTCCTGCATATGTAGGTCGCATAACGGCTGGTCAGGGGTGTTTCGGGGGCTCTTGACAGGCCCTGTGGTCTGGTCCAAGCTCCCGGTACTGGTCTACACCATTGGTTCAGGTCCCGGCTCTTGGGCGGGAGGTGTGGCAGGCATCCCTGAGGAGGGTGGCGTGAAGCGCAAGCTGATAGCCGCGATCGGTATCGCGGGCATGATGGTCTCCATCGCGGCGTGCGGGGGCAACGACGACAAGGGCTCTTCGAACAGCGGCGCCGACGCCAAGGAGCTGACCGTCTGGCTCACCGTCGACGCGCAGAACAACTGGCCCCAGCTGGTGAAGGCGGCCGACGCGGCCGTGCAGAAGGCGCACCCGGGCGTCAAGATCAAGCACGAGTACTACGGCTGGCCGGACAAGAACACCAAGCTCGACGCGGTCCTCGCCACCGACAAGGCGCCGGACGTGGTCGAGATGGGCAACACCGAGATGCTGAGCTACATGGTCAAGGGCGCCTTCGCACCCGTCGACCCCGCGAAGTTCACCAACTCCTCCGCCTGGCTCGACGGCCTCAAGGCCTCCGTGACCTACGACGGCAAGACCTACGGCGTCCCCTACTACGCCGGTGGCCGCGTCGCCAACTGGCGCAAGGACATCGCCGCTTCGGTCGGCGTCAAGGCCCCGCCGACGACGTACGCCGAGCTGACCGCCGACCTGGACAAGATCCAGAAGAAGGAAGGCAGCAAGTTCAGCGCCTGGTACCAGCCCACCCGTGACTGGTACGCGGCCATGTCCTTCGTCTACGACGCCGGCGGCGCCATCGCCACCCAGTCCGGCAGCGACTGGAAGGCCAGCCTCTCCTCGCCCGAGTCCATCAAGGGGCTCACCGAGTGGAAGTCGGTCATCGACAAGTACATGCACGGCGACAAGACCAAGGACGAGTCCGACCGTTACATCGTCTACGGCCAGGGCAAGGCGTCCATGATCTTCGCCGCCGCGTGGGAGGGCGCGACCGCCGCCGACCCGAAGAACGACAAGACCGGCGGCAAGCTGAAGACCGACCTCGTCAACTTCGTGATGCCCGGCCCGTCCGGCAAGAACATGCCCGTGTTCCTGGGCGGTTCGGACCTCGCCGTCCCGGTGAAGTCCAAGGCGCAGGCCCTCGCCGCCGAGTGGATCAACGCCTTCACCGGTCCGTCCGGCCAGAAGGGCCTGATGGCCAAGGGCAACCTGCCGAACAACAAGACCGACCTCGCGACGCTGAAGAGCGACCCCGCGACGGCGGTCCCGGCCACCGCGGCCGAGTCCAACTGGTTCGTCCCGATGGCACCGGGCTGGGGCCAGGTCGAGAAGGCCCAGGTCCTGCAGACGATGCTGCAGAACATCGGCACCGGCAAGAAGTCGGTGGCGGACGCCGCGAAGGAAGCGGACGCCGCGATCGACAAGGTCATCAACACCAAGTGACCTGAGTGCGGGGCCCTGTTGGACACCTGGGTGTTCTCGGGGCAGGGCCCCGCCACTCGTACGAAGCACGGCCGTACGACCTGAGGGATCGCTGAGGAGCCCGCGATGAGTGCCGACACGACCACCCCTGCCAAGGTGCCGCCGCCGCGGCAGGCGCCCCCACCGCGCGTCTCCGACGCACCCCGCGGACGGGGGACGGCGAGAGGGGCCGGGATCCCCTGGCTGCTGCTCGCGCCCTGTCTGCTCATCCTCGCCCTGGTCATGGGCTATCCGCTGGTCCGGCTGGTCACCCTGTCGTTCCAGTCCTTCGGCCAGTCCCAGCTGTGGGGCTTCAAGCCCGCCGAGTGGATCGGCTTCGACAACTTCTCGGGCATCCTCGGCGACGGCGAGTTCTGGGGCGTCGTCGTCCGCACGATCGTCTTCGCGGCCGGCTCGGTCATCTTCACGATGGTCGCCGGCATGGCCCTCGCCCTGCTCCAGCAGAAGGTCTCCGGCTGGGTGAAGACCCTCATCAACGTTGTCCTGGTGGCCAGTTGGGGCATGCCGGTCATCGTCGCGACCACCGTCTTCAAGTGGCTCTTCGACTCGGACTACGGCGTCTTCAACGCGCTGCTCAGCAAGTTGCCGGGTGTCGACATGATCGGCCACAACTGGTTCGCCAGCGGACCGCAGGGCCTCCTCGTCATCATGCTGCTCGTGGTGTGGGGCGCGGTGCCCTTCGTGGTGATCACCCTCAGCGCCGGACTCACCCAGGTCCCCCAGGAGTTGGAGGAGGCGGCCCGCCTCGACGGCGCCGGCGCGTGGGGCGTCTTCCGGTACGTCACCCTGCCCATCCTCAAGCCGATCATCGTGATGCTCACGACCCTGTCGGTGATCTGGGACATGGGCGTCTTCCCCCAGGTGTTCGTGATGCGCGGCGGCCACCCCGAGGCCGACTTCCAACTGCTCAGCACCTATTCCTACGACCGTGCCTTCGTCGTCAACGACTACGGACAGGGTTCCGCGATAGCCCTCGTCACGGTGGTGCTGCTGCTCGGGGTCGTCGCCGTCTACATGCGTCAGATGCTTCAGATCGGAGAGGTCGAATGAGCGCGCTCACGACCGATGCGCCCAAGACATCGGGTGGGGGCCGCCGTAGGCCGAAGCTGGGCTGGAACCTCCTCGGCCTGCTCGTCTTCGTCGTCGTCGGCTTCCCCCTCTACTGGATGCTCGACACGGCGTTCAAGCCGGCCAAGGACGCCATCGACCCGGACCCGAGCCTGCTGCCCACCGGCATCACGCTCGACAACTTCCGTCGGGCGCTGGACATCGCCGACTTCTGGGGCCCGGTCGGCCGCAGCCTCATCGTGTCCCTGTCGGTGGTCGTGATCGGCGTCGTCGTCGGCCTGCTGGCCGCGCTCGCCATCTCCCGCTTCGCCTTCCGCGGCCGCAAGATCGTGATCGTCGGCATCCTCGCGGTCCAGATGGTCCCGCTGGTCTCGATGATCATCCCGGTCTTCCTGCTCCTGAACGACCTCGACCAGTACGACAAGCTCTCGGGCCTGGTCATCACGTACCTGACCTTCATCCTTCCGTTCACGGTGTGGACCCTGCGCGGCTTCATCGTCAACATCCCGAAGGAACTGGAGGAGGCGGCCATGGTCGACGGCTGCTCCCGCACCGGCGCCTTCATCCGGGTCGTCTTCCCGCTCCTGGCCCCCGGCATGGTCGCCACCTCGGTCTACGGCTTCATCCAGGCCTGGAACGAATACCTCTACGCCCTCATGCTGCTCAGCCAGGAGCACCAGACGGCGACCGTCTGGCTCGGCAACTTCACCACCAAGCACGGCACCGAGTACGCCCCGATGATGGCCGGCGCCACGATGATGGCCGTGCCGATCGTCGTCCTGTTCCTCATCGTCCAGCGCAAGATGGCCGCGGGCCTGACCGCGGGCGCCGTGAAGGGATAACACCACCGATGACGACACTCGCCAGCGGTACCGACACCCTGACGCGCGACGCCCTCACCGTCCTGCAGCCGGGCTTCCCCGGCACCACGGCCCCCGACTGGCTGCTGCGGCGCCTCGGCGAAGGCCTGGCCTCGGTGGGCCTGTTCGGCCGCAACATCGCGTCACCCGATCAACTGGCCTCACTGACCGCCCAGTTGCGCTCCGAACGGGACGACGTGCTGGTCGCGATCGACGAGGAGGGCGGCGACGTCACCCGCCTGGAGGCCCGCACCGGCTCCTCCTTCCCGGGCAACCACGCGCTGGGCGCGGTGGACGACGTAGAGCTGACCAGGGCGGTGGCCCATGAACTCGGCCGCAGACTCGCCGCCTGCGGCGTGAACCTGAACTGGGCCCCCTCCGCGGACGTCAACTCCAACCCCTCCAACCCGGTCATCGGCGTCCGCTCCTTCGGCGCCGACCCGGAGTCGGTCGCCCGGCACACGGCGGCCTACGTCACCGGCCTCCAGGCGGCGGGCGTCGCCGCCTGCACGAAGCACTTCCCGGGCCACGGCGACACGGCGGTCGACTCCCACCACGCGCTGCCGCGCATCGACGCCGGGCCGGCGGTCCTGGAACACCGCGAACTGCTCCCGTTCCGCGCGGCCATCGCCGCCGGCTCCCGCGCGGTGATGAGCGCCCACATCCTGGTCCCCACCCTGGACCCGGACCGCCCCGCCACCCTCTCCCTCCGCATCCTCACCGACCTCCTCCGCGGCCAACTCGGCTACGACGGCCTCATCGTCACCGACGGCATGGAGATGCAGGCCATCGCCGCGACCTACGGCATCGAACGCGGCAGCGTCCTCGCGATCGCCGCCGGCGCCGACGCGATCTGCGTGGGCGGCGGCCTCGCGGACGACGAGACGGTACGACGGCTGCGGGACGCGCTGGTAGGAGCGGTACGGTCGGGCGACCTGCCGGAGGAGAGGCTGGCCGAAGCGGCGCAGCGGGTACGGGAGTTGGCCCGGTGGGCGGCTTCCGCCTCGCAGGAGGCCCCCGACCCGGCGCCGGATGTGACGCGCGTCGACATCGGCCTCGTCGCCGCCCGCCGCGCCCTCACGGTCACCGGTGCCGAGGACTTCACCCCGCTCACCGCACCGCCGTACGTCGCTCTCCTCACCCCGGTCGCCAACATCGCCGTAGGGGACGAGACCCCCTGGGGCGTGGCCGCCGAACTCGAACGGCTCCTGCCGGGCACGGAGACGGCCGGCTTCGCCGGGGACGACGCGGGGAGCGTGATCCTGAAGGCGGCCGGGACGCGGCGCATCGTGGCGGTGGTCCGGGACGAACACCGGCACCCCTGGATGGCGGCCGCCCTCGACACCCTGCTGGCCGCCCGCCCCGACACCGTCGTGGTGGAGATGGGTGTACCGCAGGCACCGCCCCGAGGCGCCCTGCACATCGCGACTCACGGCGCGGCCCGCGTCTGTGGCCACGCGGCGGCGGAGGTCATCGCGGGCGCGTGACGTGAGCGGGGGGAGCGACCTCGACCAGGGGAGCACCTCCGAACACACCGGTGCCGGGCCTTCCACGAGCGGGCCCGGCACCGGCTGTACGGATATGAGACCGCGTCAGATCCCTTGCCAGTCCGGCTTGTTGACGAACGTGTGCCGGAAGTAGTCCGCGAGCTTCAGCTTCGACGCGGCACCCTCGTCGACGACGACCGTCGCGTGCCGGTGCAACTGGAGCGCCGACGCCGGGCACACCGCGGCGACCGGTCCCTCCACGGTCGCGGCGACCGCGTCCGCCTTGCCCTCGCCGGTCGCGAGGAGGACCAGGTGCCGGGCTTCCAGGATGGTGCCGATGCCCTGGGTGATGACGTGATGCGGCACCTGCTCGATGTCGCCGTCGAAGAACCGCGCGTTGTCCACGCGTGTCTGCTCGGTCAGCGTCTTGATCCGGGTCCGCGAGGCGAGCGAGGAGCACGGCTCGTTGAACCCGATGTGCCCATCGGTCCCGATGCCCAACACCTGGAGATCGACCCCGCCGGCCTCACCCAGCGCCCGGTCGTACGCCTCGCACGCGGCCGGCACGTCCTCGGCGGTCCCGTCCGGCCCGAAGAAGGCGTCCATCCCGATCCCGAGCGGCTCCAGTACCTCGCGCCGCAGGACCGAGCGGTACGACTCCGGGTGCTCGGCGGGCAGCCCCACATACTCGTCGAGCTGGGCGATCCGGGCCCGCGAGGTGTCCACGGCCCCGGCGCGGACCTTGGCGGCGAGGGCTTCGTAGATGGGCAGCGGCGTCGACCCGGTGGCCACGCCGAGAAGGGCGTCCGGCGTGCGCCGGAGCAGCTGTGCCACGGCCTCGGCGATGAGTTCGCCGCCCGACTTGGCGTCCGGAACGATGACAACTTCCACGCTGGCCTGCCGTTCTGCAGAGGGGCTTCGAGGAGCCCGGAAGAGCTGTGTGGTTTAGACCAATCCGCGCACCAATCTAACAGAGGAGGCCCTTGCCTCCCAGAGTTCGCCGCCTGTCCGAAAACCGGTAACCGCCCCACAGAGGCGCACCTCGCGCAGAGGGGGTGAAATGGACACCGCACACCACAGCCCACCGCGGCACCGCCCCGACCGACCTCCGGAGGACCCCGCATGACCGCCACGACCCCGGCCCCCGACAGCGAACTCCCCGGCCGGATCATGGCCCGCGAGATGGCCGAACAGCCCGACGTCCTGCGCCGCATCCTGGACGAGGGCGCCCCGCGCATCCGCCAGGTCGCCCAGGAGGTCGCCGCCCGCAAGCCCCGCTTCGTGCTGCTCACCGCCCGCGGCACCTCCGACAACGCGGCCCTCTACGCCAAGTACCTCCTGGAGATCCGCCTCGGCCTGCCCTGCGGCCTCACCTCGATGTCGACGACAACGGCCTACGGCGCCCGCCCCGACCTGACCGACGTCCTCGTCGTCACCGTCAGCCAGTCCGGCGGCTCCCCGGACCTGGTCGCCTCGACCCGGGCCGCCCGCGAGGCCGGCGCGATCACGGTCGCCGTGACCAACAACCCGGACTCACCGCTGGCCGCCGTGTCGGAGTACCACGTCGACATCATGGCGGGCCCGGAGAAGGCCCTCCCCGCGACCAAGACGTACACGGCGTCCCTGCTCGCGCTCTACCTCTTCGTCGAGGGCCTGCGCGGCGGCGACGGCGCGGCCGCCAAGGCGCTGCCCGACCTCGCCGAGCAGCTGCTCGCCCGCCAGGACGAGGTCCGCGCGCTGGCCTCCCGCTACCGCTTCGCCGAACGCATGGTGATCACCTCGCGCGGCTACGGCTATCCCACCGCCAGGGAAGCCGCCCTCAAGCTGATGGAGACCAGCTACATCCCCGCGCTCGCCTACTCCGGCGCCGACCTCCTGCACGGACCCCTCGCCATGGTCGACAACGTCTCCCCGGTCATCGCGGTCGTGACGGCGGGCAAGGGCGGCGCCGCCCTCCAGCCCGTCCTCGACCGGCTGCGCGGCCGGGGCGCCGACCTCGTCGTCATCGGCCCGGCAGGCCAGGTCGAGCAGGCCTCGGCCGGTTTCGTCCTGCCCGTCGAGGGCGTCCCCGAGGAACTCCAGCCGGTCCTGGAGATCCTCCCGCTCCAGCTCCTCGCCTACGAGGTCACCATCGCCCGCGGCCAGGACCCGGACGCGCCCCGCGCCCTGGCCAAGGTGACGGAGACCCGCTGAGTCCGGGTCCGTGGTGCGGCCAGGGAAATTCCCATGACCAATCAGTCCCGCACAGGACCCGACACGGTTAGGCTTTCCAACAGCCTGCAAAGCATGGACACGGAATATGGTCTAGTCCACAATGCATGAAAGGCGTAAGCCTCCGTCCTCCCCGCACAGGAGGACGGACCGAGGAACCGAGGCTCTCTGCCCTGACTGCCCCGGCTCCTCATCCATCGGCCGATCGGGACCGCACACCCCGTGGCCGTTGCTGCTCCGGGCTGCGGTGCCGAGAGGGCTGAGGGTCCCTCTCAGGCGCCGCGGCCCGCGGGTGTTTTTAGGACAGGTACAGACCGGCGGGTACGCTCGCAGACGTGCCCTCCATGAACGAACTCGTACGCCAGCACACAGCACTCGACGACTCCGATCTCGAGTGGCTGCACCTGCTGGTCTCGGAGTGGCAGCTGCTCTCCGACCTCTCCTTCGCCGACCTGGTCCTGTGGGTCCCCACGCGTGACGGCACCCGCTATGTCTCCGTCGCCCAGATGCGGCCGAACACGGGCCCCACCTCGTACCAGGACGACATGGTCGGCCACCTCGTCCCGCGCGGCCGCCGCCCCATGCTGGACGCGGCCCTGGACGAGGGACGGATCGTCCGCGAGGGCGACCCCGAGTGGCGCGAAGAGGTCCCCGTCCGGGTCGAGTCGATTCCGGTACGACGGGACGGGCGCGTCCTGGGTGTCATCGCCCGCAACACCAATCTCCTCACCGTGCGCACCCCCAGCCGCCTCGAACTCACCTATCTGCAGAGCGCGTCGGACCTCGCGCAGATGATCGCCGCCGGTTCCTTCCCGTTCCCGAACCAGCAGGTCGACATGGACGCCTCGCCGCGCGTCGGCGACGGACTGATCCGCCTCGACGGCGACGGCATCGTGCAGTACGCCTCGCCGAACGCCCTCTCCGCGTACCACCGCATGGGCCTCGCCACCGACCTCGTCGGCCAGCCCCTGGGCACGACCACCGCCGAACTCGCCCCGACCCGGGGCCCGGTGGACGAGGCGCTCGCCAAGCTCGCCAGCGGGTGGGCGCCGCGCGAGTTCGAGATCGAGGCCCGTGACGGGGTGATCCAGTTCCGGGCGATCCCGCTCAAACCCAAGGGCACCCGCATCGGTTCACTGGTACTGCTCCGGGACGTCACCGAACTGCGGCGCCGCGAGCGGGAGTTGATCACCAAGGACGCGACCATCCGGGAGATCCACCACCGGGTGAAGAACAACCTCCAGACGGTCGCCGCCCTGTTGCGCCTCCAGGCCCGCCGGATCGACTCCGAGCGCGGCCGCGAGGCCCTGGAGGAGGCCGTGCGCCGGGTCGGCTCGATCGCGATCGTGCACGAGACGCTGTCCCAGAACCTGGACGAGCGCGTGGAGTTCGACGAGATCGCCGACCGGGTGCTCGCGATGGTCGCCGAGATCTCCCCGGGCAAGGTCACCGGTCGGCGCAGCGGCCGCTTCGGGATACTGGACGCCGAGGTCGCGACCCCGCTCTCCATGGTCCTCACCGAGATCCTGCAGAACGCCCTCGAACACGGCTTCCGCGAGGGCGAGACGGGCACGGTCGAGGTCTCCGCGGTCCGCGGCGGCACCTCGAAGGACGCCCGCCTCCTGGTCACCGTGCAGGATGACGGCGTAGGCCTCCCGGAGGGATTCGACCCGCACCGCTCGGGCAACCTCGGCCTGCAGATCGTACGGACGCTGGTGGAGGGCGAGTTGGGCGGCACGTTCGACATGGTGCCGGGGCCGGAGCGGGGGACCCAGGTGATCCTGGACGTGCCGGTGCAGGCGCACAAGTGACGTACGTGCACACGACCTACACATGCGCGGGCCTGAACTGCCGTGCACGCGCGGGTGTTTGAACGGTCTGGCGCGCGTACTTGAGCAGCCGCGCCTGAACAGCAAAGAGCCCCGGATCAAGTGCTGATCCGGGGCCAGTCGCTCGTTGCTATGCGCATCGGGGGTACTGCGCGCTGCGGCTCGGGGGCGGGAGATGCGTACTCGCTGTACGCGCCGCCAAGCTCAGGCTGTTAGCAGGGTGGGCGTCAGGCGGAGGCCTGACGGGCACGGTTGCGAGCGGCGCGGCGCTTCATGGCGCGGCGCTCGTCCTCGCTGAGACCACCCCAGACGCCGGAGTCCTGGCCGGACTCGAGCGCCCACTGCAGACACTGGTCCATAACAGGACAGCGACGGCAGACGGCCTTGGCTTCCTCGATCTGCAGCAGCGCAGGACCGGTGTTGCCGATGGGGAAGAAGAGCTCGGGGTCTTCCTCGCGGCAAACGGCGTTGTGACGCCAGTCCATGGCTGCTACCTCTCCTTGGTATTACGTGCGGGTTGCTTGTGAATGTGAACGCTTTCACGAATCCCTCAACAAGTGAAGGGCCGAACGCCAGGTTCACTGGCGGAGGTCCTGTGGATTGAAGAGGGGTTCCGGTGATCCGTGGAGGCCGGTGTTGCGGGCCGTCTCGATCGCCACGTAGAGACTCGCAAACCTCAGCGGCGGATACAACCCCTTCCGGAAAGTTTTTTTTGATTCCTCGGTGTCGACTAGGTCACAGCCGTACTTCCATGGGGTGGACCCTGGTCTAAACGTTCGAGTGAAAGGACTTCAGCCCTTTCTGCTCACACAATCACACGCAGTGCACGGCGTACGCCTGTGAACGTCACGCTCGTACGCAGTCCGAGGTGGTCGCCGTCCATCTGGAGGGGCAGGGGGACCTTCGAATGCAAGGTGAACTCACTCAGGTCGTGCAGAGCCGCAGCGTGCTTGCCATGAGGCCCGCGTTCGGGGGACGAAGTGAGCAACTGGGTGCCATACCGGGCAACCGCGGCGCTGGACAGGCGGCTGAGACCGAGTACGTCGAGGCCTTTATCGAACGACGCCTTAGGTGACGTGTACATCGGGCGATTGCCGAGATACGTCCAGGGCGAGGTGTTCGAGACTATGGCCACCACCAGATCGGTCACCGGATCCTCACCGGGCTGCTCCAGGGTGATCGTCCCGTGCCGGCGGTGCTGCTCGCCGAGGAACTGCCGGACCACCTGACGAACGTAGAGCGCGTGCGTGGATTTCTTGCCCTGCTCGCGCTGCTGCTCGACCCGCCCGACCACCCCGGCGTCGAACCCGAGCCCGGCGTTGAAGGTGAACCAGCGCGAGGGCACGGCCTCGTCCTCGGTGCCGGGTGTCCCGGAGGTCAGCCCGAGGCCGACCGTGCGCTCGCGGCCCTCGCGCAGGGCGTCCAGGATGGCGCCGGTCGCCTCCACGGCGTCGTTGGGCAGGCCCAGGGCGCGGGCGAAGACGTTGGTGGAGCCGCCGGGGACCACGGCGAGACCGGGCAGGCGCTCCGGGTCGGGGCCGGTGTGCAGCAGGCCGTTGACCACCTCGTTGACCGTGCCGTCGCCGCCGAGGGCCACGACCAGATCGACGTTCCCGCTCTCCGCGGCCTGCCGGCCGAGGTCCCGCGCGTGCCCCCGGTACTCCGTGGTGACCGCTTCCAGCTTCATCTCGCTCGCGAGCGCGTGGAGCAGGACGTCGCGCGTACGTGCGCTTGTGGTGGTTGCCGCCGGATTGACCACGAGAAGTGCACGCATGAGTTGCAGCGTACCTACTGGGGGGTACTCGGCCCATACCGAGGTAGGCGTTGGGTAAGAGGAGACGGCGTGAGCCTGAACACCTGGGGCCGGATCCCGGGGACTACCCTGCTGGGGTGAGTGCTGAACAGATCCCCGCCCCGCAGACCGACGGCCCCGACGGACCCCGTCCGCGCCGGCTGACCTACGCGGCGGTCCTCGTCGCGCTGGAGGGTCTCGCGCTCACCGTCGCCGGGGTGTGGATCCTCGTCCTGGGGATCACCGGCGAACCGGACGACCGCCGGCAGGCCGTGACCGGGGGCGTGACCCTGGTGGTGCTCGCGCTGCTGCCGCTGCTGGCCGCCCGCGGACTGATCGGGCAGCGCGGCTGGAGCCGGGGCCCGGCCGTCATCACCCAGGTCATGGCGCTGCCCGTGGCCTACAACCTGCTCCGGGCCGACAGTGTCGCGATCCCGGCCGGCATCGCGCTCGCGGTGGTCGCGATCGCCGCGCTGGTGCTGCTGGTGAACCCGGCGACGACACAGGCCCTCGGAATCCGAGGGCCCGGTCGACGAACCGAAGAGCCGAAGAGCTGACGCTTTCCGCCCGGTCCTGACTTTCTCTTCCGCCGGTCCTACTCCTCCACGAGGAGCTTCTCCCGCAGCTGGGCCAGTGTCCGGGCCAGCAGCCGGGACACGTGCATCTGCGAGATGCCGACCTCCTGCGCGATCTGCGACTGCGTCATGTTGCCGAAGAAGCGCAGCAGCAGAATCCGCTTCTCCCTGGGCGGCAGATCCTCCAGCAGCGGCTTGAGCGACTCGCGGTACTCGACGCCCTCCAGGGCCTCGTCGTACGCGCCGAGCGTGTCCGCGACCGCCGGGGACTCGTCGTCCGTGTCGGGGACGTCCAGGGACAGCGTGGAGTAGGCGTTGGCCGACTCCAGGCCCTCCAGGACCTCCTCCTCCGAGATGCCCAGCTTCTCGGCCAGCTCGTGGACCGTGGGGGAGCGGCCGTGCCGCTGCGAGAGCTCCGCCGTCGCCGTGGTGAGCGAAAGACGCAGCTCCTGGAGCCTGCGCGGGACGCGCACCGCCCAGCCCTTGTCACGGAAGTGCCGCTTGATCTCGCCGACGACCGTCGGGGTCGCGTACGTCGAGAACTCGACGCCGCGCTCCGGGTCGAAGCGGTCGACCGACTTGATCAGGCCGATGGTGGCGACCTGGGTCAGGTCGTCCAGCGGCTCGCCGCGGTTGCGGAAGCGGCGCGCGAGGTGCTCGACGAGCGGCAGGTGCATACGGACCAGCCGGTTGCGCAGCTCCGCGTACTCGACGCTGCCGTCCTTGAGCGTGCGCAGCTCGATGAAGAGTGCGCGCGCCCCGCTGCGGTCCTGGGGGTCGTGCCGTGTGACCTGCACGCTCTGCGTGCCCGCCACGTCGTCCCGCTCGTGCTCGCTCATCGCCTGGCCCGTCGCCCCTTCCCGAGCTTTCGCCTCCTCCCCCGCGCTCGACCCAGTCGGAGCGGGGGAACCCCCGGCAACGGGGGAGACCCCACCAATACGCACGCCACCGTCCTGCTCACGTTGACCGTCGTCCGTCACACCGGCCTCCGAGGGTTCGTCCTCCGGGTGCGGCCGGGCCTGCTCGGGGATTCCGCCGCGCGGCACCAGGGCGCTGTCGTCCGCCGTGCGGCGGGATCCGCCTGAGCCGCCCTCGGCCGGCAGCTCCCGTGTGCCGCGCTCTTCGTCCCGCACCGGCCCGTCCCCGTTCCTCACGCCGGCCCGGGTCCCGCGCCGCGCTGTTTGTAGAGGCTGATCGAAACGGTCTTGTCCTCGTCGACTGCCGATGAGACCTTGCCCGCGAGGGCCGAGAGCACGGTCCAGGCGAAGGTGTCGCGCGAGGGGGCGTGACCGTCCGTCGTCGGGGCGGAGACGGTGACTTCGAGCGAGTCGTCCACGAGGCGGAAGACACAGCTGAGCACCGAGCCCGGCACGGCCTGCTGGAGCAGGATCGCGCAGGCCTCGTCCACCGCGATGCGGAGGTCCTCGATCTCGTCGAGGGTGAAGTCCAAACGGGCCGCGAGGCCGGCCGTGGCCGTACGCAGCACCGACAGGTAGGCACCCGCAGCCGGCAGCCGGACTTCCACGAAGTCCTGGGTCGCGGGCTCGCCTGCGATCTGGGACACCCTCACCTCCAAGGTGGTACAAGCTCTTTCGGGGGCCCAGGGGTCGCCCCCCGGGGTAACGCGATACTTGGTTCAGCGGTGACGCTACCGCGCTCCGAACTTTTCTGTCCCCGGGACCCCAACCCCATGCTGTCACTCATAGTAAACCTACGGATACGCTCCGTGGCTAGGGGTCCTGCGGGCCCAATTGGGAAGAGCGCGCGCCGGGTTGACGTACCCAGACGTCAGACGGTCGAACCGTCGAAACCGGCGGTCGGATTACGGGGTCACAGGAGAACGTGGTCGACGAAGCACCAGCGCCAGCTCTCCCCGGGCTCGAACGTCCGCATCACCGGATGCCCGGAGTCCTTGTGATGTGCTGTCGCGTGACGGGCGGGGGAGGAGTCGCAGCAGGCGACATGGCCGCAGAAGAGGCACAGTCTCAGCTGCACCGGGTGGGTGCCGGCCGCCAGACACTCCAGACAGGTCTCGCTCTGGGGCCCCGGTTCAGGGAGCGGCAGCGCGTCGGCGTGCGTGCACTGTTTCATGATTGCCAGATTACGACGGGTGTGCGGTTGGCCGCGCGAAAAAACGAGGGCGGGCGAGAACGATGGACGTGATGCCACTGCTGTTGCTGGTGGCGGGGAGTGCCGTGGTGGCCGCCGGGGCCCGGCGCACCCCGGTGCCGGCACCGCTGCTGCTGGTCGCGGTCGGGCTGGTCGTCTCGTACGTCCCGGGGGTGCCCGACTACACCCTCGACCCCGAGGTCGTGCTGCCGCTGCTGCTGCCCCCGCTGCTGTACACCTCGGCCACCGACAGCTCGTACCTCGATCTGCGGGCCCAAGTGCGGCCCGTGGCACTGCTGTCGGTCGGCTACGTGCTCTTCGCCACGTTCGTCGTCGGCTGGGCCGCGTACGTGATCGTGCCGGGGCTTCCGCTGACCGCCGCCCTGGTGCTGGGCGCGGTGGTGGCGCCGCCGGACGCGGTCGCGGCTACGGCGGTGGCCCGCCGGGTCGGACTGCCGTCCCGGATCACCACGATCCTCCAGGGCGAGTCCCTGCTGAACGACGCCACCGCGATCACCGCCTACAAGGTGGCCCTCGCGGCCGCGATCGGCGAGGGCGCGACCTGGGCCGGGGGCATCTGGGAGTTCCTGCTCGCGGCCGTCGGCGGGGTCGGGGTCGGGCTCCTGATGATGGTGCCGATCCACTGGCTGCGCACGCACCTCAAAGAGGCGCTGCTGCAGAACACGCTCTCCCTGCTGATCCCGTTCGTCGCCTACGGGGTCGCCGAGCAGGTGCACGCCTCCGGGGTGCTCGCCGTCGTGGTCGTCGCGCTCTATCTGGGCCACCGCGCGTGGGAGGTCGATTTCGCGACCCGCCTCCAGGAGGAGGCCGTCTGGAAGATGGTCGCCTTCGTCCTGGAGTCCGCGGTGTTCGCCCTGATCGGGCTCCAACTGCCGGTGGTCCTCAAGGGCCTTGGCGAGTACCGGGGCCTGGACGCGGCCTGGTACGCGATCGCCGTCTTCCTGGTGGTCGTCGTGACCAGGTTCGTGTGGGTGTATCCGGCGGCCTTCATTCCCCGGATCCTGTCGGCGCGGATCAGGGAACGCGAGGACAGCCCCACCTGGAAGGGGGCGATGACCACCGCGTGGGCCGGCATGAGAGGCGTGGTCTCGCTGGCCATCGCCTTCTCGATCCCGCTCACGATGCACGGCGGCGACCCCTTCCCGCAGCGCAACCTCATCCTGTTCCTGACCTTCACGACGGTCATCGGGACCCTGGTGGTGCAGGGCCTGAGCCTGCCCCCGATCATCCGCCTGCTGAAATTCCCCGGCCGCGACCAGCAGGCCGAGACGCTCGCCGAGGCCAACGCCCAGGCACAGGCGTCCCGGGTCGCCGAAAAACGCCTGGAGGCCCTTCTGGAGGACGAACGCAACGCCCTGCCGCCTCCCCTCGCCGACCGCCTCCGCGAGGTCCTGGAACGCCGCCGCAACGCCGTCTGGGAGCGCCTCGGCGCCACCAACCCCGTCACCGGCGAGACCGTCGACGACACCTACCGCCGCCTCTCCCGCGAGATGATCAGCGCCGAACGCTCGATGTTCGTCCGCCTCCGCGACGGCCGCTACATCGACGACGAGATGCTCCGCACGTTGCTGCGCCGCCTGGACCTGGAGGAGGCGGCGGCTTACCGGGAGGCGGCCTAGCGAGCCCGGTCCCTACGGCACCTGGAGTGGGCTTACGGGAACGGTCGCCCGGTGATCACCGCGGCGACCGTGCTCCCGCGCGGGAAGGCGCCTTCGTCGGTGAGGGCAACAAGTCCGTACAGCAACTTGGCGACATAGAGACGCTCTACGGCCACCCCGTGCCGCTGCTCGAAGTCCCCGGCGAAGGCGTCGAGTTCGGCCGGCACGCGCGCGTAGCCCCCGAAATGGAAGCGGTCGTCGAGCGACCAGTCGCCCCGCCGGCCTCCGAAGGCGCGCTCCTGCAACTCCTCTATGTCGGCGCTCAGGAAGCCGCCCTTGAGAACCGGTATCCCCAAAGCGCGCTGGTCAGGACCGAGACCGGCCGCGAGCCCGGCCAACGTGCCGCCGGTCCCGCACGCCAGGGCGACGACATCGACATGGGCATCGATATCGGCACGCGCCCGTAGTTCCTCCCCCAGGGCCCGGCAGCCGCGTACCGCAAGGGAGTTGCTGCCACCCTCGGGGACGACGTACGCGTCCTCCGCACCAGCCCCGTGCAGGATCGCGGCCAGGGTCTCCGGTTCGGACGTGCGCCGGTACGTCGACCTGTCGACGAAGTGGAGGCGCATCCCGTCGGCCGCGCACCGGGCAAGGGAGGTGTTGAGCGGGCGGTCGGCCAGTTCCTGGCCGCGGACCACGCCGACCGTGGGCAGACCCAGGAGGCGGCCCGCGGCGGCGGTGGCGCGCAGGTGGTTGGAGTAGGCGCCGCCGAACGTCACGACCGTACGTCCGGCCGCCGCCGTCAGATTCGGCGCGAGCTTGCGCCACTTGTTGCCGACCAGGTCCGGGTGGATCAGATCGTCCCGCTTGAGCAGCAGCCGGACACCGTGCCGGCCGAACCGCCCGTCCGCGATCTCCTCCACCGGCGACGGCAGTCGGGGCCGCAGGGCGGCGGCGAGGTCGGGGCTGGTCACGGCACCATTGTCACCCGGACCGGCTGGATCGCCCGAGGGTCACTTCAGCCGGTCACGGACCCGGTCCCGGAGCCACGTCATCGTGAAGCCGCGCGGGTCCACCTTTCCGGGCTGCCACTCCAGGTGGCCGATCACCGAGCGTTCCGACCAGCCGTGGTGGCGGCAGATCGCCGCGCAGACCTTCTCGATGGTCGCCAACTGGGCCTCGGGCCACGGGTCCTCGCCGTCGCCGAGGTTCTCGCACTCGAAGCCGTAGAAGTGCCGGTTGCCGTCGGTGTCGGCCTCGTTGTCGTGCGGCAGGGCCTTCTCGGCGATCACCGCGCGCAGCACGTCGTCGTCGCCGAGGCCCGCGTGGTTGGCGCGGCCGTAGCCGACGAGGTGGACGTGGCCGTCCTTGGTGATGACGCCGTGGCAGAGCGGGCCGGGGAGGTCGGGGCGGCCCTCGCGGCACAGCTCGACCGTGGCCGCGCTGCCCCTGGTGACCGTGTGGTGGATCATCACGCCATGGACGGGGCCCCACGGGCCCTTGTGGTTGCGGTTGTGGTGCTCCCAGTCGCCGACCTCGACGACGGTGACGCCCTCCGCCTTCAGACCGGCCAGGAAACCGCCCGCGGACATGGGTGAGGCCATGACGCCTCCTTCGTGCTGTGCGACGGCCGACGTGCACGGCCGTCTCGTATCGCTGCTTGTACCGAAAAAGCGCGGTACGGACGACTTGTTCGTACGGCGTGCGAGCCGATCCGGACACCGGCCGACCCGGCAGCCACTCGAACAACATTCGACGTAAACAGCCCCCGTGCCCAGCAGTTGAAGATCCATTCCCGCTCTTTCGGGTAATACCACCGGCACGCTCCGTGAGGAAGGCTGGTGCGCGAGAACGATGCCGGGCGCACAGGTGCCGGGCATGAATGGGGAGGGCATTTCTCTATGTCGGTAGGCGAAGAGGTCCGCGCGGAGCAGAACAAGCCGCAGCAGAGTCTTGGTACGGCGGCTGCGCGGAACCTGGCCACGACCACGAAGTCCGCGCCGCAGATGCAGGAGATCAGCTCGCGCTGGCTGCTGCGCACACTGCCGTGGGTGAACGTGCAGGGTGGCACATACCGGGTGAACCGACGGCTGAGTTACTCCGTGGGCGACGGCCGGGTGACATTCGTGAAGACCGGCGACCGCGTCGAGGTCATCCCCGCGGAGCTCGGCGAACTGCCCGCGCTGCGGGACTACGAGGACGAGGAGGTGCTCTCGGAGCTGGCCACCCGCTGCCGGCAGCGCGAGTACGCCCCGGGGGAGGCGATCGCGTCGTTCGGCGGCCAGGCCGACGAGGTCTACCTGCTGGCGCACGGCAGGGTGGAGAAGGTCGGCACGGGCCCGTACGGCGACGACACGGTTCTCGGGGTCCTCGCCGACGGCGCCTACTTCGGCGACCAGGCACTGCTCGACCCGGACGCCATCTGGGAGTACACGGCCCGCGCGGACACCGCCTGCACGGTGCTGATCCTGGCTCGCGGAGACGTCGAGCAGGTCGCGGAGCGCTCCGAGACCCTGCGCGAGCACCTCACACAGCTGCGCGCGATCCCGGAGCAGCGCACCAACAAGTACGGCGAGAAGGCCATCGACCTCGCCGCGGGCCACTCCGGCGAGCCGGACATCCCGCACACGTTCGTCGACTACGACGCCCGGCCGCGCGAGTACGAACTGAGCGTCGCCCAGACCGTCCTGCGCATCCACTCGCGCGTGGCCGATCTCTACAACCAGCCGATGAACCAGACGGAGCAGCAACTCCGGCTCACCGTCGAGGCGTTGAAGGAACGCCAGGAGCACGAACTCATCAACAACCGCGAGTTCGGCCTGCTCAACAACTGCGAGTACGACCAGCGGCTCCAGCCCCACGACGGCGTCCCGAGCCCGGACGACCTGGACGAGCTGCTCAGCAGGCGGCGCGGCACCAGGATGCTCCTCGCCCACCCGCGCGCGATCTCCGCGATCGGCCGCGAGCTCAACAAGCGCGGACTGGTCCCGGAGTCGATCGACGTCGGCGGCAACCGCATCCCGACCTGGCGCGGTGTGCCGATCTACCCGTGCAACAAGATCCCGGTCAGCGACCGGCGGACCACCTCGATCATCGCCATGCGTACCGGCGAGGCCGACCAGGGCGTCATCGGCCTCCAGCAGGCCGGTATCCCGGACGAGATCGAGCCGAGCCTGTCGGTGCGCTTCATGGGCATCAACGAACAGGCGGTCATCAACTACCTCGTGACGGCCTACTACTCGGCGGCCGTGCTCGTGCCGGACGCCCTCGGCGTCCTGGAGAACGTCGAGATCGGCCGCTGGAGGTGACGTTTCAGCAGCTGGACGCGGTGTTCCCGCCCGGAAGGGCGGGTACACCCCGGTCGAACGCGACCGGCCGCGGCGCGGGCGTCACCGTCCGCGGACTCTCCGAGGGGGACCCCGTGGCCGAGTCGAGGGGGGAGTCCATGGCCGAGTTCAGGACGGAGACGAAACAGCACCCCGACGGGACGCAGCACCCCGACAGGGCGCAGCAGCCCGACGGGCACGAGGCGGCGGTGATCCTGGAGGGGGCCAGGACGTCCGTCGACCCCGAACTGCGCGCGGCGATCGACTCGTTGCCCGGCTCGATGCGCAGGGTCGCGCTCTACCACTTCGGGTGGGAGCACGCGGACGGCACACCGGCGGCGGGCAACGCGGGCAAGGCGATCCGCCCCGCCCTCGTCCTCGCCGCCGCCACCGCGCTCGGCGGCGAGCAGGCGCGGGCGGGCGCGCTGCGGGCCGCGGCGGCGGTGGAGCTGGTCCACAACTTCACGTTGCTGCACGACGACGTGATGGACCGGGACACCACCCGCCGGCACCGGCCCACCGCGTGGACCGTGTTCGGCGACGCCGACGCGATCCTCGCCGGGGACGCCCTCCAGGCGCTGGCCCTGCGGCTGCTCGCCGAGGACCCGCACCCGGCGTCCTCGGCCGCCGCGGCCCGGCTCGCGGACTGCGTCGTCGAACTGTGCGAGGGCCAGCACGCGGACACCGCCATGGAGAAGCGGGCCCCCGCCGAGGTCACCCTCGACGAGGTGCTCACCATGGCCGAGGCCAAGACCGGCGCGCTGCTCGGCTGCGCCTGCGCGGTGGGCGCGCTGTACGCGGGGGCGTCCGCCGAGGACGTCGAGGCGCTGGACGCGTTCGGTCGCCAGGCCGGGCTCGCCTTCCAGCTGATCGACGACGTCATCGGCATATGGGGCGACCCCGGCCGTACGGGCAAACCGGCCGGCGCCGACCTCGCCGTCCGCAAGAAGTCCCTGCCCGTGGTCGCCGCCCTCACCTCGGGTACACCGGCGGCCGCGGAACTCGCGGAACTGTACGGACTGCCGTACGAGGAAGGGGAGTTGGAGCGCACCGCGCTCGCCGTGGAGCGGGCCGGCGGCCGGGACTGGGCGCAGGACCAGGCGGCCGACCGGATGGCGCGGGCCGTGCAGGAGCTGGCCCGGGCGATCCCGGACCCGCAGGACGCGGGCGGTCTGCTCGCGCTGGCCGAGTTCGTGACGCGGCGCAGCAGTTGATGACTCCGGAGCCTTCCGGAACCGCGCGGTCCTGACCCCGCACGGCCACCGGAGGCCCCGGACAACCGGGTCCCGCGCATCCCCACGGTGCGCGGGGCCCCCCTTTTTTTGAGGCTCGGTTCGCCTCCGGGGCGCCAAAGTCGGTGTCGAGAGGCCGACCGTGCTCGACCCTGCGGGCCTCCGCGCGCTCGACCTCTCGACACCGACGCGCCCCTTCGGCTCACTCGCCCGGAAGTCCCGTTAGGCTCAACACCCTTTCAGGTGACGGTGGTTGAGGACTAAGGGGCAGAACATGAGCGTGGCGATACGGGCGGCGGGCGCGGGCGACAGAGAGCTGGTCGTCCGGCTGCTGGACGAGGCCTTCCAGGACGATCCGGTCAGCGGCTGGGTCTTTCCCGACGCCGAGTACCGCCGTACGACCCACCACCGGCTGATGGCCGCCTTCACCGACGCGGTGTTCGCCGACGGCCGTATCGACCTCGCGGAGGACGGCGCGGCATGCGCGCTGTGGCTGTCGGTACCGGCCGAGGCGCATCCGGCGGACGGCGAGGACGAGGCCGTAGGACTACGGGAGTTGGTCGATTCCGACAACGAGCGGGTCGAGACGATCGCCCGGCTGATGGCCGAGTCACATCCGGCCGGCCAGGCCCACGAGTATCTGTGGATGATCGCCGTGGCACCGGACCGGCAGGGCGAGGGCCTCGGCGCCGCGCTCATCCGGCACGTCCTGGACCGCTGTGACCGCGAGGGCCTGCCCGCGTATCTGGAGGCGAGCAGCGAACGCAGCACCAAGCTGTACGAGCGGCTCGGCTACACCTTCACCGACCACACCCTCGACCTGCCGGACGGCCCGCGCATGTACCCGATGTGGCGCGAGCCGAGGCCGTAGCGAGGGCGGGTGCGGGGGTCGTAGCGTGGGCTTATGCCCGAACATGAACCCACCACCCCCATCCTCCACATCACCGAGCGCGCCCTGTGGGACGCGGCCCGCGAGCGCGGGAGCTACGCGTGGTCGACCCGTGGCCGCACCCTCCAGGAGGAGGGCTTCATCCACTGTTCGACCCGCGCCCAACTCCCGCGCGTGGCGGCCTTTTTGTACGGTTCCTACGACGGCCCGGACGAGCTGGTGGTCCTGGTCGTGGACCCGGCACGGCTCGACGCATCGCTGAAGTACGAGGCGCCGGAGCCGGGCGGTGAGGAGTTCCCGCATGTGTACGGGGCGATTCCGGTGGGCGCGGTGGTGGACGTGGAGGTGTGGACGGGCTGAGCCCGTCGCCTCAGGCCCGGTTGGGCAGCCCGCCGGTCTCCGGGTCGCGGCCGGTCAGGCAGTAGGTGCCGCCCGCCGGGTCCCGCATCACGGTCCAGTGCTTGCCTTGGGAGACGACGGTCGCGCCGAGGTGCTCGTGCACCACGACGGCCTCGTCGATGTCCGCGCAGGCCAGGTCGAGATGGGCGGCGGCGGGGCGGTCCTCGCCGAGGCGTTGGAGCAGGATGCGGATCGGCAGGCCGGGCGGCGGCTTGAGCACGTGGAACTCGGGGAGCGCACCCGGCAGTGCGGCCCAGTCGGGCAACAGGGCGCTCCAGAAGGCGAGTTCGGCGTCGTAGGTGCCGGGGCCGATGTCGAGGGAGACCTGGTCGAGGCGGGTGCCGACCACCACGGGCGGCCGTAGTGACTCGCCGTGCCAGGGGACCGCGCAGAACAACTGCCCTGCGGGGGACCGGAGTACGGCCCAGCCGTCGTGCTCGGCGACGGTGTCGGCGCCGAGTCGCAGCGCGGCGCTCACGAACGCCGGTACGTCCTCGACGGAGAAGTCGAGATGAGCGCCACCCGGGCCGGCCCCGACGCCCTGGATCTTCGCGCAGGCGTCGGTGCCGTCGGGCAGCAGGGTGACGAACTCGCCCTCGTCACCCCGGAGTTCGGACAGCCGGGTGTCCGTGACCGCCGTCCAGAAGTCGCGGGCGGGGCCGAGGCGGCTGTGCGGGCGGTCGATGAAGGCGTAGGTCCAGCGGACGGTGGGTGCGCTCATGGCGTGATCGTAGGCGCGAGGCCCGCGACTGCCCCGTGTGTTTTCAGTCCTCGCTCCGCTGCATGAACCGCAGCATGTTCCCGGCCGGGTCGCGGAACGCGCAGTCGCGGACGCCGTAGGGCTGGTCCGTCGGTTCCTGGACCACCTCGGCGCCGGACTCCTGGACGCGGGCGTAGAGGGCGTCGCAGTCGGCGGTGGTGAAGTTGACCCCGCGCAGGGTGCCCTTGGCGAGGAGTTCGGCCATGGCCTGCTTGTCGGCGGGGGAGGCGTCCGGGTTCGCGGCCGGCGGCTCCAGGACGATCTCCACGTCCGGCTGCAACGGCGACCCCACGGTCACCCACCGCATGCCCTCGAAACCGACGTCGTTACGGATTTCCAGCTCCAGGACGTCGCAGTAGAAGGCGAGCGCCTTGTCGTGGTCGTCGACGGCGATGAAGCACTGGCGGAGTTTCAGGTCCATGGACGACAGGCTAGGGCCGGAGGGGCGGTCCCGCCCGGTTCGGCCGGGTGAAAACCCGGGCCACGCAGGACGGGATCACCGCGCCCGCCTCGTGGGAGCGGGCGCGGTAGGCACTGGGCGTCTCCCCGACCAGCTCGGTGAAGCGGGAGCTGAAGGAACCGAGGGACGTACATCCGACGGCCATGCAGACCTCGGTCACGCTCAGGTCGCCGCGTCGGAGGAGGGCCTTCGCGCGCTCTATCCGCCGGGTCATGAGATAGCTGTACGGCGTCTCCCCGTACGCGGCGCGGAAACTCCGCTGGAAGTGGCCCGGGGACATCAGCGCGGTCCGCGCGATCGAGGCCATGTCGAGCGGTTCGGCGTACTCGCGGTTCATGCGGTCACGGGCCTGGCGCAGCCGTACGAGGTCGTCGCGGTTCACGTCGTCCAGGATGGCACGGGGGCTGCCGCGGCTGGGTCGGGTACGGGGAAGGGGCCCCGCCGGTGAACCGACGGAGCCCCTTCCTCAAACCCACTGACCTGCGATGGTGCACCGATCGCCGGTCGGTCGGGACAGGCCGACTGGGTGTCAGGCCTTCTTGGTCTCCCAGAAGATCTTGTCGATCTGGGCGATGTAGTCGAGCGCCTTCTGGCCCGTCGCCGGGTCGGTGGACGCCTTGGCGGCCGAGAGGGCCTTCAGGGTGTCGTTGACCAGCTGGTGCAGCTCCGGGTACTTCTCGAAGTGCGGGGGCTTGAAGTAGTCGCTCCAGAGCACCGAGACGTGGTGCTTCGCGAGCTCGGCGCGCTGCTCCTTGATGACGATGGCGCGCGCCTGGAAGTGCGGGTCGTCGTTGGCGGCCATCTTGTCCTGCACGGCCTTCACCGACTCCGCCTCGATGCGGGCCTGGGCCGGGTCGTACACACCGCAGGGCAGGTCGCAGTGCGCGCTGACCTTCACCTTGGGGGCAAACAGGCGGGAAAGCATGGAGCGTTCCTTCCTCGTGATCGTCTTCTCAGGTGGGACATTACTCCCTGGAGAAGCTGATTTCGCGAGTGCCCCCATGGGCTTAGGACAAAAGTCCAGGGTCGGACTCAGACTGGTGGAGGATAGGACCGGGGAGGTGCCGGGGATGCCGGAGCTGTCGCAGGAGACCGAGCGTGGGAGGGCCGTGCTGCCCTTCGGGACGGCAGAGGTGACCGGGCCGTCCATGGTGCCGACGCTGTGTCACGGGGATCTGCTCGTGGTGCAGTACGGCGCCAGGGTCAGGCCCGGGGACATCGTCGTGCTGCGGCATCCGTTCCAGCAGGACCTGCTGGTCGTCAAGCGGGCCGCGGAGCGCCGGGACGGGGGCTGGTGGGTGCTGGGGGACAACGCGTTCGCCGGCGGGGACAGCACGGACTACGGCGCCGTGCCCGAGGAACTGGTGCTGGGCAAGGTGCGTTTCCGGTACCGGCCGCCGAAGGCCGGTCAGCGTTCGCCGGTCGCGCTCGTCCGCTGGGCGCTCTCCGCCGCCAGGCCCGTGCTCTCCGACCGGTCGGCCTCCAGGCGCTTCCGGGCCCGGTAGGCGGCCACGTTGGCCCGGGTCGCGCAGCGGTCCGAGCAGTAGCGCCGGGAGCGGTTCGTCGAGGTGTCCAGATAGGCGTTGCGGCACGGTGCCGCCTCGCACAGGCCCAGGCGGTCGACGCCGTACTCGGTGAGATGGAAGGCCAGGCCCATCGCCGCGATCGCCGCGTAGCCGGCCGTCGCGTTCGACGGGTGGTCCGCGAGGTGCATGTGCCACAGCGGGCGGCCGTCGTCGTCCCGGAAGTTGTGCCCGGAGATCTGCGGGCTGACCGGGAACTCCAGCAGGAGTGAGTTCAGCAGGTTCACGGAGAGGGTCTCGTCGCCGCCGTCCGCCGCCTCGAAGACCGCCCGCAGCCGGGCCCGGACCGAGCGGAAGCGGGTGACGTCGGCCTCGGCGGCGCGGCGGGCCGCCTCCTGGTTGGTGCCGAACAGGTCCCGCACGGCCTCGACCGAGGTGAGGGCGTCCTTGCCCCGCGCCGGTTCCTCGGTGTTGACGAGGCGTACGGCGTAGTCCGAGTAATAGGCCAGTTCCACTTGTAGTCCTTACGGAGGCGCTCTATGGTCGTGGATGCGGTCGGGTAACAGCTGATCGTGCTTCCAGGGTATTACGACAGTGGTGCTGCGGCAGTGGTGCTGCAGCAGTGGTGCTACGACAGTGCGTGGACAGGGGGTCCTCTATGACGACCGGTGTCGGAACCGACTGGCAGGCCTGGCAGGAGAGCTGGGACCGGCAGCAGGAGTGGTACATGCCCGACCGGGAGGACCGCTTCCGGATCATGCTCGACATGGTCGAGGCCCTCACCGGCCCCGCACCCCGCGTGCTTGACCTCGCCTGCGGCACCGGCAGCATCACCGCCCGGCTGCTCGCCCGCTTCCCCGAGGCCACCAGCACCGGTGTCGACCTCGACCCGGCCCTCCTCGCCATCGCCGAGGGCACCTTCGCGGACGACGAGCGGGTCACCTTCGTGACGGCCGACCTCAAGGACCCGGAGTGGACGACGAGCCTGCCGTACGACTCGTACGACGCCGTGCTGACCGCCACGGCCCTCCACTGGCTGCACAGCGAACCCCTCGCGGCCCTCTACGGTCAGGTCGCGGGACTCGTCCGCGACGGCGGTGTCTTCATGAACGCGGACCACATGATCGACGAGTCGACGCCCAGGATCAACGCGGCGGAGCGCGCGCACCGGCACACGCAGATGGATCAGGCCAAGCGGAACGGCGCCCTCGACTGGGCCGAGTGGTGGCGGCTCGCCGCCCAGGACCCCGTCCTCGCCGGACCGACGGCCCGCCGCTACGAGATCTACGGCGAGCACGCGGACGGTGACATGCCCTCACCGGCGTGGCACGCGCGTGTGCTGCGCGAGAAGGGGTTCGGGGAGGCGCGGGCGGTCTGGTGCTCGCCGTCGGACACGGTGCTGCTCGCGCTCAAGTAGGCCTGCGCGGGCGTTGGTTGAGGGGTGGCCCGCCGCACTGGTGGTGCGCGTTGCGCTCGACGACGCCGGCTTCACGGGCCGGAACTCCCTACTCCCTGGGGGACCGCTGCTCGCCGCCCTGCCCCGCCCCGCCGCTGACCAAGAGGAGCGGTAGGAAAGGCCGAAGGGGCGGTACGGGAATCCCGTACCGCCCCGTCAGCTCGCGTACCGCTGGAGGATCAACTCACCTGCGGCTACAGCACCTTGGACAAGAAGCCCTGCGTGCGCTCGTGCTGAGGGTTCGTCAGGACGTCGCGCGGGTGGCCGGATTCGACCACTACGCCGCCGTCCATGAAGACGAGGCTGTCGCCGACCTCGCGGGCGAAGCCCATCTCGTGGGTGACGACGATCATCGTCATCCCGGACTCGGCGAGGTCGCGCATGACGTCGAGGACGTCACCGACCAGCTCCGGGTCGAGGGCCGAGGTCGGCTCGTCGAAGAGCATCAGCTTCGGGTCCATCGCCAACGCCCGTGCGATCGCGACCCGTTGCTGCTGGCCGCCGGAGAGCTGCGAGGGGTAGTTCTGCGCCTTGTCGGACAGCCCCACCCGCTCCAGGAGCTGCATCGCGCGCTCCTTGGCCTGGCCCTTGTTGACGCCCCTGACCTGCACAGGCGCCTCGATGATGTTCTCCACGGCCGTCATGTGCGGGAACAGGTTGAAGCGCTGGAAGACCATGCCGATGTCCCGGCGCTTCACCGCGACCTCGCGATCGCGCAACTCGTAGAGCTTGTCGCCCTGTTGGCGGTAGCCGACCAGCTCGCCGTCGACGTACAGCCGGCCCGCGTTGATCTTCTCCAGGTGGTTGATGCACCGCAGGAAGGTCGACTTGCCGGAGCCGGAGGGGCCGATGAGGCAGAACACCTCGCCGGACTTCACCTCCAGGTCGATGCCCTTGAGGACCTCGACCGGGCCGAACGACTTGTGCACGCCCTCGGACTTGACCATCGGGACCGACGGGTCGGTCGTAGCGGCGCCGTCGGTCTTGCTGAGCTCGGGACTCATGCCGCGCCTCCCTTCGGGCGGCCGATGGACAGCATGTTCGCCTTGATCTTCTGGTACGGCGTCGCCGGCAGCGCGCGGCTGGAGCCGCGGGCGTAGTAGCGCTCGACGTAGTACTGCCCGACGCTCAGGACGGACGTCATGATCAGGTACCAGGCCGCGGCGAGGAAGTACATCTCCACCGGGGCGCCGGAGTTCTGGCCGATGTCCTGGGCGTAGCGGAAGAGTTCCGGATACTGGACGGCCGCCACGAGCGAGGTCGTCTTCAGCATGTTGATCACTTCGTTGCCCGTGGGCGGCACGATCACGCGCATCGCCTGCGGGATCACGATCCGGCGCAGGGTCTTGGCGTGGCTCATGCCCAGGGCGTGCGAGGCCTCGGTCTGGCCCTCGTCGACGGCGAGCAGACCGGCGCGGCAGATCTCCGCCATGTACGCGGCCTCGTTGAGGCCCAGGCCGAGCAGCGCCGTCAGCAGCGGCGTCATGAAGTCCGACCAGTAGTTCTTGTAGATCGGACCGAGGTTGATGTACTCGAAGACCAGGCCCAGGTTGAACCAGAGGAACAGCTGGACCAGGACCGGGGTGCCGCGGAAGAACCAGATGTAGAACCAGGCGATCGACGAGGTCACCGGGTTCTTCGACAGCCGCATCACCGCGAGGCCGATGCCGCCGACGATGCCGATGACCATCGACAGGACCGTCAGGAGGAGGGTCTTGTAGACACCGGTCATGATCCGGTGGTCGAAGAAGTAGTCTGGTACGGCATGCCAGTTGATCTTGCCCTGGCCGAACGCGTAGATGATCGAGACCAGGATGCCGATCGCGATCACGGCGGAGACGTAGCGGCCGTAGTGCCGGACCGGGATGGCCTTGATGGGTTTCGGGGCGGCCGGGGGCGCGTCCTGCGGCCCCGGCGCCCCGTCGATGTCAGTAGTCACGGATGTTGCCTCTCAGCGACGGCGGTCCCGCGGTCACTTGCCGCCGTTGATCACGGACGACTTGACGGCACCGTCCTCGGCGCCCCACTTCGTCAGGATCTTCTGGTACTCACCGCTCTTGATCACGGCGTCCATCGCGGCCTTCAGCGCGTCCCGCAGCTGCGTGTCGCTCTTGGCGACCGCGATACCGTACGGCGCCGCCTCGACCTGGTCGCCGACGAGCTGGAAGTCCTTGCCGCCGCCGGAGGTCTTCACGGCGTAGGCCGCGACCGGGAAGTCGGAGGAGGCCGCGTCCGCGCCGCCCGAGCGCAGCCGGGTCTGGGCCTGCTGGTCGTCGTCGAAGGGCTCGATGGTGATCTTCTTGCCGCCCGTACACTTCTTCGTCTCGGTCTTGGCGAGGTCCTCGGAGACCGTGCCGCGCTCGACCGCGAGCTTCTTGCCGCACAGGTCGGACCACGAGGCGATGTTCTCGGTGTCGCCCTTGCGCGTGTAGATCGAGACGCCGGCGGTCAGGTAGTCGACGAAGTCGACGCCCTCGCCGACCTTCTTGCCCGTGTCGGGGTCGACGCCGTCCTGGCGGTTCTTGTTGTCCGTCATCGCCGACATCGCGATGTCGTAGCGGTTGGACCGCAGACCCGTGAGCAGCGCGTCGAATGTGCCGTTCTGGAACTCGAACTTCACCCCGAGCTGCTTGCCCATCGCGGCGCCGAGGTCCGGGTCGAGACCGACGACCTTGCCGGAGTTGTCCTTGAACTCGACCGGCGCGTACGCGATGTCCGAGCCGACCGTGATGACGCCCTTGTCGCGGATCGCGGAGGGCAGCTTGCTCGCCAGCGGGGCCGAGCTGGCGGACGAGCTGGAGTCGTCCTTCTTGGTCTGGTCACCACAGCCGGCGAGCAGCAGGGTGCCGGCGACCGCGATCGCACCGACCGCGGTGAGCCGGGTGTGCGCGGCGGTCGTACGACGGGTGAATCTTGCGGTCATGGTGGGTTCCTCCGGCGGATGGATGGCGGTGCCGACGGGTCGACGAGAACACACACCTTCGGGTGTCGCGACCTCGTGTGATTAGGGCATCTTGCCATTCGGACTGAACCATTCAGGGGAGTAGCCATGTCAAAATCGGATAACGGGTGAACCCCGAATCGCATCAGGTCGGTACATCGAGACGCCCTGATCACGGACCATCTGCTGGAATCACTCGTTCCGGCCGGAAGATCTTCGGCATGTCTCACGATGTGATCGATCATCGTTCCGCCCTAGGCGGACGGGATGTGACCTTGCGCCTATTGGACTCGTCCTCGGCGGTGTCCGTCCGGTAAGAAGGTTCTCTACACCCCTCATCCGGGGCTCAGGGCGCGTGTGCGGCGCGCCCGTCGCGCAGGTGCTCGTACGCATCAATTCTCTGGGCCCTGCGCGGTGCCCGCCCACCCCTCACCAGGGAGTGGCCACCCTCAAAATCAATGAAGACTTAAGGGGTAAGACAAAGTGGCAGCGGAGATCGTCAATCCTCGCAGCGACAGCAGTACGGATCAGGACGGCGGGGCCGAGCCCCTCGATTCCTTCGATCCTGCGTTCGCGCTGCACCGCGGCGGCAAGATGGCCGTGCAGGCCACCGTGCCGATCCGCGACAAGGACGACCTGTCCCTCGCGTACACACCCGGCGTCGCGCGCGTGTGCACCGCGATCGCCGAGCAGCCGGACCTCGTCCACGACTACACATGGAAGTCGTCCGTGGTCGCCGTCGTGACGGATGGTACGGCCGTGCTCGGACTCGGCGACATCGGTCCCGAGGCCTCCCTCCCGGTCATGGAGGGCAAGGCGATCCTGTTCAAGCAGTTCGGCGGCGTGGACGCGGTGCCGATCGCGCTGGACTGCACCGGCGTCGACGAGATCATCGAGACCGTCGTGCGGCTCGCGCCCTCCTTCGGGGGTGTCAACCTGGAGGACATCTCGGCGCCGCGCTGCTTCGAGATCGAGCGCCGGCTCCAGGAGCGGCTGGACATCCCGGTCTTCCACGACGACCAGCACGGTACGGCGATCGTGACGCTGGCGGCCCTGCGGAACGCCGCGCGGCTTACCGGGCGGGAGCTGGGTGAGCTTCGGGCCGTCATCTCCGGCGCGGGTGCGGCCGGCGTGGCCATCGCCAAGTTCCTGCTGGAGGCGGGGCTGGGCGATGTGGCTGTCGCCGACCGCAAGGGTGTCGTCTCGCGCGACCGGGACGACCTCACGCCGGTCAAGCGGGAACTCGCCGAGCTCACCAACAAGGCGGGTATCTCGGGGTCGTTGGAGGCGGCGCTGGAAGGTGCGGACGTCTTCATCGGGGTTTCCGGGGGTACGGTGCCGGAGCCTGCCGTGGCTTCCATGGCCGAGGGTGCGTTCGTCTTCGCGATGGCCAACCCGGATCCCGAGGTGCACCCGGATGTGGCGCACAAGTACGCGGCGGTCGTCGCCACGGGCCGGTCCGACTTCCCGAACCAGATCAACAACGTGCTGGCGTTTCCGGGGATCTTCGCGGGGGCGCTGCAGGTGCGGGCGTCTCGGATCACGGAGGGGATGAAGATCGCGGCGGCGGAGGCGTTGGCCGGTGTCGTGGGGGACGATCTCGCCGCGGACTATGTCATTCCGTCGCCCTTCGACGAGCGGGTGGCGCCTGCGGTTACCGCGGCGGTTGCTGCGGCGGCGCGGGCGGAGGGGGTTGCCCGGCGGTGACCCTTGTGGCCCCGTCCGTTTGGGCGGGGCCCTTTTTTGCCCACCCGCCCGCCCGTTCGGGTGACTTGGGGGGTGGGCGTTTGCCGTGGGGGGCTGGTGTCGTTGGGCGGCTGCGGGCCGTGGGGCCTTCTTTTTCCCGCCCGCCCACCCGTTACGCGCGCTTAAAGGGTGGGCATTTGCCGTGGGTGGGGCGGGTCGGTCGGCGGCTGCGGGTGCTGCGGGTGCTGCGGGTGTTGCGGGTGTTGTGGGTGCTGCGGGCGTTGCGGGCTGACGGCTGCGCTGGGGGCGGCGGTCACTCTCCAGCCTGTCCGGCGTTTGAGGACGAGGCCGTTCAGGCCGATGACGGCGGGGGGGCTGGGGGCGCAGCCCCCAGAGGTGCTCGGCCCCATGCCCCGTACTCGATGGCAAGAGGGCGTCTGTCACACCGCGAGGTAGTTCCCTGGTCAACCGGCGGAGCCTATCGTCGGGGGCATGTTCGCCGTCTACGCCGCCCGAATCGACCGCGACCAGCCGCTCTCCGGCCTTGAGTTGGGGGAGCGTCCCGCCCCCGAGGCCCGGCCGGGCTGGAGTGTCGTCGACGTCAGGGCCGCCTCCCTCAACCACCACGACCTCTGGTCCCTGCGCGGCGTCGGCCTCGCCGAGGACAAGCTGCCGATGATCCTCGGCTGCGACGCCGCCGGTGTCGACGAGGACGGCAACGAGGTCGTCCTGCACTCCGTCATCGGCCAGACCGGTCACGGCGTCGGTCCCAAGGAACCCCGTTCCATCCTCACCGAGCACTACCAGGGCACCTTCGCCGAGCGGGTCGCCGTACCGACGTGGAACGTCCTGCCGAAGCCGAGGGAACTCTCCTTCGCGGAGGCCGCCTGTCTGCCCACCGCCTGGCTGACGGCGTACCGCATGCTCTTCACCAACTCCGGTGTGCGGCCCGGTGATTCGGTGCTCGTGCAGGGTGCCGGCGGGGGCGTCGCCACGGCTGCCATCGTCCTTGCCAAGGCGGCGGGTCTGCGTGTCTTCGCGACCAGCAGGGACGAGGCGAAGCGGAAGCGGGCGCTGGAGCTCGGTGCCCTGGAGGCGGTGGAACCGGGGGCGCGGCTGCCGCAGCGCGTCGACGCCGTCATCGAGACCGTCGGCGCCGCGACCTGGTCCCACTCGGTCAAGTCGCTGAAGCCCGGCGGCACGATCGTCATCTCCGGCGCCACCAGCGGCGACCGGCCCTCGCACGCCGAACTCACCCGCATCTTCTTCCTCGAACTCAAGGTCGTCGGCTCGACCATGGGCACCAAGGACGAGCTGGAGGATCTGCTCGCCTTCTGCGCCGTCACCGGTGTGCGGCCGGTCATCGACGAGGTGCTGCCCATGGACCGTGCCCGGGAGGGCTTCGAACGGCTCGACTCCGGCGGCCAGTTCGGCAAGATCGTGCTCACCAACGGTTAGCCCTTCGCCCCGTTGCGCGGCTCGACGGCCGGTCCGGTTCTCCGGGCCGGCCGTTGGCGTTCGTCGGTACCGCGTTCGCCGATACCCGTTGTCAACTTTGGTTGACATGTGCGGCGTGTCAACGTAGGTTGACATCATGACCGAAGCAACGGATCTCGCCGAGCGCGCGGGTGACCGTGATCCACGGATCGGCCTGCGTGCCGTCTCCGCGCTGCGCAGGCTGGTGGAGCAGTTGGAGGCGGTGCAGGTGCGCAGTGCGCGCAACCAGGGCTGGTCGTGGCAGGAGATCGCCGCGGAACTCGGTGTCAGCAGGCAGGCCGTGCACAAGAAGTACGGGAGGCAGTGATGTTCGAACGGTTCACGAAGGACGCCCGCGCCGTGGTGCAGGGCGCGGTGGAGCACCGCGAGCGGTCGGGGCCCGGCTCCGTCGACCCCGAGCACCTGCTGCTGGCCCTCCTCGACCGCCGGGGCAGCCGGGCCTCCTTCGTCCTGACCGCCCTCGGTCTCGCTCCCGAGGAACGCAAGGAGTCCGTACGACAGGCTCTCGGCGACGCGCGCCGGCGTGCGGGGCTCTCGCAGGCCGAGGCCGACGCGCTCGCCGGGCTCGGGATCGACGTCTCGGAGATCGTCGCCCGGGTCGAGGAGGTCCACGGTGTCGGGGCGATGTCCGGCGAGGGGAGGTTCAAGGAGTCGTGGTCGGGCCGCCGGACCTTCAGCCGCGGCGCCAAGAACGTCCTGGAGAAGTCCCTGCGCATCGCCGTCTCCCACCGCGACCGGCACATCGGCGACGAGCACCTCCTCCTCGCCCTGACCATCCTCCCCGGGGTGCCGGGCGAGGTGCTCGCCGATCACGGGGTGACCCACGAGGCGGTGACGCGCGTGCTGTACGGCGGGGGAGAGGCGAGGGCGGCGAGCTGAGGGGCCCCGGGGTGCCTGGGGCTTGAGGCGCCTGGGACTTGGGGTGCCTGGGAGTTGAGGTGCCTGGGGCTCGGGGACCTGCGCGGCGGGGTGGTGTGCCCGGGCTTGATTCCTGGGCGCATCACCCCGCTGGCTCTCGATCCGCTCGCCCCTCAGGCCTTGCGGTCGCCGCCGCGCAGCACCGCCCCGATGTGTGCCGCCGCCGCGGACAAGTGGCGGCGGGTGTCGCGGAGTTGGTCCTCGGTGACGCCGTGGTCGCGGGCCGCGTCACGGATGTCGTCCCGGAAGCGGTCGAGGAGCCGGTCCAGATCGCGGGCCGGTTCACCGGTGGAGTCCTCGTGGGCCCAGGTCGGTTCGTACTCGGCGGGGAAGTCCTCCGGGGTCTGGCTGTACTCGGGTGCTGATCCCCCGGGTGGCGTTGTCGGAGCCGACTTGGCGGTGCTCGGCCGCCCCCCGAACCCGAAGTCCTTGCCGAACTCCTTCCCGAAGTCGCCGAACTCCTTGGCCAGTTCGGTCAGGCTCTCCCGCACCCCGGTGGGCCAGTCGCCGCGCGCGAAGTGGTCCTGGGCGTGCTCCTGGACCTGGCGGCCGATGCGCTGCATCTCCTCCTGGGCCTGCGCCCAGGCCCGCGCCTGTGCTTCCTTGGCCTGGCGCCGGGCCTGCTGGGCCTCCTCGCGGGCCCGGCGGCTCTCGTCCTTGGCGCGGCGGGCCTGTTCCTTCCACTCCTGCTTGGCGCGGCGCATCTCCTCCTTGGCGGCGCGCCACGACTCCTTGTCACCGAAGTCCGTGAAGTCCCCGGCGGGGGCGTCGTGTTCGCCCGGCCGGCCCCGCCCGGTCCTCGCTCCCTGCCGGGCCTCGGTGGCCGCCGCGCGCATCTCGCGGCGCAGATCGCCCGCCGCGCCCCGGACGTCGGCCCGGATCTCGGCGGCGAGTTCGGCGACCGACTCGCGGATCTCCAGCTCCAGGTCGGCCAACTCGCCGCTGCGGTCGGCCAGTTCGGCGCGGCCGGCGTCCGTGATGGCGTACACCTTGCGGCCGCCCTCGGTGGTGTGGGTGACCAGGCCCTCGGCCTCCAGCTTGGACAGGCGCGGGTAGACCGTGCCCGCCGACGGTGCGTACAGCCCCTGGAAGCGCTCCTCCAGGAGGCGGATGACCTCGTAGCCGTGTCGGGGGGCCTCGTCCAGCAGCTTCAGCAGGTAGAGGCGGAGGCGGCCGTGGGCGAAGACGGGAGGCATGTCAGAGCACCTTCTTGTCGGTCGTGCCGTCGGCCACGTCGGTGCCGGAAGCACCGCCCGGGCCGGAAACGGAATTGTCCCCCGAGTCGCCCTGAGCCCCGTCCACAGGGGCACCGGAAGCGTCGTCCGAAGCATCCGGAGCCCTGGTCTCCCCGGTTCCCGGCTCCCCGGCGGTGTCGTCCGCGGCGCCCGGCGCGGGCGCGTCCGCCGAGGTGCCCGGCGCGTCCGGCAGCCCCTTCTCCTCGGGCCTCGCATCCTCAGCCGTGCCGCCCCGCGCGCTGTCCTCGGGTCCCGTCGCCACATCGGGCCCCGCCGTGACGTCAGGCCCCTTCGTCATGTCGGGCCGAGGTGTCTTGTCGGCCCGTGTCGCGGTGACGGTCACCTCCGTGGGCCCGTCCCACGGACCGTCCTCGCCCTCGTCCTCCGTCGCCGGCCGCCGCAGCAGCGCGATCGAACCGGAGACGGTCGTCGCACGCAGCTTTCCGGTGCCCGCGCCCAGCCGCCCGGTGATCTTGTGGGCACCCCACTGGCCGTGCACCCGCAGCCCGTCGAAGGCGTTGGAGATCGAACCGCTCGCCGTGTTTGCCTCGACGTCCGCGTCCGCCGGGTGCGGCAGCCGGATGGCGATCTCGCCCGAGACGTTGGTCAGCCGGACGTCGGTCGGGCCGTCCGGGTCGAGGTCCACGATCATGGAGCCGCTCACCGACTCGGCGCGCACGGACGGGCCGGAGCCCTCGACGACGGTGAGATCGCCGGAGACCGAGTTGAAGCGGAGGTCGCCGGTGACGGCCTGCGCCTCCAGGTTCCCGGAGACCGTCTCGGCGCGGACCGATCCGGAGAGGCTGACGAGGGTCGTGTCGCCGGTGACCCCCCGCACCACCGAAGGCCCGCTGATCCCGGAGACGACGGCAGCGGCGCCGACCACCCCGACCTCGACCCGGGTGCTCGCGGGCACGGCCAGGGAGACCACCGCGCTGCGCCGCCAGCCCTTCCGGTCGAGCCACTTGAGGAAGCCCTTCCAGGGGAGGTCCTCGTAGGCCACCGTCAGCGTGCCGTTGTTCTGGGTCACCACCAGGGGCGGCCCGTCGATCTCGGAGATTTCCATGCGGGCGGAACCCTCGTCCGTCCCCACGACGTTCACCGTTCCGTTGACGATGCGCACGTGGAGATCGCTCACGGGCTCGTCGAACGTGAGCTTCTTGGGCTCTGCGACGGACCACTCGGACATGATGCAGACCTCCTCGGCCTAACCGGACAGGACGGGACACGGGACCGGACACGACGCGCCATATCGCGTCTTCCAAGAAACACGATATATCGCGGATCGGGAAAGTCAAGACACTCGTTCCGGTGAGCACCGGAGGTCGGAGGTCGGGAGTTGGAGGGGGTGGGTGTCGAGCGCCCGGCTTCGAGCAACCGGCGGAAATGGGCACATTGCCCTAGCGTGTGATCATGTCGACGGAGAAGCCGCAGGCCAGACACCGGACCGGTGCCACCCCGGGCGCCCTGCTGCTGTGCCGGGCCGACCCCGAGTCCGTCGCCCAGGCGGCCCACCCGCTCCGCGAACGCATGCTGCTGACCCGCGCGGGCGACGACTGGAGCGTGCTCGTCCCCGAGGGCAAGCCCTGGCTGCACGGCGACGAACCGGTCGACCGCGTCCTCACCGGCTGGGCCACCGCGCTCGCCGTCGGCGCTCCCTGGCCCGTACTCGCCCTGTGGTGGGACGCCGACCGCGCGGGCTACACCCTGGCCTCCGGTTTCCGCCGCCCCGTCGGCTACGTCTGGCTCACCGACGGCACCCCGGCCGGCGAGGACGAGGCCATGCGCACCTTCGCCGTCCGCCTGGGCCTGGACCCCGTACTGGACCTGCAGTCCCTGGACGAGCTCACGAGACCGGACCCGGAAGCCGACGCCCGCGCCCGCCTCCGGGGCCTCCTCGCGGTCCTCACGCGCGCGGGAGTGGCACTCCCCACCGGCCTCACCCCGGGTGAATCCGCCGACCGCCTCCGGGAGATCGTCCGCGTGCGCCCCGATGCCCAGCAGGTTGAGTGGGCGGGCTGGCGTGAGGCGGTCCGCGCGGAACTCGACGCGGTCGACTGCAGCCGCCTCGGACCCTGGATGCCCTGGTCCGGCACCCCCAGAGCACGCGCCCTCGCCCTGACCCAGCTGGCGGCGGGCCTCCCGCTCACGACCTGGGGCCTACGACGCCGTAGCGGAGGCTGGATCGTCGCGGGGGCGCTGCTCCTGGCGCACGGGGCGCTGGGCCTCGCCTACGACTTCGCCCGCCCGCGCGACTGACACGCCCCGGCGGGAGCGTCGTAGGAACTACTCGTCGTCGTCCTCGTCGTCCAGGCGGGCCAGCCAGGTCGCCAGGCGTTCCACCGGGACCTCGAAGTCCGGGTTCAGGTCGACGAAGGTGCGGAGCTGCTCGGCCAGCCACTCGAAGGTGACCTCTTCCTCGCCGCGTCGCTTCTCCAGTTCCTCGATGCCACGGTCCGTGAAGTACATGGGTCAAGGATAAGTGCGCGCAAACGGCCGGGCCGCACCCCCGGAAGTGGGGGTGCGGCCCGGCCGCGTGCGGTGGTTCGGGGCGGTTACGCCTCGAAGACCTCCCGCACCAACTGCTCCTGCTCGGCCTGGTGACGCTTCGCGGAACCCACCGCCGGCGACGAGCTGTGCGGGCGCGAGATGCGCCGCAGTCGCTCGCCGTGGGGCACGTCCGCGCCGACCGCGAGGTCCAGGTGGTCGATCAGGTTGAGGGCGATGAAGGGCCAGGCACCCTGGTTCGCCGGCTCCTCCTGGGCCCACAGGTACTTCTCGACGTTCGGGTACTTGTTGACCTCCGCCTGGAGCTCCGCACCCGGCAGCGGGTACAGGCGCTCGACGCGGATGATCGCCACGTCCGTGGTGCCGCGCTTGGCGCGCTCGGCCTCAAGGTCGTAGTAGAGCTTGCCGGTGACGAAGACGACCTTGCGGACGGACGCGGGGTCCGTCACCGTCGCGTCGCCGATGACCGGGCGGAACTGACCCGTCGTGAACTCCTCCGTCTTCGACGCGGCGGCCTTCAGGCGCAGCATCGACTTCGGGGTGAAGACCACCAGCGGCTTGTGGTGCGGGTTGTGCACCTGCCACCGCAGGAGGTGGAAGTAGTTCGACGGGAGGGTCGGCATCGCGACCGTCATGTTGTTCTGCGCGCAGAGCTGCAGGAAGCGCTCCACCCGGGCCGAGGAGTGGTCCGGGCCCTGGCCCTCGTAGCCGTGCGGGAGCAGGAGCGTGACGCCGGACGTCTGGCCCCACTTCTGCTCCGCCGCCGAGATGTACTCGTCGACCACGGACTGCGCGCCGTTGACGAAGTCGCCGAACTGCGCCTCCCACATCACGAGCGCGTCGGGACGGGCGAGCGAGTAGCCGTACTCGAAGCCCATGACCGCGTACTCGGAGAGGAGCGAGTCGTAGACGTTGTAGCGCGCCTGCTCCTCGGAGAGGTACTGGAGCGGGGTGTAGTCCTCGCCCGTCTGCCGGTCGATGAGGACCGCGTGGCGCTGGCCGAACGTGCCGCGGCGGGAGTCCTGGCCGGAGAGGCGTACCGGGGTGCCCTCCAGCAGCAGCGAACCGATCGCCAGCGTCTCGCCCATGCCCCAGTCGATCGTCCCGTCCTCGACCATCGTCGCCCGGCGCTGCAGCTGGGGCAGCAGGCGCGGGTGGACGTGGAAGTTGTCCGGGATGTTGACCTGGGACTCGGCGATGCGCTTGACGACCTCGGAGGAGATCGCCGTGTTGACCGCGACCGGGAACTCCGCCTGCGGGTCCGACATGGGAACGGCACCGGGCTGGGCCGTCGCCTCGCGGACCTCCGTGAAGACCTTCTCCAGCTGGCCCTGGTAGTCCTGGAGGGCTTGTTCGGCTTCCTCAAGGGTGATGTCGCCGCGACCGATCAGCGACTCGGTGTACAGCTTGCGCACCGAGCGCTTCTTGTCGATCAGGTCGTACATCAGGGGCTGGGTGAAGGCCGGGTTGTCCGACTCGTTGTGACCGCGGCGGCGGTAGCAGATGAGGTCGATCACCACGTCCTTGTTGAACGCCTGACGGAACTCGAAGGCCAGGCGCGCGACGCGGACCACTGCCTCCGGGTCGTCGCCGTTCACGTGGAAGATCGGGGCCTCGATCATCCTCGCCACGTCCGTCGCGTACATGGAAGAACGCGAGGACTCCGGAGCGGCCGTGAAGCCGACCTGGTTGTTGATGACGATGTGGATCGTGCCGCCGGTGCGGTAGCCGCGCAGCTGCGACATGTTGAGCGTCTCGGCGACCACGCCCTGGCCCGCGAAGGCCGCGTCACCGTGCAGGGCCAGCGGGAGGACCGTGAAGTCCGTGCCGCCCTTGTTGATGATGTCCTGGCGGGCGCGGACGATGCCCTCGATGATCGGGTCGACCGTCTCCAGGTGGGACGGGTTCGCCGCGAGGGTGACCTTGATCTGCTCGCCGTCCAGGCCGGTGAAGGTGCCCTGGGCGCCCAGGTGGTACTTCACGTCGCCGGAGCCGTGCATCGACTTCGGGTCGAGGTTGCCCTCGAACTCGCGGAAGATCTGGGCGTACGACTTGCCGACGATGTTCGCGAGCACGTTCAGGCGGCCGCGGTGGGCCATGCCGATGACGACCTCGTCGAGGCGCGACTCGGCCGCGCTGTCGATGACCGCGTCGAGGAGCGGGATGACCGACTCGCCGCCTTCGAGCGAGAAGCGCTTCTGGCCGACGTACTTCGTCTGCAGGAAGGTCTCGAAGGCCTCCGCCGCGTTCAGGCGGCGCAGGATGCGCAGCTGCTCCTCGCGCTCCGGCTTGGAGTGCGAGCGCTCGATGCGGTCCTGGATCCACTTGCGCTGCTTCGGGTCCTGGATGTGCATGAACTCGATGCCGGTGGTGCGGCAGTACGAGTCGCGCAGCACGCCCAGGATGTCGCGCAGCTTCATCAGGGACTTGCCGGCGAAGCCGCCGACCGCGAACTCCCGCTCCAGGTCCCAGAGCGTCAGACCATGCTCGGTGATGTCCAGGTCGGGGTGCTTGCGCTGGCGGTACTCCAACGGGTCGGTGTCGGCCATGACGTGGCCGCGGACCCGGTAGGAGTGGATCAGCTCGAAGACGCGGGCGGCCTTCGTCACGTCGTTGTCGTGCGACGCGTCGATGTCCTTGAGCCAGCGGACCGGCTCGTACGGGATGCGCAGCGCCTCGAAGATCTCGTCGTAGAAGCCGCTCTCGCCGAGCAGGAGGTTCGCGACGATCCGCAGGAACTCGCCGGAGGCGGCGCCCTGGATGACCCGGTGGTCGTAGGTCGACGTGAGCGTCATGACCTTCGAGATGCCGAGCTTGTTCAGGGTGTCCTGGCTGGTGCCCTGGAACTCCGCCGGGTAGTCCATCGAGCCGACGCCCATGATGACCGACTGACCGGGCATCAGGCGGGGGACCGAGTGGACGGTGCCGAGGCCGCCGGGGTTGGTCAACGACACGGTGACGCCCGTGAAGTCATCCATCGTCAGCTTGCCGTCGCGGGCGCGGCGGACGATGTCCTCGTAGGCCTGCCAGAACTCGAAGAAGTTCAGCGTCTCGGCCTTCTTGATGCCGGCGACGACGAGCTGGCGGTCGCCGTTCGGCTTCACCAGGTCGATGGCGAGACCGAAGTTCACGTGCTCCGGCTTGACCAGGGTCGGCTTGCCGTCCTTCTCCTGGAAGGAGTAGTTCATCGACGGCATGGCCTTGATGGCCTGCACCATCGCGTAGCCGATGAGGTGGGTGAAGGAGATCTTCCCGCCCCGGGCGCGCTTCAGGTGGTTGTTGATGACGATGCGGTTGTCGAAGAGCAGCTTGACCGGGACCGCGCGCACCGACGTGGCGGTGGGGACCTCGATCGACGCGTTCATGTTCTTCGCGACCGCGGCGGCGGGACCGCGCAGCGTGATGAACTCCGGGCCACCGGAGGCCTCGGCCGCGGGCTCCGCCTTCTTCGGCTGAGCGGCCGGGACCGCCGCCTTCGCAGGCGCGGGAGCCGGGGCTACGGCCTTCACCGGCGCCGGAGCGGCGGCTGCGGGCGCCGGCGCGGGGACCGCCGGAGCGGCGGGCGCGGGTGCGGCAGGAGCGGCCGGAGCCGGAGCCGGGGCGGCGGGTGCCGCTGGGGCTGGAGTGGTGGGCGCTGCGGCCCCCGCGGCCGCAGTACCCGCCGAAGTCGAGGTCGGGGCGGCAGCCGCGCCCGGCTTGTAGTCGGCGAAGAAGTCCCACCAGGCTCGGTCTACCGAGTTCGGATCCTGGAGGTACTGCTGATAGATCTCGTCGACGAGCCACTCGTTGGGCCCGAACGCCGCCGCGGGATTCTTACCCGCGGCTTGGTCGGACTCGGTCGAGATGGTCGAGTTACTGGGGGACTGTGACGACACGGCGGCAACCGCCCTCTTCCGCTTCACAAGGTGATGGACAGCGGGAATTAAGGCTACGCCCCCATGACCGCCAAGGTCAGGTCGGGCCGGTCCATCGTCGCGTAAGTCACATCGGAAAGTGTGTTTCGAGGCCTGAAATGGCGGGAAACAAGCGTGGTTCCGCTGCAGAAGGGGCGCGTGGATGCGTGCCGGGCGCGCGAACGGCGCGGGCCTGTGCCTGATCACACGTGTCCGTCAGCGCGGGCAGTCGTGGATCTTGGCGCTCCGGTTCGAACTTTACGTCAACTTGGCACGGAAGACAGTCCCGGGAGAGTGACGATGATCCTGCAACCGCGGTCGGATTCGGCCACACCGATCCGGCCGCCGTGCAGATCCACCGCCCAGCGGGCGATCGCCAGGCCGAGGCCCGTACCGCCGTCGCTGCCCGGTCCGTGCGGCGAGCTGACCGCTCCCCGGTTGAACCGCTCGAAGATGTGCGCCCACTGCGCCTTCGGGATGCCGGGCCCCTCGTCCAGGACCTCCAGCTCCAGCGACTCCGGCAGTGACCCGCGCCGCGCCTTGACCGTCACGCGCCCGTGCGCCGGGCTGTGCTTCACGGCGTTGTCGATGAGGTTGGCGACGACCTGGTGGATGCGCTCCGGGTCGGCGAGCGCGGTCAGCTCCGGCGGGGACACGTCCAGGTGCAGATGGACGTCCGTGCGCGTGTGACTCCCCGAGCCCGACGCGATGCCCGCACGCGCGGAGGCGACCATGTTGGCCTCCTTGAGCACGCCCGAGAGATACGGCCACACCTCGAAGCGGCGGGTCTTCAACGGTACGACGCCGTTGTCCAGCCGGGAGAGGTCCAGCAGCGTCTCCACGAGACGCCCGAGCCGCTCCGTCTGCTTCAGCGCCGTCCGCATGGTCTCCGGATCGGCGGCCGAGACGCCGTCGACGACGTTCTCCAGGACGGCGCGCAGGCCCGCGATGGGGGTGCGCAGCTCGTGCGAGACGTTCGCGACGAGTTCCTTGCGCTGGCGCTCCTGGGCCTCCAGCTCGTCGGCCATGACGTTGATCGTCGCGGCCAGGTCGCCCAGTTCGTCACGGCGGTTCTCGCGCACCCGGCGCGTGTAGTCACCGTGCGAGATCGACCGGGCCACCGTGTTCATCTCGTCCAGCGGCGCGGTGAGCGAATGCGCCACGAACTGCGTTATCAGCAGTGTGGCGATCATCGAGAAGACTGTGATGAAGCGCAGCTCCGTCGCCGTGCGCATGGCGATCATCATCAGACCGGTGGTGATGAGCACCGAGATGACGACCAGCGCGCCCAGCTTGGTCTTGATCGAGAACGGGCGTACGCCGCCCCAGGGTTCCCCGGGGCTCCTCCGTGACGTCGGCCCGTCGCTCATGGCGTCGGTGTCTCCAGTGCGTAGCCCACGCCGTGCACCGTGCGGATCCGCTCGGCGCCGATCTTCCGGCGCAGCGCCTTGATGTGGCTGTCGACCGTGCGGGTGCCGGAGGCGTCCGCCCAGTCCCACACCTCGGCGAGCAGCTGCTCGCGCGAGAGCACGGCACGCGGGGTGTTCGCCAGGCACACCAGCAGGTCGAACTCGGTGGGCGTCAGATGAACGTCCTCGCTGCGCACCCGTACCCGGCGCTGCGCGTGGTCGATCTCCAGCTCGCCGAGGCGCAGGATGCCCGAGCGCGGGGTGGACGCGGCCACCACGGCACGTTCCACCCGGCGCAGCAGGACGTGCACACGCGCCGCCAGCTCCCGCATCGAGAACGGCTTGGTCATGTAGTCGTCGGCGCCGACCCCGAGCCCGACCAGCATGTCGGTCTCGTCGTCGCGCGCGGTGAGCATCAGCACCGGCACCGGGCGGGCGGCCTGCACACGGCGGCAGACCTCCAGCCCGTCGAAGCCGGGCAGCATGATGTCGAGGATCAGCAGATCGGGCTGCCAGGCCTCGGCGGTGTCGACGGCCGACGGCCCGTCGCCCGCGGTCTGCACGAGAAATCCCTCGGCGCGCAGACGGGCCGCGATGGCGTCGACGATCGTCGGGTCGTCCTCGACCACGAGCACCCGGCGCTGCGCGCCCGGCGTGGCCGTGGCCGTACCGTTGTGGGAGGTGTGTGTCTGCTCCATCGCCCGCCCCTGAAGTGTGCTTTCCGGAACCAGTGGGGTGATCCCATGACTGCGCTTGACGCTTGAATGATCGGCGTCAGGGAAGCAGAGTACGGGGAGTGACGTCGCCTTTGCTATCCAGGTCGTACGGCGAGATGCACGACGTCGGGAACTCCTCGGGCAACCGGGATCTCTTCGGTACGCACCTGTTGGAACCCGGCATTCCATAAGGTTCGCTCAAATTCCGGAGAGGGCCGCGCCGACCATACGGCGAGTACCCCGCCCGGTCTCAACACCCTTGCGCAGCTTGCCAGTCCGGCCGGCGAGTAGAGGCTGTCGTTGCCCTCGGTGACGGTCCAGCCCGGGCCGTTGTCGATGTCGAGACAGAGCGCGTCGAAAGTGGCGCAAGTCTCATTGACGAATGCGACTAGGTCCGTTTTCACAATGTCGGTCCGCGGATCGGCGAGAGCGGCGGCGGAGAGCGCCGACAAGGGACCCGACCGGTGCCATTCGACGATCGCGGGTTCCCGTTCGACGACCGTGATGTGACCCCAGCGGGAGTCGGCGGCGGCATGCGCGAGCGAGAAGCCGACGCCGAGCCCGCCGATCAACACGTCCGGCGGTACGCCGGGTTCGGGGCGCGGGTCGAGGGCGTCGCGGGCGGCGTCGACCAGCAGCCGCTCCGACCGCCCGTCCGAAGTGTCCATCAGGAAGCACCCGTTGGCGATGATCTGCAGCAACTCCCCGTGCCGGCGCAGCACCACCTCGCCGTAAGGGCCTTCGCGACGGTCCAGGACAACGGGGGAGTCGTACGCGGAGTTGTCGTGCGCGGAGTTGTCGTACACAGCGGTGTCGTACGGGGTGGTCATGCGATCCATCCTGGCAGTTTCACCGGATCGTGCAGCCGAATTAACCCAGGGTGAACACGTCCGGGTGCAAGGTACCTGCGGACGCGCAAGAAGCCTTTCAGGTTGCTGTGAATCGGCTCTCGCGTGGCGTCGGTCATAGACAGCGGCTGGTGGGACGGCGAAGGGTGGGGTGTGAACCGGAAGGAGCGCCTCACCGTGGAACGGATCGCGACGGCCGACACCCAGGCCTCCGCCACGCCTTCGGGCGGGCCCCTGGCCGATGAGTCCGGGTCGGTTACGCCCCTGGATTCCGGTCTGCTGGACGCGATGCCGAGACAGCGGGAAGTGCTGGACGGGGCCGGGGAGTTGAGGTTCGGCACTGCGACCCCGGCGGCGGTGTCCGTCGCGGCGTCCACCCCTGCCGTTCCTGGCGAGCCGTACGTTCTGACCGCGCTGCGCCGCGTCCGCCCCTGGCGCCTCCTGCCGACGCCGACCGGGACACCGTTCACCTTCTGTTACGGCGTGCTGCTCGTCGTCACCTCACTCGTCGCGCAGTACGCCGATCCCACGTTCGTGAACGAGCTGCACCAGGCGTCCAGCACGGACGTCACCCACCTCCTCCGCGACCCGTTCCTTGTGCTGGTCGCGTCCGCGCTGTGGATCGTCGGCGGGATGGTGTCGCCGTACGCGTTCCTGTTCCTGCTGGTGCTGACCGCGCTGGAACGCCGGATCGGCGGGGTACGGGCGGCCGGTGTCTTCCTGTTCGGCCACATAGTGGCCACGCTGGCGACCGAAGGGACCGTGGGAATCGCGGTGTTGGTGGGCCACCTCCCCGACAGCTCCCTCCACCGCCTCGACTACGGCATCAGCTTCGGCGTGGCGACGAGCATAGGAGCGCTGTCCGGCCTGCTCCGCCCGTGGCTCGGCCTCCCGCTGATCACCCTGTTCGGCTGGTCACTGGTCACCGACCTGATCGCGTTCACCGACCCCATGACGAACTGGGGCCACCTGATCTCGCTGACGATAGGCGTCGCGACCTGGCCGCTGATACGGCGCTGGGCACGGACGGCGCAGGTGAACCGGGCGGCAACGGTGGCTGGGGCGGCTCGGGTTGAGGCCGCGGGGGCCTGACTCCCCGCCCAGCTCCCCGCGTTCAGGTCCCCGTCTGATCCCCGGATGCCAAGTCGGCGCTCTGGCCGGCCGGTTGCTCGGGTGACCACACGTACGGCGTGGTCGTCGTGATCGCCCGGAAGCCCAGCCGGCGCAGGATCGGCGCGCTGTCGTCCGAGGCGTCCACCTGCAGATACGGCACTCCGCGGGCGACGGCGAGAGCGGCCCGGACGGCGACGAGGGCGCGGTAGATGCCCTTGCCGCGCCACTCGGCGACTGTCGAGCCGCCCAGCATGTTCGCGAACTCCGTCCCCGGCCGGAAGGCGAGCCAGGCCGCGGAGACCATCTCGCCCTCCGCCTCCACGGCGTACACGGCCATGTCGTCCGGAGCGGCGGCGATCCGGCCGAGCAGGTCGGTGGCCAGCCAGTTCAGGTCCATGTCCCAGATGGCCGACTGCAGGGCGCCGATCCGCCGCAGGTCCGCCACGGCGGTGACCCGACGGATCGTGACCCCGTCCGGCAACACGGGCTCTCCTACGGCCATCTCCTCGGCCAGCCCGATCAGTACGGTCTCCTGCTCCTCGGGCACGAACCCCGCCGCGCGCAGCCGGTCGCTGAGGTCGGCGGGCACGTCATGGGAACGCGTCTTCCACTCCACACTCTCCCCGCGCGCCGCGAAGAACTCCCGCTGCCGGACGATGAGTTCGTCCAGTTCCGGTCCCTCCACCCCCAGGTCGTGCGGGCCGCTCACGAACCCCCTGAACTGTCCGACCGTCCGCAGCAGCGGCCCGTCCTTCTCGTACGTCACTCCGGCGGGCGGGATGGGTGGGGTGCCGCGCATCTGGTTGTCGTAGGCGGCGAGGAGGGCCTGGGTCTGGGGCTGGGTCTCGGTTTCCGGTTCTGTCACGGGGTGACGGTACGGGGAGGTGTGCGAGCTGGGGCAACTGGTTATCGGCGGGTGGTGGTTTTGATGTGCCGTAGGAGGGCGGTGAGTTGGGGGTGGTCGGTGTGGAGTACGACGATGGGGGCGTCGCTTTCGCGGAGGGCGAGGGTGTGTGGAGTGGCGCCGATTTCAACGCAGTTCGTCTCTCCCGATCCGGAGTAGGACGACTTCTGCCAGGCGATCTCGGGCATGTCCCCAACCTCTTTCACAGCGAGACGGTACGGGGGGTGGTGGTCTTGATGTGCCGTAGGAAGGCGGCGAGTTGGGGGCGGTCGGTGTGGAGCACGACGGTGGGGGCGTCGCTTTCGCGGAGGGCGAGGGTGGTGTCCGATGCCGCGAGCTCGACGCAGTTGTTGTCCGCCGAGCCGGAGTAGGACGACTTCTGCCAAGTGAACCTGGGCATGTTCCCGCCTTCAGACGCTCTGTGCCACGGAGTTGATGAACTCACGTGACTCCTTCTGTGGAAGCGCGGCCTTGGTGATGCGCTCCACGAGCACACGGTAGTTCGCCAACTGGGTGGGCGCATCGAGGAATTCGGCGCCGATCGCGGTGTCGAGCTGCACGCTGTCGAGTTGGGGCACGGGGCCGGAGGCGTACGACATGGTGAGTCCGGGCACCGGAAAGCCACCCGCGCTGAACGGGATGACTCTTACGGTGACGTTCCGCCGACGTGAGGCTTCGACCAGCTCCTTCAACTGCGCACGCATGATGTCGGGGCTGCCGAAGTGCAGCCGTAGCGCCGCCTCGTGGAGGAAGAACGCGCACGCGGGCGGATCGTCCCGGTCGAGGATGTCGCGCCGCTTCATCCGGTAGGAGAGCCGTCGGCGCAGCTCGGCGCCGGGCCAGGGCGGCACTCGTTCTGCCAGTACGGCACGGGCGTACTCCTCGGTCTGGAGCAGGCCCGGCACGTGTACCAGAGCGAACATGCGCAGGTTCACCGCGTGGAATTCCAGCTCGGCGAGATCCAGCGCGCCCGTGGCGAGGGCGCCGCGGTACTCCTCCCACCAGCCGGGCCTGCGGTCCTGGGCCATGCCGACCAGGGCGTCGACGTACGACTCGTCCGGAGTGCGGTAGATCCCGGCGAGGGTGCGCACCCGCTGCTCGCTCACTCCGAAGCGGGCCAGTTCCACGTTGGTGATGTGCGTGCGGCTGACGCCGAGTGCGGTGGACGCTTCGTTGATGCTGAGCCCCGACTGCTCACGCATGCGCCGCAGTTCGGTACCCAGTCGCAGCTGTCGCAGGGTCGGCGATGTCCTCGGTGGCATGGGCGACAGTCTTGCCCGCGCCACACGATCGGGTCTAGTCGTAGGCGAAATAGCGCGAAGTGGTAGCAGATGTTTCCCAATCTGCCCTACGGTGAGTGCCTGGCCGATCACAGAGCCGTCAACCTCCTTCTGTAGCTCAGGAGTTGCCATGGACGAACGCCTGCCCGAACCCCCCTCCGAGTGGCACTACATCCTCCGCGTCCCCCACGACCCCCTCGCCCCCGCCATCGCCCGCGACACCGTCCACTCCGTCCTCGCCCGCCACGCCCTCCCCGAACTCGCCGACACCGCCGTCCTGTTGACCTCGGAACTCCTCACCAACACCTGGCGGCACGCACCCGGCCCCGCCTCCCTCAGCCTCAAGTGGGCCGACAAACGGCTGCGGGCCAGCGTCTGGGACACGGGATTCCTGGTGCCGTACCCGGCGGGCTGTCCGGAGCCGTATGCCGAAGGCGGTCGTGGGCTCGCCCTAGTGGAGCTCTGCGCTGATGCGTGGGGGAGCTTCGCGATGGGGCCGGCACAGGGGAAGGTTGTGTGGTTCGAGCTGATGTCAGGCGTGCCGGGGCACGTGGCGGTGTGAGATCGTCGCCGACCCCCGCCGGAGGACACCCTCCCCGTAGAAACGTGACACTTCCGCGAAAACTGTCACAGTTCCGCGCCTCACCCTCCGCGAGCGCCGAGCGTCCCCGCACGTTCGGGTCGGGCATGCCTCGGCCGAGTCGGCTGGATCGGGAGTAGCAGCCTCGACCGTATCCAGGATGTCCCGGTCCACACGTGCAACATGATCGAGTCCACGGGATCTTCCGAGCCGATGCTGAGTTCGATGGACCAGGTGGGTCCAGTGAGGTCGCCCCAGGTGGGATCCGCGAGGTCGGTTGCGGGTTCGGCCCGGGTCACTGTCGCCAGGACTTCGTGCAGTCGGCCGAGTGGGCGCGGGGTGTAGTCGTCGGGTATGTCCTGCGCCGAGGTGATGTCGTCGGGCAGGTTGAGGAGGAGGACGTCCCAGCTCATGTGGACCTTCCGGATCGGGAACGGGCGGTTGCGCTGTCGGCGGGGGTTCAGGTGAGGCTGAGCTGTTCTCCTGGCGGCTGGGGCGCGAGCGTGCTGCGGAGTCGGCTGACGGTCGCCCGCCAGGGGCTGCCGTCCGGTCCCTCCCAGAGCTCCAGGAGTTCGGACGGCTCGGTCATGACGCGGTCGAGGGCCTGGAGGGCGAGGGCGCGTAGACCGGTGAGGTCGGGGAGCGGCTCGTCCGGTCCGTAGACGGGGTGGGCGGGCTCGCCGCCGGGGCATTGCGCGGCGACCAGAGCCGCTGCCACGACTGCTTCGTCGGCGACGCGCGCGTCGAGGTAGTCGGTGGTGTCGGCCGCCCGGGCGAGTGTGTCGCGGACCAAGCCCTGACGCGCGTCCGGAGAGGCGTCGTCGAGGTCGCCGCACCAGTCCGCCGCGGTGTCGTTGTCGAAGGGGCCGGTGTCCCAGGTGCCCATACGTCTCTCCTGAACCGTGATCGTGATCGTGATGGCGTCGTGTCAGGGGATCGTGGCAGGCGCCACTGACATCGACCGCCGATACCCACCGCCGATACCGACCGTCAGCGCACCCCTCCAACGCACCCCGCCCCCCCCGGGAAGCCCCCACCCCATTTCCGTGTTGACCTGCACAGAGCCCAGCGCGCCACCGCCGATCGCTCACAGCGAACAACAGGTGGGGAACAATCGAAGACGCCCAAGCATTGAGTCGGCATAGCTCAACTTGACTGCCTAAGGGGAGATCATGGCTTCGACGTCCACACCGCTCACCCTGCCCGTGCTGCCGCTCGACGACGAGGTCGTGCTGCCCGGAATGGTGGTTCCGCTGGACCTGAACGACACCGATGTACGCGCCGCCGTGGAGGCCGCCCAGGCCGCCGCGCGGTCCGAGCCCGGAAAGCCCAAGGTCCTGCTGGTGCCACGGATCGACGGGACCTACGCGAGCACGGGTGTGCTCGGCACCATCGAGCAGGTCGGCCGGCTGGCCGACGGCGATCCGGGTGCGCTGATCCGCGGCCGCAGCCGCGTGAAGATCGGGGCCGGGACCACCGGGCCCGGTGCCGCGCTCTGGGTCGAGGGCACCGCGCTCGACGAGAGCCTGCCCGAGCCCCTGCCCGGCTCGGTCGCTGAACTGGTGAAGGAATACAAGGCGCTGGCCACCGCCTGGCTGCGCAAGCGCGGGGCCTGGCAGGTCGTCGACCGCGTGCAGGCCATTGATGATGTGTCCACGCTTGCCGACAACTCCGGGTACTCGCCCTTCCTCACCACCGAGCAGAAGATCGAGCTGCTGGAGACCGCCGACCCGGTGGCCCGGCTGAAGCTCGCCACCCAGCACCTGCGCGACCACCTCGCCGAGCAGGACGTTGCCGAGACCATCGCCAAGGACGTGCAGGAAGGCGTCGACAAGCAGCAGCGTGAGTTCCTGCTGCGGCGCCAGCTCGAAGCCGTCCGCAAGGAACTGCGCGAGTTGAACGGGGACACGAGCGACGGTGAGGAGTCCGACGACTACCGGGCTCGGGTCGAGGCCGCCGATCTGCCTGAGAAGGTCCGCGAGGCCGCGCTCAAGGAGGTCGAGAAGCTGGAGCGCTCCTCCGACCAGTCGCCGGAAGGGTCGTGGATCCGGACGTGGCTCGACACCGTTCTTGAACTGCCGTGGAACGAGCGCACCCAGGACGAGTACGACATTCAGGGCGCCAAGGCGATCCTCGACGCCGAGCACGCCGGTCTGAACGACGTGAAGGAGCGCATCACCGAGTACCTGGCCGTGCGCAAGCGGCGCGCGGAGCGGGGACTGGGAGTTGTGGGTGGGCGCCGCGGTGGTGCCGTGCTCGCCCTCGTCGGTCCGCCCGGTGTGGGCAAGACCTCCCTTGGTGAGTCCGTCGCGCACGCGATGGGGCGGAAGTTCGTCCGGGTCGCGCTCGGTGGGGTTCGGGACGAGGCCGAGATCCGCGGTCACCGGCGTACGTACGTCGGTGCGCTGCCCGGTCGTATCGTCCGGGCAATCAAGGAGGCCGGGTCCATGAACCCGGTGGTTCTGCTCGACGAGATCGACAAGGTGGGGTCCGACTACCGGGGCGACCCGGCCGCCGCCCTGCTCGAAGTGCTCGACCCCGCGCAGAACCACACCTTCCGCGACCACTACCTGGAGGTCGAACTCGACCTGAGCGACGTGGTGTTCCTGGCTACGGCCAACGTGCTCGAAGCCATCCCGGAGGCACTGCTGGACCGTATGGAACTGGTCCGGCTGGACGGTTACACCGAGGACGAGAAGGTCGTCATCGCCCGTGACCACCTGCTCCCGCGTCAGCTGGAGCGGGCGGGGCTCAAGGACGACGAGGTCGTCATCGACGAGAGCGCGCTGCGCAAGCTCGCCGGTGAGTACACCCGTGAGGCGGGCGTCCGCACCCTGGAGCGGTCCGTCGCCCGGCTGCTGCGCAAGATCGCGGCCCAGCACGAACTGGGCCAGCGGGAGCTGCCGTTCACGGTGACCGACGCCGATCTGCGCGCGCTGATCGGACGGCCGCACCACGTGCCCGAGTCCGCCCAGGACCCGGCCGAGCGCCGGACGGCCGTACCCGGTGTCGCCACCGGCCTCGCGGTCACCGGCGCGGGCGGTGACGTCCTTTACGTCGAGGCGTCGCTGGCCGACCCGGAGACGGGCGCGGCGGGTCTGACCCTGACCGGTCAGCTCGGTGACGTGATGAAGGAGAGCGCGCAGATCGCCCTGTCCTTCCTCCGCTCGCACGGTGCCGAACTGGAGCTGCCCGTGGGCGACTTGAAGGACCGGGGTGTGCACATCCACTTCCCGGCGGGTTCGGTGCCGAAGGACGGCCCGAGCGCGGGTGTCACGATGACGACCGCTCTCGCATCGCTGCTCAGCGGCCGGCTCGTCCGTACGGACGTGGCGATGACGGGTGAGGTCTCCCTGACCGGTCGGGTCCTCCCGATCGGCGGCGTGAAGCAGAAGCTGCTCGCCGCGCACCAGGCCGGGGTCACCACCGTCATCATCCCGAAGCGCAACGAGCCCGACCTGGACGACGTCCCGGCCGAGGTCCTGGACAAGCTCGACGTCCACGCGGTGACGGACGTCCGCCAGGTCCTGGAGCTGGCGCTGGCGCCGGCGACGAACGGCGCGACGTCGGAGGTTCCGGTGGCGGCGTGACGGACGTCCACCGGTAGGTGAAGGCCCGGGTCCCTTCAAGTGGGGCCCGGGCCATCGCCGTAGTACTGACGGCTCCTCACCCGTTGGCGAGCGCGACCACCCGGTCCAGCGCGCCGTTGAACTTGTCGTGGTCCCCGACCGTCGTCCCGGACGACGTGTACTGCCACATCGTGTAGAACGACCACCCGCCCGGCAGCGTCCCCGGGTCCGCGGCGTACCGCGCGATCCACAGCGGGTCGGCGGACGTGAAGGCGCTGGAGTTGCCCGTGCAGTCGGACCACCAGCTCGTCGCCGTGTAGATCACCGCGTCGCGGCCGGTGCGGGACTTGTACGTGGACAGGAAGTCGGCGATCCAACTCACCATCGCCGCGGCCGACTTGCCGTAGCAGGACGCGCCGTACGGGTTCCACTCGATGTCGAGGACACCGGGGAGGGTGCGGCCGTCCTTGGACCAGCCGCCGCCGTGGTCGACGAAGTAGTTGGCCTGGGTGGCGCCGCTCGTGGTGTCCGGGGTCGCGAAGTGGTAGGCGCCGCGGATCATGCCGACGCCGTAGGAGCCGTTGTACTGCTGGGCGAAGTACGGGTTCGTGTAGTACGTCCCCTCGGTCGCCTTCGTGTAGGCCCACTTGACCCCGCTGCTCCACAGGGTCGACCAGGCGGCGTTGCCCTGGTAGGCGCTGACGTCGACGCCCTCCGTCTGGGTGGCGTCACCGCCGGTCGGGGTGCCGTCCTGGCCGTCGTGCGCCAGGACGCCGATGCCGAGGTGGGCGGAGCCGCGGGCGGGGACCGTGGCGGCGCCGGCCGGGTGCGTGAGGCCCGCCAGGAGGAGTCCGGAGAGGGCGAGGGCGAGGGAGAGGTGCCGCAGGCGTGGGCCTGGTGATCGGGGTCCGGGCGCGGGCATGGCGTGCCTCCGTGAGGGGGGAAGGACGTGCTGTGGATGGCGTGGGCATGCCAGCTGGCGCCTGGTGAAGAAGCTACGCACGCGGCGCACCGGGTGGGAAGGGGGTCCGGACGACGCCGTTGGTCTAGCCCTGCGAAATACTGGCGGAGCTGCGGCGATGACGGTCTTTGGCGGAAACTTTCACGATCGGGAAAGCGGACCATGGGTGCTGACGTGCACAAGGACGAGGACAGAGACGACGACGGGCTGCCCGTGGGCCCCGACGGACTCGCCGTCGACCACGAATACCTGTCCCTGGAGCGCGAGTTGACGTTCCTCTTCCGCCGGGCCCGGGCCAACCAGGGCGAGATGGCCCGCGAGGTCCACCCCGACCTGGAGTCCGCCGCGTACGGCCTGCTGGTCCGGCTCGACGAGTACGGCAGGCAGCGGGCCACGGAGCTGGCCGCCTACATCGGCGTCGGCAAGGCCACGATGTCCCGCCAGCTGCGCGCCCTGGAGGACCTCGGCCTGATCGCCCGCGAGCCCGACCCGGCGGACGGCCGCGCCTGGCTGGTCGACCTCACCGACGAGGGCCGCCGCCGCGTCGCCCACGTCCGCGAGGCCCGGCGGGCGCGCTACGTCAGCCAGCTCTCCCACTGGGACCGCCGCGAGGTCGCCGAACTGGCCCGGCTGATCCACCAGTTGAACGGGGTCATGGAGAAGTAGCACCGGGTCGCGCGAGAGACCTCCGCGACGGGGAGTCCGGCCGTTACCCTGGCGCCCGTCGGGGGACGGGGGCGATGGGCATGGCTGGAGTGATCCGGCGGTACGGACGGATGCTCGGGGGAGGGCTGTTGGCCGCGACCGCGGTCCTGGCTCCGCTGGGCGCACACGTGGAGTGGGTGCGGACCGCCACGCGGGTGTACGTCCACGCGATGTCCGAGGCGCGGAACGCGGACGCCGACGCGGGGGACGGGAAGGCCGACCAGAAGCTGAAAGCCGCCGAGCGGAAGTACCGGGCCGAGGACCGCCCGCCCCGGACCGGCGAGACGCTCGTGCGCATCGTCCCGGGAAGCGGATCGAACTCGGGCTACTGGCACGCCACGGCACGGCACACCGTGGCCCTGCGTCCCGACGACCCCATGGTCGAGGATCTGCGGGGCGACTCCGACGACCTCGAAACATGGCTGCCGTTCAGCGTCCTGATCGGCGGCGCGACCGACGACTGCGACTCCCAGGGGTTCGGGTTCGGCCCCGACGACGACGGGCTCAAGCAGCAGCGGCCGAAGTCCACGGTGTACGCGACCGACCTCGCCGAGACGGACTGGCGGGGCACCGCATACGACTGCCTGGACGGTCACACGGCCCTCACCGTCGAACCCGAACAGGAGTGGCTGGGGGCGCGCGGCATCTACGACCGCTGGACCGTCACCGTCGAGTCGCCGGACCGCCTCATCGTGGGCCTCGACGGCGGGACGACTCTGAGCCAGAGCCCCCATCGTGCCCGACTGCTGCTGCCCGGCGGTCTCAGCCGCGTGACCGTGGAACTCGGCGGTCCAGACACTCCGGGCGCGGAGCATCTGAGCAATATCGCCCGCATCGGCGAAGCGCTGCAGAAGCATCTGCCCGCCCGCCGGGAGGCGTCCTGGCTCGCGCTCGCCGTGGTGGCGATGACCGTCCGGTGGGTCCTTCCCTTCGTACGGGAGTGGGCGCCGTCCGCCACCCGGCGCCGCTGGACCGGTGCGGCCGTGGCCGGATGCGCGGTGACGGGAGCGGCGCTGGAGTACGCCCTCGCCGGGGTGGGCCTCTCGCAGCCGTGGTGGGCGTATCCGGGCCGTGGGGCGGTGCTCGCGGTCTGGTGGTGGGTGGTGCTGCCGTTCCTGCTGGCCGGTGTCGCGGTGCGGGTGCTCACGGGCCGCCCGCCGCGTCCGTCCGTGCTCCTGGGGCTGCTGCTTCCGAGCGCCGTCCTGCTGATACCCGCCGGTGTCCTCGCGGTGACGGGACGTACTGCCTGGCCCCTGGTGCCGGTGGCCTTCGCGGTCGTCGCGACCGCGGGCGTGGCATGGAGCCTGCGGCGAGGTGCGTGGGGGCCGGCCGGGCGGCGCTGGGCCGGCACGGCGGCGGGCTGCGTATGGCTCGCGGTGCTGGCCGCGGGTCCGGGCACCGGACTGCCCGACAACGGCGACGGAAGGCCGTTCGCCGTCTGGCCCGCGGTGAACTCCCTGGCTCTGGCGGCCCTGGACTGGGGCTGGCCCGCGATCCTGCTGGCCGTGGGCGCCGTGGAGACGCGGCGCAGATGGCTGATGCCGGCGGCGGGCCTCGTGCTGGCCGCCTCCTTGGCCGAGTCGGCGGTCGATCACCACTGGGCCTACGGCTGGTCGGAGCAGTACGACGGGACCTGGACGGTCGTCGGCATGCTGCCCGGTGTCGCCGCGACCTGGCCCCTGGCGGGCGTGCTGATCCTGCTCCTGTGCTTCCCCCTGGCGTATCTCCGGGTGCACGGGAACGCACCGGGGGAGTGGCCCCGGCACGTCCGCACGGCCGTCGTGGGGCTGGGCATCGCCGCGGTCGGCACCGGGTTCGCCTTCTACGGGTTCGCCGTCTTCGACGAGGAATGGCAGCGCAGCGGCTACTACCTCGCGCTGGTGATCGCCGCCCTGGGGTTCTCCTGGCTGTTGCCGCCCAGCGACGAGGCGCGGGCCGCCCGCCTCCACCGCACGCCGGCGTTCGCCCACAACCGGATGGTGCACGCCCTGTTGAAGGAACAGGCCCTGGCGGCGGGCCGCCGGGAGTTCCTCGGTTCCTCGCGGGTCGCCCTCGCCACCGGAGAGCTGACGGCGCGCGCCTGGAACGAACGGTGGCTCGGGCTCGGCGCACTGGGCTCCCGCGGCACGGCACCGCAGCACTCGGCCGCCCTCCGGCTGGCCGCCCTGGGCACGTCCGGAGGCCGCACCGCCCTGCGCAACGGGGTGGCTGCGGCTGTGATGCTCGGTGTCCTGTGCCTGCCGTGGATGGGGTACACGGTGCCCTCGCTGGCGGCCGGTGACGCCCAGGGCATCGGCGACCTCCAGGTGTGGCTGTACACCCTGCGCTGGCCCGTCTACGGCTTCGTCTACGGCTACGCCTACTCGTGGCTGCGCGGCGGCAGTCCCATCGGCAAGGCGCTGTGTCTGCTCGCCGTGGTCCTCCCCGCCGAACTCGCCCAACTCCTGTACAGCGGCCGGGAACCACGCGACTTCGCCGTCTCCCTCCTGCTGGCCACCGGCAACTGCCTCGCCGTCCTCCTCGTCCTCGGCCTCTACTGGGAAGCCCGCCTGGTGCGCGCCGCCGGCCTGCGCTGGGGGCAGATCCGCAACTTCCGCTCGCTGTCGGCGACCGCCGTTCCGGCCACCACGGTGCTGGTCGCCGCGGCCACCGCGCTGGCGACCGCCATGGTCGGCGTCTGGATCACCCCGGACAACACGGCGCCCTCGGCCCCCGAGAACCGCCCCTCGGCCGAAAGCAGCGTCACCCCGGGCCCATGACCCGCGACAGCGCCCGGCTCGCGGCCACCGCCCTCACAGCTCGGCGTACACAACGGTCGCGTCGTCGTGCGTCTTGCTCCGCCGCAGATACGTCCGCTCCTGCGCGTCGGCGCGCTCCAGCGCCCGGACCTGGCCGACCAACTCCGCCGCCCCCTCCTTCCGTACGAGAGTGAAGCAGTCCGCCCAGTCGCCCTGGCCGAACTTCTCCACCCAGCGGGTCGCCCCGTCCGTCAGGGCGACGAGGGTGCGGACGGCGGTGCGGGGGAGTGAGCCCGTCACCGCCCGGGCCGCGACCGAGGGGTCGGCGGCGGCCGTGAAGAAGCCGCCCTCCTTGTTACGGAGCGTGGTGTCGATCATGGCGTCCGTCGCGAGGGCGGAGCGGGGGAGGCGGGAGAGGCGGTCGTCCAGGACGACGGTCACCTCGCCGGACGGGGATTCGGCCAGCAGCGCGGAGTCCGAGAGGACCAGGTATTCGACCTCCTGGGGGGACCAGCGGGCCAGCACCACGGTCGCCTGTGGGGTGCGTGGGTGAGAAAGGTCACAGGTGGTGGCGTGGGCCTCAGCTGTTCGGAGGATCGCCCGGGAGAGAATCTCCGCCAGGGTCAGATCCCGGCAGGAAACGGTCAGTTCGGTCAGCGCGCCGCCCAGGCGCGCGGTGTACCAGGGGACCGAATGCAGACAGCCCGTCTCGCCTCTCGGCGGTGTCACTCCGTCCAGGACGATCAGCGAACCGCCCTGTCCCGAGGCCGGAAGGCCGACGCTCGCGAAGTCCTCGTTGGGGCGGTCCGGGTCGCCGGGTTCCGACACAAGTTCCGTACGCATACGGCCAGTCTGCACGACCTCTTCACAGGCTCCGCAAAACGTTGGCACTCATGGTCGAATAAGCGCAGTCCCGCAGGTCAGACGCCTGGTTTGGGCTGGAATGGATCACTCCGGGAATGCGTGGCGGCGAATCCTGCCAAAGCACGCCGCTCACGTCCAACCGGCGCCGCGCGCGGGCCCTTTGGAGCGGCCGCCGGAACTTGCCCGCCAACTCCCGTCCGGGGTTCACTCCTTCGGGTGGCGGGCCGGACGATGCGCGACCACTGCCTACCGGCACTGGGAGGGTCGCCGTACCGGGATGACGGAGCGTCACCCGGGCCCATGGGTATCACGAGTCAGGAATGCGAGCACCGGTGCAGAAGAAGCGGCCGCGGCGCACAGGCAAGCAGACGGCCCCCCAGGGGGGCGCCACCGGTGCCGCCGTGCCCGACCCCGCGGGCAGCGGGCGCCGTACCCACGTACGCAACCGGCTCATCATCGCCGTGGCTGTCGTGGCCGCCGCCATCGCCGCGGCCGGTGTCCCCTCCCTCATCACCGCCTCGGGCCAACTGAGCGACTCCCAGGACCTGGTGACGCTCTCCGGGCAGACCCAGGACGCGCTGTCGCTGGCCCACTCCCTCGCCGACGAGCGGGACGCGGTCACCTCGTACATCGCCGCCGGACGCCCCAAGTCCCAGGCCCCCGACGAGGATCGCAGCGCCCGCGTGGACCGGCAGGTCGAGGAACTCCGCGCCGACACCGACATCCCCGCCGCGCTCCGCTCGGACCTCGACGACGTCGCCGCCGTACGACGGGCCGCGCTCACCGGCAAGAGCAGCGCGCTGGAGGCGCACGACGCGTACTCCGGTGCCATCACCGAACTGCACCGGCTGGCCGAGCAGTTGGCGGAGAAGATGCCGCCGCGGGCCGGTTCCGGCGCCTACGCGCTCGCCGAACTCGACGCCGCCGTCCAACAGGCCGCCGCCACCCGCGGGTTGCTCCTCGCCGCCCTGAACGTGCCGACGACCACCGAGACGGTCATCAGCCCCATCACCGGTCTTTCTGTCACCGAGACCACCTCCACCAAGGCCCAGAGCAAGCAGCGCGACGCCCTCAGCGCCGCCGCCCAGCAGGCCCGGCTGCGCTCCGACGCGGCCCTCGCCGACTTCCGCGACAGCGCGACGAAGGACACCGTCGCGGGCTACGACTCCACGGTCACCGGGTCCGAGGTCAACTCCGCCGAGAAGTACCTCGCCTCCCTCACCGCCCAACCCACGCTGTCCGACGACCAGTTGGACACCAGCACGAAGAAGCTGGACGCGGCGCTCTCCGCCCGCGTGGACCTGATGCGCGGCGAGGAGTCCGCGCTCTACGTGGACCGGGGCAAGGACCTCGCCCGGCTCCGCGACGACGACGTCAAGGCGCTGGAACTCCGCGTCGCGATCCTCGGCGCCCTCATGCTGCTCGCCGTGGGCATCGCCACCGCCATGGCCCGCACCCTCACCCGCCCGCTCTCGGTCCTGCGCCGGGGTTCGACGCGGCTGGCCGAGGCGGAGGACCCGAGCGCCGAGGAGCCCATCAAGTTCACCGGCCGCAACGACGAGTTCGCCCAGGTCGTCCGCTCGGTCAACGCCCTGCACGCGCACGCCGCCACCCTCCACGAGCGCATCGCCACCCTGGAGGCCGACCGCAAGCACCTCGTCGGCCAGCGCCAGAAGATGGCCGACGCCCGCGAGGAACTCCGCGCCGAAGTCACCGATTCCGCAACGCAGTTGGAGCGCCTGCGGACCAGCATCGGCGGCACCTTCGTCAACCTCGCGCTGCGCAGCCTGGGCCTGGTCGAGCGCCAACTCGCCGTCATCGAGGGCCTGGAGGAGCGCGAGCAGGACCCCGACCGCCTCGCCACCCTCTTCAAGCTCGACCACTTCGCCACGGTCATGCGCCGCCACAACGAGAACCTCCTCGTCCTCGCCGGCACCGAGCACGTCCAACAGCACGCCGGACCCGTCCCGTTGGTCGACGTGGTCCGCGCGGCGGTCAGCGAGATCGAGCGCTACGAACGCGTCCGCATCTCAGCCCTCCCCCCGCACGCGCACGTGGCGGGCTTCGCGGCCGACGACCTGAGCCACCTCCTGGCCGAACTGATGGAGAACGCGAGCTCGTTCTCCCCGCCGGACGCCCCCGTGGAGATCTCCGGCTGGCTCCTGGAGAACGGCGAGGTCATGCTCTCCGTCCAGGACGAGGGCATCGGCATGACCGACGACCGCATGGCCCGCCTCAACCTCCGCCTCACCGAGTTCGACCCGGAGTCCCCCTACGACCAGGAGGGCGAGGAGGGCCTGGGCCTCGGCCTGTACGTCGTGGCCCGCCTGGCCCACCGCCACGGCGTCCGAGTCCAGCTCCGCGACCAGAAACAGGGCGGCATCGCGGCGGTGGTGGTCCTCCCGAGCCCGCTGCTGGCACCGGCCCCCACGTCGGCGGTCCCCTCCGCCACCCCGCAGCCCGGCGACACCCACTCCTACTCCCTCCCCGGCGCCTCGGCGGAGGCCAACTCCAACGTCCTGCGAGGCCGTTCGGCCCACTCGGACCACACGGACCCGCTGGTGGCCCTGGCGGAGCAGGCGGTACGGGAGACTCCGGCGGAGACGTCGGCGCAGGCTCCGGTGAGAAATCCGGTGGAGATCCCGGCGGAGTCTCCTGCGGAGATGACGATGGAACTCCTGCTGCCGCTGACGCCGGAGGACCGAGGGGCCACGGCCGCAGACGAACGGCCGGCCGCCGACGGCGAGTTCGCCCCACAGGGGCCACCCGCACCCGACAACGATGCCCGCACGGGCGGTGCGGGTGGGAACAAATTCACGGCTGAAGGCGAAGCCGAAGCCGTGGAACACGAACGAGCCCAGGACGAGGACCCCGTCACGGACAAGGGCCTCCCCAAACGCACCCCCAAGATCACCCAACCCGCCCAAGCCCCGCGCCAGCGGACCGGCACAGTCGACGCGGACGCCCTGCGCCGCAGACTGGGCGGCTTCCGCGCGGGAGCCTCCGCGGGCTACAAGGACGTAGAAGCGGAGATCGCCGAACAGACCGGCCAGAACCCGGTCCCGGCCCCGCGAAGCGCACCCGCACGATCCGAAGAACCCACGGGGGGCACCGTCGAGGAGGCAAGCAGTTGACCGCGCCCAGTACCTTCGGACTGAGCAGTGAAGCCCGCAACCTGCACTGGCTGCTGAGCAACCTCGTCGAGGAGGTGCCCGGCATCCAGTCGGTCGCGGTCGTCTCCTCCGACGGCCTGCTGCTCCTCTCCTCCGATCCGGGGAGGAACGCCGAGGCCAAGGAAGCTCTCGAAGCCAAGCGCACCGGCCCACGAGGCTCCGCCGCGGACCTCGCCACCATCGTCTCCGGCATCGGCAGCCTCACCGTCGGCGCCGCGAAGCTGATGGACTCAGGCCCGGTGAAGCACACCATGGTCGCGATGGAGGAGGGCAGCCTCTTCGTGATGTCGATCAGCGACGGTTCGCTGCTCGGCGTGCACGGCTCCGCGGACTGCGACATGAGCGTCGTGGCGTACCACATGGCGCTCTTCGTCGGCCGCGCCGGCCACGTCCTGACGCCCGAACTCCGCAGCGAGCTACGGAAATCCCTCGAAGACGCGACCTCGGGGAGTGCGCGATGAGCGGCAGTACGCCCAACAAGCTCCCGGTGCGCGGCGGCGACCGCAAACCCGCCCGGGTACGCCCCTACTCGCTCACCGGCGGCCGTACCCGATTCGGCCATGTCCTCCTCGTGGAGACCTTCGTCGCGGCGCTCGAAGCCCCGGAGGAGCGCAAGGAGTTGACGAACGGCTCCCTCAACACCCGGGTCATGCCGGAGATGCGGGCCATCGTCGAACTCTGCCGCCGTATGCGCACGGTGGCCGAGATCGCCGCGCTGCTGAAGATGCCGCTCGGTGTGGTCCGCGTGCTCCTGAGCGATCTCGCGGACCAGGGAAAGATCCGTGTGTACGGAACCGGAACCGCTCACGGTACGGGCCGTCCTGACCGCGCTCTGCTGGAAAAGGTGCTGAGTGGACTCCGCCGTCTCTGACGCCGCCGCCTACGGCGTCTCCCCGCTCCTCGACGACGAGAAGCGACTGCGCAACGACGAGAAGCAACTCCTCGACGACGAGGAGCAGTTGCGGCCCTGGCAGCAGGACCGCACGCGCGCGCCCGTCGCCACGAAGATCGTGGTGGCCGGCGGCTTCGGCGTCGGCAAGACCACCATGGTCGGCGCCGTCTCCGAGATCCAGCCCCTCCAGACGGAGGCGCTGATGACCGAGGCCAGCGAGGAGACGGACGACCTCACCGGCACCCCGGACAAGGTCACCACCACGGTCGCCATGGACTACGGCCGTCTCACGCTCGACGACGACCTGGTGCTCTACCTCTTCGGTACGCCGGGCCAGCAGCGGTTCTGGTTCATGTGGGACGACCTGGTGCGCGGCGCGATAGGCGCCGTCGTGCTGGCCGACACCCGCCGCCTCAAGGACTGTTTCCCGGCGCTGGACTACTTCGAGAGCTGCGGGCTGCCGTACGTCGTCGCGGTCAACCACTTCGCGGGCAGCGAGCGGTTCGACCCGGAGGACGTGCGGGAGGCTCTGACGATCCCCGCGCACGTACCTGTCATGATCATGGATGCGCGGCAGCGGATTTCGGCCATCGAGACCCTGCTCGCGCTCGTCGCCCACGCGCTGGACGTCACCCCCGAGTAGCCCTCGACCACGATCGGTCGCGACCAAGGAGCCACCACCCGTATGCGGAAGATACTCGTCGTCGGAGCCGGTCAGTCCGGGCTCCAACTCGCCCTCGGACTCCAGTCGCACGGGTACGAGGTCACCCTGATGTCCAACCGGACGGCGGACGAGATCCGCACCGGGCGGGTCATGTCGACGCAGTGCATGTTCACCACGGCACTGCGGCACGAGCGCGATCTCCAGCTGAACTTCTGGGAGTCCCAGGCCCCGAAGATCGAAGGACTCGGCGTCTCGGTCGCCGCGCCCGGTTCGCACGATCCGGGTCCGACGCAGCGCGCGATCGACTGGGTGGGCAAGCTCGACGGGTACGCGCAGTCGGTCGACCAGCGGGTGAAGATGGCCGGCTGGATGGAGACGTTCGCCCAGCGCGGCGGCCAACTGGTCATCCATGGCGCGGCAGTCGGCGACCTCGACTACTTCTCCCGTACGTACGACCTCGTCCTGGTGTCCGCGGGCAAGGGCGAGCTGGTCTCGATGTTCGCCCGCGACCCGGAGCGGTCCCCGTACACCGAGCCGCAGCGCGCGCTGGCGGTCTCCTACGTCCACGGTCTCGGACCGCGCCCGGAGCACCCGGAGTTCGAGGCGGTCCGCTGCAACCTGGTGCCCGGCGTGGGCGAGTTGTTCGTCATGCCGACGCTCACCACGTCCGGGCGCGCGGACATCCTGTTCTGGGAGGGCATACCCGGCGGGCCGTTGGACGTCTTCAACGGCGTCAAGGACCCGGCTCAGCACCTCTCCCTGACCCTGGAACTCATGGAGAAGTTCACGCCGTGGGAGTACGAGCGGGCGCGGGACGTCGAACTGACGGACGCGGGTGGGACGTTGGCCGGGCGGTACGCGCCCACCGTCCGTAACCCGGTCGGTCAACTGCCCGGTGGTGGACTGGTGCTGGGCGTCGCGGATGTCGTCGTCGCGAACGACCCGATCACCGGGCAGGGGTCCAACTCCGCGTCCAAGTGCGCCGCTTCGTATCTCGCGTCGATTCTTGAGCACGGGGAGAAGGAGTTCGACGGGGACTGGATGACGGCGACGTTCGAGCGGTACTGGGAGACTGCGCGGCACGTTACGAAGTGGACCAACGCGATGTTGGCTCCGCCGCCGGAGCACATTCTCAACCTTATTGGGGCGGCTGGGCAGTTGCCGCCGGTGGCGGATCGGTTCGCCAACGGGTTTGATGACCCCGCCGATTTTGAGAACTTCTTCTATGAGCCGGAGAAGACCGGGGCTTACCTGGCTTCTGTTGCCGGGGCCTAATCGCCGTTGGTGGTGGGGAGAGTTGGCGGCTGCGCGTCCGTTGTGGCTGGGCGCGCAGTTCCCCGCGCCCCTTTGGGGCGCTGATCTGGACGTACTGCTCCGAGGATGGGGTAGGACGCGATCGGCGACACCTGGACCTTCTCGCCTGTGCGGGGGGCTTGGACCACTTGGCCCGCGCCCAAGTACAGCGCCACGTGGGTTGCCTTGGGGAAGTAGATGACCAGGTCGCCGGGGCGGAGTTCGTTGAGCGGGACTCTCGGCAGCTCGGCCCATTGCTCTTCGCTCGTCCTCGGGATCGGCGTTCCCGCGTGGCCCCAGGCCTCGGACGTCAGGCCCGAGCAGTCGTACGTCTTCGGGCCCTCCGCTCCCCACTCGTAGGGCTTGCCCACCTGCTGTACCGCGTAGCGCAACGCCCGGTCGCCCTCGCGTGAGGGTTCGCGGTTGTCGTCGCCCAGGGCGCCTGAAGTGACCAGCTTCTGCTGGGACTTGTCGACGTCGGTCTTCTCGAAGGCTGCCAGGGCGGTGAGTTGGTCGGGGGTGAGGGACGTGAGGAGCTTCTCCACGTCGGCGAGGCGTTTGCGGACGTCGTCCTGGTCCTTCTTCTGGCGGGCGGCCAGGGTGAGTTGGGTGTCCAGGGCCTTGCGGGCCGCGCGGGCCAGGCCGTCGCTCTTCTTCTCGCTGCCGACCAGTCGGCCGATCGTCTCGGCGCGCTCCCGCGCCAACTGGCCGATGACATGCCCCTCGTCGAGCGCGTGCTGGGGATCGCGGGCGAGGAGGAGGCGGACGTACGGGGAGATGGCGGTGCTGTTCTGGTACTGCTCGCGGGCCAGGCGGCCGGCCGCGCCCCGGCTGTCGTGGAGGGAGAGGCGGGCGCGGGAGAGTTCGGAGTCGAGGCGGTCGACCTCGGCGCGCTGCTTCTTCAGCTTCTCCTCGGTGGCGTTGTACGTCTCCGTGGCATGTTCGGCATCCTGGTAGAGGGTCTGAAGGTCCGTCAGGAGTTCGGCCACGGGGCGCTGTCCGGGGGCCGGGGGTTCGGGTACGGCCGCGGCGGGCAGCGGGGCGAGGACGGTGCCGGCCGCCACCGTTGCCGTACAGACCAGACGCAGAAGCCTTCCTGACACGTCATCACCTCCGGTGCGCGGCGGGCCTTCCGCCCCGCACCGTGAGCATCAGCCGGGGGCGGCGGGTCCGCGCGCCGGGTGTGCGCGGTTCGGCGTAACCAGGTCACCCGTGGGTGTCGTCCGGCTTGCCGCCCGGCGTGGCGTCTGGTGCGGAGTCCGGCTTGGCGTCCGGTTCGGCGTCCGGTTTGGTCCAGGGCCACCTGAGTCCGCTTCCCCGCTTCCCCGCCCCTTTTTCACCTTCGGCGGAGTACTCGTACTTCCAGCCTTTGGGGAGGCCGAGTCGTTTGCTGTGGGCGCGGGGGACCCGGCGGTAGACGAGGACGGTGGGCGGGCCGCCGGCGTCGTCGGGGACCGGGATGCGGTACGTCTTCGGCGGGGTGCCGGTCGGGCCGAGCAGCACGGGCAGGGAACGCCCGTCCATCGGGCCGCCCTCGAACGGGGTCTCTTCGCTCTTCACGGGACCAGTCTCAGCCATCCGCCGCGAGGCCCTGGACCAGCGCGGCCGTCTGCGGGTCCCGCCGCGCCGTCACCGACAGCACGGCCCCGAACTGCTCGACCAGCCAGTCCCGCAACTCGTCGAGCGGCGGTTGCTTGTCCTCGTCGAGCCAGATGAGGGACGCGGCTTCCACGGCCGTGATCCACATCCGTACGGTCATGCGGAGGCGGGGGCCGGGGTCGGTGACCCCGAGGTGGCTGAGGATGTGCAGGGCGGCGGCCCTGCGGACGCCGTCCACGATGGCTGTCGTGCGGGACGTCTCTACGACGCTGCCGCCCTGGAGGAGGGCGCTGAAACCGGCGTCGTGCTGGTCGACGAAGCCGAGGTAGCGGTCCAGGGCGCGGGCGAGGCGGGGGAGGAGCGGGCCCTCGCGGGGTTCGTCGAAGCACTGCCGGAGTTCGTCGGCGGCGGACCTGAGGGCGGCTTCGTAGAGCTGCTGCTTGCCGCCCGGGAAGTACCGGTACACCAGGGGGCGCGAGACCCCGGCCGCCTCCGCCACGTCGTCGAGGGAGACCTCTTCGGGGGCGCGGTGCGCGAAGAGGGTGAGCGAGGCGTCGAGGAGCTGGCTGCGCCGCTCCTCGACGCCCAGTCGACGGTATGCGGGGGTGGCGGGGGACATGGGTGCAGGGTAGTCGGGCGGGTGCGGGCGCGTCGTGGCTGGTCGCGCAGTTCCCCGCGCCCCTAAAGACTTGGGCCGGCCAGCGTTTTAAGGGTCGCGCAGTTCCCCGAGCCTCTAAAGACTTGGGCCGGCCTGTGTTTTTAAGGGTCGCGCAGTTCCTCGCGTCCTTGAAGACTTGGGCCGGCCTGTGTTTTTAAGGGTCGCGCAGTTTCCCGCGCCCTTGAAGACTTGGGCCGGCCTGTGTTTTTAAGGGTCGCGCAGTTCCTCGCGTCCCTAAAGACTCGGGTCGGCCTGTGTTTTTAAGGCTCGCGCAGTTCCTCGCGTCCCTAAAGACTTGGGCCGGCCTGCGTTTTAAGGGGCGCGGGAACTGCGCGACCAGCCCCCGCCGGGCCGCACTCCGACACTCAAGCCAGCAGCCCGGACGCCTTCCACAGCCGTCGCCCGACACCCCGCAGCACACCGATGTCGTCCAGGAACTCCGTCAGCTTCCTCGACCCGTTCTGCATGACCTCCCGCCGATGCCCACTCGCCCGCACCTGAGCCACCGCCTCCGCCTGATCAAGCCCCACGTTCGTGTAGACATCGGGATTGACGAACGCGATGGAGAAGATCCGCGCGAACTCCCCGGAGGTGACCCGGGTGAACTCCTGGGACCACCGCGGCGCCGTCACCATCTGCCGCCGCAACTCCTCCCGGGCGTAACGGACATGACGCGCCTCCTCGACGACATGGATACGGGTCACACCCCGGACCAACGGCTGCACCCGCTCATCCGGAAACGTCAACCGCTGCATCCAGTCGAGGACTTCCTCCCCGAGCAGCGTCGCCGTGAACGAACCCGGCGTCGTGGAGACGGTCTTGAAGAGCCGCCCGAGGTTCTGATGGGCCCGGCTCACCGGATACCAGGGCGTATCGCCCCGCGATATCAGCCGCGCGAACATCTTCGAGTGCCGGCACTCGTCCTCGATCTCGGTCAGCGCGTAGCGCACATGCGCACTCGTCGCCGCCTTGTCGTAGATGTGCCGGACGAGCAGCTGCATCAGGATCAGCTCGAACCAGATGCCCAGCGAGGCGAGCGCCGCGGCCTCGTGCTGGGAGAGCAGGATGCGCTGTTCCTCACCCATCCGTTTCCACAGCGGGGTGTCGTACAGGGACACCAGCTCCGGCGGCCAGAACCACTTGCCGTCCTCGAAGGGCGCGGCCCAGTCGAGTTCCTTGTCGGGGTCGAAGGAGTGCTTCGCGGAGGACGCGAGCAACCGCTCGGCGACCTGCTCACGGTCCTTGAGCAGGCCGAGCGCGTCCCGCAGCCCGTCGACCGCGTCGGCTTCGGTCAGGGTCGTCATGGTTCTCCCACCTCGCGGATCAGCGTGTTACCCGGGGTCACATCCTCCGACGTCTTATGAGACTGCTTGTCAGCAAGCTCGTCAACCCTCGTGTGCGACTTATCGGCCGGGCGGCGGTGATCCGTACGCCTGTACGGTGCTGCCGTGTCCATGCCTCCCCCGCCCCGCAGCCGTCACCGCCCTCCCCGCTGCGGCGGCGCACCCAACTCGCCCTGCGGGTCCTGGCCGTGGTGCTCGGGCTCGGCTTCGTCGTCAACGTGGCGATCGCGCAGGTCCGGGAGGCGACCGCGGCCGAATTCCCCAAGGCGGAGTACGAGTTGACCCTCCCCGGGACGCTCCTCGACAGCCGCTACCGCATCGCGCACGACCTCACCGGCACCGCCGGCCGGCAGATGGAGGAGGAGCTGTCCCACAGCCGGAACTCCCGGGTCACCCACGCCGTCGTCGCCCGCTACAGCCTCTACGGCGACGCCGGCCAGGGCGCGTTGGTGATCTCCGGCTTCTACGGCCGGCTCAGGAACACCGGCGCGATCCGCGCGGGCGCGCTGAAGGGGTTCGGGGCCGGTGCCGGCAAGACGGTGATCGTCCCGCCGAAGGACGTCACCCCGGCCGGCGCGGGCACCGGGATCAGCTGCGAGATCGTCACCGACAGCTCGGCCGGCCCGACGTACACCTTCCCGGTGTGCGCCTGGGCGGACGGCAACACGTCCGCGCTGGTCGCCGAGATGACCTTCGGCGGGGTCAGCGCGGACCTGGACCTGAAGTCGGCCGCCGGAACGGTGCTGCGTGTGCGCTCGGAGGTGCGCACGCCGATCAAGTAGGCGGACGGTGCGCTAGACCGAACAGCCCAGCCCCTCAGGGATGTTGACCGGCCCCACCGGCCCCGCCCCCTGTGCCGGGAACGACGTCCTCAACGTGAACGCGTACGGCGTCGCACCATGCGCCCGCAGATGCAGGAGCCGTTCCTCGGCCTCCGCGACCGTGGGCCGGTGGCCCGCCGGGACCCACCACAGGACCGTCATCGCCTCGCGCACCCGCTCGAACCTCCCCCACTGCCTAAAGGGCGTGGGGGGACCCCCAACGGCGGCGAGCCAGCAACTCCCGGTGCCGGCCTTGGTACATGAACGCGGTCAGGGTGTCCGTGTCGCGCCACACCGACATGTTGATGATCAGCCAGTCGTCGCCGAGGACGGGGACGTCGGTCGCGTTGCCGGTGTCGGACTGGAGGCGCCACACGAAGCCCTCGGCCGCGTCGGCGACGGCGTTCACGGGGTCGAGGGCGTCCACGAAGTCCTTCAACTCCGTGGAATCCAGCGGGAATTGGAGGCGGCCGATGTTGGCCTGGGCGAGTTCGTACGCGGGTGATGTTAAAGGATCAGTCATGACCGAACGTTAGGTCGGGGCGGGCGTCTCCCGGTACCCCCGTCTCAGGAACCGAGCACCGCCTCCATCACCGCCTTGGCGATCGGCGCCGCGTCCCCGCCGCCGCTGATGTCGGACCGGTCCGCCGACGCGTCCTCCACCACCACCGCGACCGCGACCTTCGGTTCGATGTCCCGCTCGCCCTGCGCCCAGGACACGAACCAGGCATACGGCGTACCGGAGTTGCCGATGCCGTGCTGCGCGGTGCCGGTCTTGCCGCCGACGGTCGCGCCGGGGATGGCCGCGTTGGTGCCGGTGCCTTCGGTGACCACGTCTTCCATAAGTTCCTTCATCTGTACGGCGGTTGCGGGGTGCATGGCCTGACGGACGGGGCGCGAGCCGGGTGTCGACACCGTCTCGCCGCCCCGCCGTGTCGTCCGCTCCACCAGGTACGGCTCCCGCACCTGCCCGCCGTTCGCGACCGCCGCCGCGACCATCGCCATCTGCAACGGCGTGGCCCGCGTGTTGTACTGCCCGATCGACGACAGCGCCAACTGGGCTTTGTCCAGGGTCGTGTCGAAGGTGCTGGGGGCGACCGAGAAGGGGATCCGCGCGTCGGTGTCGTTGAAGCCGAAGGCCTCCGCCGTGGTGCTCATGTTCCGCACGCCGACATCCACACCCAGCTTGGCGAACACCGTGTTGCACGACCACTCGAAGGCGGACCGCAGCGGCGCGTCCACGCAGCCGTCGCCCTCGTTCGTGAGGGTCGTCGTCGTGCCGGGAAGGGTGTACGGGTCGGGGGAGTTGGTCGCCGCGTCCAGGTCCGTCACCACGCCCGCGTCGAGCGCCGCCGCCGCCGTGACCACCTTGAACGTCGAACCCGGCGGATAGGTCTGCCGTACCGCACGGTTGAGCATCGGCTTGTTCGGGTCGGCGTTCAAACGGGCCCAACTGCGGTTCGCGGAACGGCCGTTGCCCGACAGGGTGCCGGGGTCGTAGGACGGGGTGGAGACCAGGGCGAGGATGCGGCCGGTGGAGGGTTCGATCGCGGCCACCGCGCCCGTGCGTGTGCCGAGTCCGGCGTAAGCGGCCTGCTGTGCGGCCGGGTTGAGGGTGGTGACGACGTTGCCGCCGGGGTTCTGGGCGCGGGTCAGGTCGTTCCACAGGGGGAACGGGGAGAGCATCGAATCGGTGCCGGAGAGGATGCCGTCCTCGGAGTGCTCCAGGAACGTCGTGCCGTACTCCTGCGAGGCGAAGCCGGTGACCGGTGCGTACAACGGGCCGTTCCGGTACGTCCGTTCGTAGCGGAGCTGCTCGCCGGAGTCGCGGGAGCCGGTGATCGGCTTGCCGTCGACGAGGATGGAGCCGCGCGGCTGGTCGTAACGGGCGATGGTGTGGCGGCGGTTGGCGACGTTGCCGTCGTAGGAGCGGGACTGGACGACCTGGACGCGGGTGGCGTTCACCAGCAGGGCCAGCAGGAGCAGGGTGCAGAAGGCCGCGGCGAGGCGGATGTGGCGGGTCATGGAGTCGGTCACGCGGCCACCTCGATGGCGTAGTCGGACTGGCGGCGGGACGAGTCGCTCAGCCGGATCAGCAGGGCCACGATCGCCCAGTTGGTGACGACCGAGGAGCCACCCTGGGCGAGGAACGGCATCGCCATGCCGGTCAGTGGGATCAGGCCCGTCACCCCGCCCGCGATCACGAACACCTGGAGCGCGACGATCGAGGCGAGTCCGACCGCGAGCAGCCGGCCGAAGGGGTCGCGCAGCGCCAGACCCGCCCGGTAGCCGCGCTCCACGAGAAGGCCGTAGAGGATGAAGATCGCGGAGAGGCCGGACAGGCCCAGTTCTTCGCCGGCCGTGGCCAGGATGAAGTCCGACTTGGCGGCGAAGCCGATGAGAACGGAGTGGCCGAGGCCGAGGCCCGTGCCGAGCATGCCGCCGGCCGCGAACGCGAAGAGGGACTGCGCGAGTTGGTTCGGGCCGTGGCCCGCGTCGATCGACGCGAAGGGGTGCAGCCAGTCCTGGACGCGGCTGTGGACGTGCGGTTCGAGCCGGCCGACCGCGACCGCGCCCAGCACCGCGAGCAGCAGGCCGACCGCGATCCAGCCGGTGCGGCCGGTGGCGACGTAGAGGAGGGTCACGAACAGGCCGAAGAAGAGGAGCGAGGTGCCGAGGTCGCGTTCCAGGATCAGGACGCCGACGCTCAGCAGCCAGATCGCGACGATCGGGCCCAGCACGCGGCCGGTGGGGAGCTGGAGGCGCCAGACGCGGCGGCCGGCGTAGGCGAGCGCGTTGCGGTTGGCCGCGAGGTACGCGGCGAAGAAGACCGCCAGCAGCACCTTCGCGAACTCGCCCGGCTGGATGGAGAATCCGGCGATCCGGATCCAGATCCGGGCCCCGTTCACGGCAGGGAAGAGGACCGGGAGGGTGAGGAGGACGAGGGCGGCGGCCACGCAGACGTAGGCGTAGCGCTGGAGCACGCGGTGGTCGCGGAGGGCCACGACCACGACGATGAAGAGGGTCACGCCCAGGGTGGACCAGACGAGTTGGGTGGGCGCCGCCCGGTCGCCCGGGGTCTCCAGGTCGAGCCGGTAGATGAGGACGAGCCCCAGGCCGTTGAGGAGGACCCCGATCGGGAGGAGGAGCGGGTCGGCGTACGGGGCCCGCAGGCGCACCGCGATGTGCGCGAGCAGGGCGAGCACGCCGAGCCCGGCGCCGTAGCCGGCGGCGCCGGGCGGGACCGTGCCGTTCTTGGCGAGACCGACAGCGCAGTAGCCGTACACGGAGAGGAGTACGGCCACGACGATGAGGGTGAGTTCGATGCCACGGCGCCGGGGGAGGCGTACAGCGGGCGTGGGAAGGTCCGCTGTGACGGTGGTTCCGGCGTTGGTCATGTCCGGAACTTACCCAAATGGGACGGGTTGTGTGCCTTGGGTGGCGTGTGTGTCTCGTCCGTCAGCACCAGCGGGGCGCGGGCCCGATGTTGTCGATGTAGCGCGCCGAGCCCCAGGCCCAGGTGCCGTCCGTGAGGAGGTACCAGAGCGGGTTGCCCTGGACGTTCGAGCCGCCGGTCTTGCAGAAGATCGAGACGTGCTCGCCGCGGTAGGCGTACCGGATGATCCTGCTGCCGCGGTCCGGGCGGGAACGCAGGGCGAGTTGGCCGGCCGTGACGACACCGCGGTAGAGGCGCGGGTTGTCGTGGTCGCCGTGGTCGCCCTGGTGGTCGTGGTCACCGCGGCCGCCGAAGTCGTCGTCACCCTGCTGGTTCCACCCGCCGTCGTCCTGACGGCTGACGCCCGGGTCTTCGTCGCCCCACTCGTCGTCGGCCACGGCGGGAGTGACGGCGGCGGCGGTGACCAGCGCACCGGCCGCGACCGCTATACCGAGTCGGCGGAGGGAGAGGCTGAGGGACATGGGGGAACCTCCAGGGGTGGGGCGAAGCTGACTTATCGCCACATTAGGAGCAGAGGTGGGGGCCCGCTCGTCACACTGGTCCACACGAGCACCGATAGGGGCGCGGGGAACTGCGCGACCAGCCCCCACGGCCCCGCAGTCGACGAACTACCGCTCTCCGCCTATCCCAGCGTCAACCTCGCAAGCGCCCCACCACCATCCCCGGCGTCCACATTCGAGAACTCCAGCCGAGCCCCCAACACCTCCGCCTGCCCGAGCGCAATGGTCAACCCCAGCCCGTGCCCCGTAGCCCCACCCTCCGTACGGAACCGCTGCGGCCCATGCTCCACGAGGTACTCCGGATACCCGTCCCCGTGATCCCGCACGGCCACCACCGCCCCGTCGACGGTCACGACAACCGGCCCCCGCCCGTGCCGATGCGCGTTGGCGACAAGATTCCCCAGCACCCGTTCCAGCCGCCGCCGATCCGTCTCGACCCACTCGTCCCGTACGACGACAACCTCGGTAGCGGTCCCGGACGCCCGCACAACCCGCGCGGCGACCGCCCCCAACTGCTCGGTGTCCAGCTCCAGTTTCTCCCGCCGGGTGTCGAGCCGGGAGATCTCCAGCAGATCCTCGGTCAGCGTGCGCAACGCGGCGACCCGATCCCGCACCAGCTCCGTCGGCCGCCCCGGAGGCAACAACTCGGCCGCCGCGTGCAACCCGGTCAACGGCGTGCGCAACTCGTGCGCCACATCCGCCGTGAACCGCTGCTCGCTCAGCAGCTTCCCCTGCAACGACGAGGCCATCGTGTCCAGCGCGGCGGCCACCGCGGCCACCTCGTCCTGGGGCAGGTTCGCGTCCTTGGTACGCGGATCGTCGACCCGCGCGTCCAGATCACCCGCACTGATCCGCCGGGCGACCTGCGCCGTCCCGTGCAACCGCCGTGTCACCCGGGTCACCGCGAACGCGCCGACCAGCAGCGTCGCCCCGATCGCCAGCGCCGAGGACCAGACGATCGCCCGGTCCAGTCCGGCGATGGTGCTCGACCCCTGCGAGTAGTCGACCCCGACGGCCAGCACCCGGTCACCGGAGGCGGGACCCGCCGCCCACATCGTGGGGCGCCCCCGGTGCCTGCCGACCATCGTGCCGCGCTCTCCGGCCCCGGCCAGTTGCCGTAGCGGAACGGGCAGATCCTCGGGATCGACGCCGGCGCCGTGCACGAGCGAGTCCCCGGCCTCGTACTGCGTCGTCGCCTCCTTCAGCCGTGCCAACGCGAGGTCGCGGGCCTGGCCGACGGTCTGGTCGGTCACCGAGACATGCACGAGTACGCCGAGCAGCGCGGCCAGCGCGCAGCACATCACGGTGATGAACACGCCGGCCTTGAAGGCGAGGGTCCCGGCCCACCGGGGCAGCGCGAGCCTCATCACGGGGTCGCCGAGGGGGACGTAGGAGAGGCGGGGGAGCCGGGCGGGGCCGGGGTCGCGCGGCGGACTCCGTGCTTGCGGCTGCCCGTGCGCAGGAACTCGTCGTGGGTCAGCAGCATCGCCTTCTGGTCCGCGTCCCAGGTCCACTGCACGCGGTACTCGTACCCCGCGAGCTCGGACGGCGAGCGGATGATCACCGAATGCCCGGCCAGTTCGACCCCGCTCACGGCATCGTCGTTGGCCATGACCTGCACGAGCCGGTGCTTCTCGACGGTGTAGACGCGCACGGCGGTCATCTTGGTGGGCAGCAGCCGGAACCCGAGCGTGAGGTCGTCGCGTCCGTCGCCGGTGAGGTCGCGGTAATAGGGCTTGAGAACGGGACAGGCGCTACGGTCCGTACCCGCGTCCGCGCAGTCGGAGATTTTTTCCGCGGTCCCCCGGTACGGCGCATTGGAACCGTCGTAGTCACTGGGGTGCGCGGCGATCTCGGCACGTACGACGGCGATCGGGTCCACCTTGTGGATGTCGTCGCCGGGGACGGTGATGCCCTTCACGGTCTCCGTGTCCGCCTCGTCGAAGTCGTAGGCGGGGGAGGAGGCGGGCGACAGATTCGGCCAAAGCTTGGCGGGGCTGGTCGCGGTCGGGGTCGCCCCCGCACCCCGCAGCGCGCCGGTGTCGCCGCAGGCCACCGCGGTCGCGAGGAGCAGGGCGACGACGGCGGTGGTGCGGGCGGCGCGCACGGGACGACCGGGGCGACCAGGGCGACTGGGGGGCACTGCTCTCCTGCGGGGCGCGGGTGTGGGACCCGTACACCCTATTCGTAGGGAAGTCCTTTTTGTTCATGTGTGCGGTTGGGTTGAGGGAACGATTACTCGGCTACGCGGCTACTCAGCTACTCGGCCAGTTCCTCCAGCAGCCGGGCCGTGGACAGTCCCGTCCGCAGGTACTCGACGAACAGGTCGTTGTGGAGTGCCCACGGGGACCGGCGGGCGCGGATCAGCCGTATCGCCTCGTCGGTGGAGTACCCCCGGCGGACCAGGGCGTGCGCGACGACGAGCCCCGACCTGTTGTAGCCGTGATAACAGCGGACGAGCACGCTCCGCCCCGCGTCCAGCGCGTCGCACGCGGCGACGGCCAGCCGCATCACGCCGGCCAGCTGCGTCCCGTCCAGCGGCCCGTCCGGAATCGGCCACACATGGTGCTCGACACCGGAGTCGGGCCCGTGCCCGGGCAGCCGTAGCAGGGTCTGTACGAGATCGAACTCGTCCCGCACCACCGCGAACTCCCGTTGCCCCGACCGCCCCCGGAACTCGTGCCCGCCCATCCACAGACCGGGCGTGATCTCGCTCCACGGACTGTCCGGAGCGGGTACGTCGGGTTGCTTCCTGCGCGTCCGCAACGGCGCCTCCCCAAGCCCCAGCGACTGACCCAAAGGTAACCGGGTTCTTGCCCCTTGAGCACCCCGCCTGTTCCCATGGTCGAGGGGTGATGGTGCATGAACGGACTGCGCGTCATACCGACCTGGCGCCACGGTCAGGAACGGCTGTACGTCTGTCACACCGACGGAAGGAACGTTGCCTGGTACGACAGGGAGGCGGCCCGGATCAACCTGCTGAGCGAGGACCGCAGAGAGGACGTCCTGCACGCCCTCGGCCCCTTCCTCACCGGCCCGGTCACGGTGGGCCCACCCCCGGTACCGACCCCCGCGGAACTGGCCCGCCTGACCCTCCACCCCGACGACGACCTGGCCCCCAACCGCCCCGGCGAGGCCCTCCACGTGGCCCTCGACCGCGACCCGGGCCCGCAACACCGCCTCCGTCCCGACCCCCGCCGCCGAGCCCTGACCGCGGAACAGGCGGTGGGCGAAGCCCTGGACGCCCTGGACGGCGCGGGCTGGCACGCCCTCCACTCGATCCCCCTCCCCGGCGGCGACCGCCTCCACCACCTGCTGATCGGCCCCGGCGGCCTCTTCGCCCTGCACACGCTCTACGCCCGCAAACAACGCGTCCAGATCACCGACCCCATGGTCACCCTGGGCCGCCGAGACCCCCTGCCCCTGCTCCGCCGAGCCCGTTCCGACGCGGCCCGGGCGTCGTACGCGCTGACGGCCGAGGTCCACCCGGTCCTCGCCCTGTCCGGTCCGGCGGACGTCAGCGCGACGACGCCACTGCGCGAGGTCCGCGTACTCCAGGACACGGAGCTGTCCGGACTGGCAAGAACGGGTGGGGTGTTGAAGCCGGCGGACGTGGAGGCACTGCACGCGATGGCGAGGGACCGGCATACGTGGGGGAGGGTGTGAGGCCTGCTTCCCCGGTACGGGTGCGCTTCCGGGCGAGTTCGTCACGCGTGTTCCCAAGTGGACGTCGGGCCGCCCGCTTCTTGGCCAGTGTCGGGCTTCCGCGGCCCGAGTAAAGGGCGCTCCCTGCGGTCGCGTCGGCTACGCCGATTCCGCTCCGCTCCACCCTTGACTAGGGCCGCTCCAGCCCGTTTCAGAAGCGAGCGAGCGGCCCCGAAAGACGGTTGCCCAGGTACGCAGACCCTCGGGCCTGCTATGCCCTCACCCGGCGCCAAGGGCGCGCTCGCGTCTCGCCAGCACGCCGGGCCGGCTCAGCGGCCAACGCCGGGTGGAGTGGAGGGGAGTGGGGGGAGTGGGGGGGAGGGGAGTGGACTGGAGGGGAGTGGGGTGGAGTGTGCCGGATGGAGCAGGTCGGAGCGGAGCGGAGCGGGGCAGGGCGAGGCAGGGCGAGGCAGGGCGAGGTAGAGCGGAGTAGAGCGGGGTGGGATGGACGAGTGGTGTCAGGAGGCTGTCCCCAAAACTAACCACCTATCCGCTACTTGACCGGTTAGGAGAACACCCAGCTTCCCGAACCCCCTCACACCCCCCGGCTCCCGGCGCAAGCCGCCAGCCCGCCCGGAGGCATCTCGAGACAGGGCGAACCCACCACCCACCACCGACCACTCGGAGTCAGCCACCGAGCCGACCCGGCGTGCCGCCGATCTGCGGGCGTGCCATCCCACTCGGGGTTGGTCGCTAAGTCACGTGGCGTGCCTCCGATCTGCGGGCGTGCCACCCCACTCGGGGCTGGCCGATAAGCCGACCCGGCGTGCTGGCGATCTGCGGGTGCGTCATCCCACTCGGGGCTGGCCGCTAAGTCACGTGGCGTGCCGCCGATCTGCGGGCGTGCCACCCCACTCGGCGTTGGCCGCTGAGCCGACGGGGCGTGCTGGCGAGACGCGAGCGCGTCCCCTCCGCACCGGTCAGCCTCGTAATCGCCGTAACGGGTCGTCTGCCTGGGTAACCGTCTTTTCGGGTCGCCCGCTCGCTTCTCAAACGGGCTGGAGCGGACCGTGTCAAGGGTGGAGCGGAGCGGAATCGGCGTAGCCGACGTGACCGCAGGGAGCGCCCTTTACTCGGGCCGCGGAAGCCCGACACTGGCCAAGAAGCGGGCGGCCCAACGTCCACTTGAAGAGAGCCAGGCGTATCCCCACGTAACCCCTCGTCAAGGCAGGGCTCCCGCTAGTCCGGCGTCGAGCAACGGCTTCAGCAGATCGCCGTGCTCAAGCAGCCGTACCTCCAACTCCCCTGCCCTGAAAGCAAGTTGATCCGGGTCCCCGCACGCCGACACCTCCTCCCACGTCACCGGCGCCGACACACACTCCACCGCCCGAGCCCGCAACGTATAGGGCGCGGCCGTGGTCTTCCGCGCAGCGTTCTGACTCCAGTCGACGAACACCTTCCCCACCCGCAGACTCCGCGTCATCCGATGCACGACAAGCAGGGGCAGAGCCGCCTCCGCCTCCACAGCCAACGCCTTCGCGTACGAGACGACCCGCTCCGAAGACACCGGCGCCACCCCCGCCAACAGATGCAACCCCTTCGCCCCGGACGTCTTCACGTACGCAGTGATCCCATCCGCAGCCAGCCGCTCCCGCAGCCACACCGCAACCTCACAACACTCCACGACGGTCGCAGGCGCCCCCGGATCAAGATCGAAGACAAGCCGATCGGCAAGACCCGGCGCCCCGATCACCCACTGCGGCGTATGGAACTCGGTGACAAGATTCGCCGCCCACATCAGGGACGCCAGATCCTGCACCAGCACCATCCGCGCCGGCCCCTCGGACCGGGGCACTTCCGCGGTGGTGACCCAGTCGGGCGTACCGGGAGGCACGTTCTTGGTGAAGAACACCTGACCCTCGGGCCCGTCCGGATACCGCAGAAAGGACACCGGCCGGTCACGCAGATGGGGCAGCAGAACCTCGGCGGTGGTCGCGTAGTAGTGCAGGACCTCGCCCTTGGTGAACCCGGTCGCCGGGTACAGCACCTTGTCCAGGTTGCTGAGCGCGACCCTTCGCCCCTCCACCTCGGTGATCGGCGTCATACGATGAGAATCCCACGAAAACATGATGAACCGGACGCGAGCCGAAATCGGAAGGCGGGTGCGGCAGGTGCGATCCATATGGAACGGCGCCATCTCCTTCGGCCTGGTCAGCATCCCGATCAAGCTGGTGAACGCGACCGAGAGCCACTCCATCTCCTTCCGCCAGATCCACACGGAGGACGGCGGCCGCATCCGCTACCGCAAGGTCTGTGAACTGGAGGACCGCGAGGTCGCCCAGGCCGAGATCGGCAAGGCGTACGAGGACGCGGACGGCACGATGATCCCGATCACGGACGAGGATCTGGCCCAGCTGCCGATCCCGACGGCGAAGACGATCGAGATCGTGGCGTTCGTGCCGGCCGACCGGATCGACCCGCTCCAGATGGACGCCGCGTACTACCTCTCCGCGAACGGCGTCCCCGCGGCCAAGCCGTACACCCTGCTGCGCGAGGCGCTGAAGCGCAGCCAGAAAGTGGCCATCGCGAAGTACGCGCTACGGGGCCGCGAACGCCTCGGCATGCTCCGCGTGGTCGACGACGTGATCGCCATGCACGGCCTGCTCTGGCCGGACGAGATCCGCGTCCCCGAGGGCGTAGCCCCCGACACGAACGTCACCGTCCGCGACAAGGAACTCGACCTGGCGGACGCCCTGATGGACACGCTGGGCGAGGTCGACCTCGCCGACCTCCACGACGACTACCGCGAGGCGGTCGAGGAGATGATCACCGCGAAGGCCTCCGGAGAGCAGCCCACGACGACTCCTTCCCCAGCCCCCGGAGCCAAGGTCCTGGACCTGATGGCTGCCCTGGAGAAAAGCGTCCGAGAGGCAAAGGAGTCGCGAGGCGAGCAACCGGAGCCCAAGGAAACGGAAACAAAGGCCGAGGTCAGACGCATCTCCCCCCGGGCAACCCCCAAACAGACCCCCGGCAAGAAGTCGACCTCCACGGCAACAAAGAAGACAACGACGAAGAAGTCCCCGTCCCAGTCGCAGTCCCAGTCCCCGACGTCGGCGAAGAAGTCGACGCGGACGACCAAAAAGACAGCGGCGACGAAGACAACGGCGACGAAGACAACGGCGACGGCGACCGCGAAGAAGACCCCGGCAAAGAAGGCAACTCCCCGCAAGCGAACGGCTTGAGCAGTAGTCCCGTCGCTGGTCCGCGCAGAGCGCAACCCCGCCCACCACCGCGACGGAGTTCACCGGTCCCGCAAAGAAACCCCTGGCGAAGCCCCCCCCGCAAAGAGCACCCCCCGGCATACGCACCGCCTGAGCCGGAGCCCCCCCCGGGCCGCTCACCGCGCGGCGCTACCCGACCCGCCGAAGCGCCAACACCGCGTTGTGCCCCCCGAACCCGAACGAATTGCTCAACGCGAGATCCCCACCCCCGGGCAACTCCCGTGCCGCCCCCGTCACCACATCGAGCCCGATCGAGTCATCCAGCTCACTCGCCACCCCCAAGGTCGCCGGCACCACCCCGTGATGCAACGAAAGCACCGTCGCCACCGCCTCCACCCCACCCGCAGCCCCCTGCAGATGCCCGAGATGCCCCTTGATCGCGGTGACAGGAACGTTTCTGCGGCCGAACACCGCCCGCAACGCCCCCGCCTCGGCAAGATCCCCCTCCACCGTCGCCGTGGCGTGCGCGTTCACATGGACGACGTCCACGACATGCCCGCCCGCGTCCCGCACGGCCCGCCGCACGGCGAGCGCGACCCCGGCGCCCGACGGATCCGGCGCCGCCATGTGGTGCGCGTCGGCGGACAGCCCCCACCCCGCGGCCTCGCAGTAGATCCGCGCTCCACGCGCGCGGGCGTGCTCCTCGGCCTCCAGGACGAGCACCCCCGCGCCCTCCCCGTTCACGAACCCGTCCCGGTCCCTGCCGAACGGCCGTGACGGTGACGACCCGTCCGCCAGCCCCCGCGTGGACAACGCCCGCATCGCCGCGAACGACGCCATGATCGCCGGCGTGACGACCGCCTCGGCCCCGCCCGCGAGGGCGATGTCGACACGGCCGTACCGTATGCGGTCGATGGCCGCCCCGATCGCCTCCGTGCCGGAGGCACACGCCGCGGTGACCGTGCGGGCCTCGCCGGTGATGTGCAGGTCGAGGGAGACCTGGGACGCGGCCTGCGACGGAACGGTCATGGGCGTGGTGAGCGGCGAGACGCCGCGCGGCCCCTTGTCCCGCAGCTTGCGGTCGCCGCCGACGAGCACGGACGCGTCCCCGAGGATCGCCCCGAGACTGACCCCGACCCGTTCGGGATCGAGCCCGCTCTCCCGCGTGCCGCCCGCCACGAACCCGGCGTCACCCCACGCCTCCCGCGCGGCCAGCACCGCGAACTGCGCCGCCCGGTTCATCCGCCGCGCCGCCTGCCGCGGCAGCAGCTCCGCCGGATCGACGGGCACGGTCCCGGCCACCCGCACCGGCAGCTCCGCGAACTCCTCCCCGTCCAGTTCCCGAATCCCGTGCCGCCCGTCGAGCAGCCCCCGCCACAACTCGTCGACCCCGACCCCGAGCGGCGTCACGGCCCCCAGCCCGGTGACCACGACCCGCCGCGGCCCACCGGCGGCCGCCACCCGCTCCGGCCGCGGATGATGCCGTACGACGAACTCGCCACCGCCCCCCACACCGGCGCCCGGCGTTTCCGCACCAGCACCCAAGCCCTCCGAGCCGACCCCCACAACCGGAGCCGCACCCCACCCCCGAACCTCCGCATCGGTCAGCACGTCATCCCCCGACCCTCCGTCCAGATCCCGGTGCCACACCCCCCACCGCCGCACGTACGACACCTCGTCCGCCCCCGGATCCACCACCCGCAGCGAACCCACCCGGTCGCCCTCCCGGAACTCGACGGCGGCGAGGTCGTCGGAGACGAGTCGCGGCACCGCCCCCACGTCCAGTCGCCGGCACCCGCTGATCACCCGCCGGTCGCGGCCGAGCACCTCGTCGTGGTCCGTGCCGCCGAGCGGTGGCCGCAGGGAGACGCGGATCGTCTCGGGGGTCTCGGGGAGGGTGTGGGTGACGACGTACCAGCAGGCGCGTTCGGCGTCGCCCGGGGTCAGGGCGATCAGGTCGCCCGGGATGACCTCGGCGGCGGTCACCGGGTGGGGAGCGAAGGGAACTTGTGATGAATCGGACGAATGGGACATATCTCGCACACTTCCTGGGGACTGAACGGACTTATGCCCTACGGCAAACCATCCCGAGTGAAATGGACGAAACCGGAAAAAGCTACGGTTGAAAGATGAACCTGTTGCACCGCGAGAGCTCTCAAGGTCCGCCGAAACAGAGCGAGTTGCCCTAATTGATCACCGTGAATATGTGTGGAACATCACTTTCACGGCCGTCGCGCCCGCCCCCGCGCTCACTTGTTCCCTGGATTTAACGTGAGGCCCTCTGGCAACTCCCTTTCTACGCGCGTAACTTGAGCCGACTCCCCACAGGCACCCGGTATCGGCAGCTACACGAAGCACGAGGAGACCGCCAGCGTGTCCAGACCTGAAGGGCGCAGACCCCGCGCCCGCCGCACCGCCCAAGCGATCGTCTCGGTGGGCGCGGCGGGAGCCTTCGCCTTCACCGCCCTGCCCACCGCGTCCGCAACTCCCTCTGCCTCAGCGGTGATTGCCGAGGTGTACGGCGGCGGGGGCAACTCGGGAGCCACCCTGACCCGGGACTTCGTCGAACTCGGCAACGCCGGTTCGGCGGCCTACGACCTGTCGGGCTACAGCGTCCAGTACCTGCCCGGTACGCCGTCCTCCGGCTCCACTTGGCAGGTCACCGCCCTCACCGGCGCGATCGCCCCCGGCGCCCGCTACCTGGTCGGCGAGGGCACCGGCAGCGGCGGCACGACCGCGCTGCCCACCACCGACGCCACCGGTTCGATCGCGATGAGCGCGACCTCCGGCACGATCGCCCTGGTCTCCGGCACCACCGCGCTGACCTGCAAGACCGCCGCGGACTGCGCGGCCGACCCGAGCATCGTCGACCTCACGGGCTACGGCACCGCGGTCGTCCGCGAGGGCAGCGGCCCGGCCACCGGCGCCTCCAACACGGCCGCGGTCGCCCGCGCCGACTCGCTCGCGGACACCGACGACAACGCGGCCGACTTCACCGCCGGCACCCCGACACCGGTCAACTCGGCGGGCCAGACGCCCGGTTCGGGCGACGGCGGCGGTGACGGTGGCGACGGCGGCTCGCCGACCGACCCCGGCACGGTCCGCGTCCACGACATCCAGGGCACGACCCGCCTCTCGCCGTACTCCGGCCAGACGGTCACCCGCGTCCCCGGCATCGTCACCGGCGTCCGCAGTAGTGGCTCCCTCGGCTACTGGATCCAGGACCCGACCCCGGACACCGACCCGCGCACCAGCGAGGCGGTCTTCGTCTACACCGGCTCCACCAAGCCGACCGTGGCGGTGGGCGATTCGGTCCTGGTCACCGGCAAGGTCAGCGAGTACTACCCGAGCAGCACCAGCCAGTCGAACACCGAGATCGGCGGCCCGACCACCACGGTCCTCTCCAGCGGCAACGCGCTTCCCGACGCCGTCGCGCTGAACGCCACCTCGGTCCCCGACGCCTACATCCCGACCGCGTCCGGCGGCAGCATCGAGTCCCTCCCGCTCCAACCCGCCGTCTACGCCCAGGACTTCTACGAGTCCCTGGAGGGCATGCGGGTCACCTTCGCCGACGCGAGGGTGGTCGGCGCTTCGGACGCCTACGGCGAACTGTGGGTCACGGTCAAGCCGAACGAGAACGCCACGGCACGCGGCGGCACCCTGTACTCGTCGTACGACCAGCCCAACACGGGCCGTATAGAGGTCATGTCGCTCGACACCACCTCAACGTTCCCCGCGGCCAACGTAGGTGACGAACTCTCAGGTACGACCACGGGCCCCCTCGACTACTCCACCTACGGCGGCTACAACGTCCAGGCCACCCAGCTCGGCACACTCGTCGACAAGGGCCTGAAGCAGGAAGTGACTCGCCGTCAGAAGAAGGACGAGCTCGCGGTCGCCACGTACAACGTGGAGAACCTGGACGCGCTCGACACCCAGGAGAAGTTCGACCGGCTCGCCGAGGGCGTCGCGGTCAACCTCAACTCGCCCGACATCGTGGCCCTGGAGGAGATCCAGGACGACAACGGCGCGACGAACGACGGCACGGTGACGGCCGAGGGCACCCTGAAGCGCTTCACGGACGCGGTCCGCGCGGCCGGCGGCCCGGCGTACAAGTGGCGTTACATCTCGCCGACGAACAACGCGGACGGCGGCGAGCCCGGCGGCAACATCCGCCAGGTCTTCCTCTTCAACCCCAAGCGGGTCTCCTTCACCGACCACAAGGGCGGCGACGCGACCACCGCCACGAGCGTGGTGAAGACCCGCAAGGGCGTCGAACTCACCTACTCCCCGGGCCGTATCGACCCGACCAACGCGGCCTGGGAGGACAGCCGCAAGCCGCTGGTCGGCGAGTTCACCTTCCAGGGCGAGCAGGTCTTCGTGATCGCCAACCACTTCATCTCCAAGGGCGGCGACCAGCCCATCCACGGCCGCTACCAGCCCCCGGCCCGCAGCTCGGAGACCCAGCGCGCGGCCCAGGCGGCAGAGGTCAACACCTTCGTCAAGTCCCTCCTCGCAGCCGACAAGAACGCCAAGGCGGTCGTCCTCGGCGACCTGAACGACTACGAGTTCTCCCAGACGGTGACCACCCTGACGGCCGACAAGGTCCTCAAGCCCCTGATCACCACCCTCCCCGCCGCCGAGCGCTACACCTACGTCTACGACGGCAACTCCCAGACCCTGGACCACATCCTGACCAGCCCCGCGGTGACGTCCTTCAACTACGACGTCGTCCACATCAACGCGGAATTCGCAGACCAGGCAAGCGACCACGACCCCCAGATAGTCCGCATCGACCTCTCGAAGTGCCGTAGGCACTAAGGCTGTTGAACCCCGACGGGGCGGAACGGCCCAAGCCGTCCCGCCCCGTCACTCTGACCGGTACCGGGCAGCGCAACCCCCTTAAGGGGCGCGGGGAACTGCGCGACCAGCCCCAACGCACCCGCACTCGCAAGACAACACAAGCCACTCAGACGCCGAGGCGCACAACCGGGTCCACCACACTCCGCCCCGCCGTCATGACCAGCCCCACCCCCACCGCAAGCCCCGCCGCAGGCAACACCGGGAACCGCCCGCCATAGGCGAACCCATGCCCGGCAAACCAGATCAGCGCACTCACACTCGCCGCCACCCCGCCCCACAACGCCCAAGCCCGACGCGGAACATCACCGGGCCGCGTCCGCTCGTACACCACGGAGAGCCCCCGCTCCAACGGCCCCAGCGCCCTTACGACCCCCACCAGCACCACCCCGAGCACAACCACCCACGGCACCCGCAGCACCCACCAACTCCCGGACCCGTAGGCCGGTTCGGGCGCGACCCCGGTGAGATAGAACGCGGCGGCGACAATCAGCACCGGCAGCATGTGCCACAGGTAGAGCGTCATACTCACGCCCCCCAACGGCCGTACCACGCGCCAGAGTTGCTCACCCTCCAACAGCCGCCGCAGCACCGGCGCAAGCAGCAGCGCCACCCCCACCTGCCCAACCGCCCAGGCCAGCATCGCGGCGGACGGGGGATTGGTGTTACTCGGACTCTGCCCGGTCACCAGAATCAGACTCACCGGGAACGGCCCGAGGACGACGAGCGCGGCGAAGGCGACGGCACCGCCCACGGCCATGCAGGCGGCGAGAGCGGACCGCTCCGTGAGCAGCAAGTCCCGCCAACAGAACCCCAGTTGATAGGCAACGCCCCACACGAGCACGTAGTTGAGCAGCCCTACGACGGGCGCGTGCACGGTGACCACCAGCCCGTCCGCGACGACCGCGACCACCCCCATCACCACCGGCACCCGCAACCCCCACCGCCGATGTGCCGCGTACAGAAGGGGAGTTGCCGCACTGAGCAACAGATACACCGGCAAGAACCAGAACTGCATCGCCAACGCCCACCCGACGAGCGCGAGGATGCCCGGGTCCACCCCGGCCGCCGAGCAGATCGCGACGGCGGCCAGCACCAGCCCGCTGTACACCCCGGCAGGCAGCAGCAGCCGTAGCGCCCGCTGTCCCACCCAACCGGTCGCCGTACGGCCCTCGTTGCGCGCCCGCTCCCACGAACCGCCCGCCGCGTGCCCGCCGGCCAGGAAGAACAGCGGCATGATCTGGAACCCCAGGGTCAGCCACTGGGTCCAGCGCACGGTCGCGAGCAACTCCGGTGCGCTGATCGCCCCGTTGGGGTCCCGCACCAGCCCGGTGATCAGCCAGTGCCCGAACACCACCAGCACGATCGCCCACGCCCGCAAGAAGTCGACGTAGCGATCCCGGCCCCCGCTCAAGCTCCCCATAAGTCGTCATGGTGCCTCCGACGCAAGGGAGTTGAGGGGGAGCGGCACCGTCCCGCAACCAATCCGTGCCCGTCACGACACCGGCGACAGCTCCCCCAATCCCTTGACCCGCCCTTGCCTTGACTCGCCCCTGTCAACACTGCTTCCCTGAGCCCACACAGCGAATTGGTCTGCACCAATATCGCGCAGGGATTGAATCGATTCACCCCCCGTCCCCCCGTGGAGGTCGCGCATGCGTACCCGATCGAGATCCCGTTCTCTCACCCGTTCCCTCGCCCGTTCTGCCACCCGCTCCCTGTCCCGCTCTCTCGTCTCCGCCGCCCTGCTGACCGGAGCCCTCGCGGCGGCCGGCCTCACCGCGGCGACCCCCGCGTCGGCGGCCTCTTCCCCGAATGCCTGGCCCGCCCACGTCTTCGCCCCGTACTTCGACGCGGGCTCGGGAAACGTTTCCCTCACCGACGTGGCCAACAACTACGGCACCAAGTTCTTCACCGCCGCGTTCGTCGACGGCCCCGGCTGTCAGTGGCAGGTGCCGGGCCAGTCCGCCCTCCAGTCGCAGATCGACGGCATCCGCGGCCTCGGCGGCGACGTCTCCGTCTCCTTCGGCGGCTACACCTCCGACACCGCGCTCACCGAGATCGGCGACTCCTGTTCCAGCCCGGAGGCGGCCGCGGCGCAGATCGAGAACGTCATCACCACCTTCAACCTCTCGCACGTCGACTTCGACATCGAATCGGCGTCCCTCACCAACTCCTCCGGCATCGACCGCCGCGACAAGGCCCTTGCCCAGGTGCGCACTTGGGCCGCGAACAACGGCCGCGCGCTGTCGATCTCCGTCACCCTCCCCGCCCTCCCCAGCGGCCTCTCGGGCGACGGACTGAACGTCCTCAACAACGCGCGCTCCAACGGCTTCACCCCGGACGTCGTCAACCTGATGACCATGGACTACGGCTCCTCGGGCGCCGACATGGGCAACGCGGCCAACACATCCGTGGACGCGGCGGCGGGCCAGGTCGCGAGCGCGTTCGGCATCTCCACCTCCGCCGCCTACGCCAAGCTCGGCAACACCCCGATGATCGGCCAGAACGACAGCGCCGGCGAGGTCTTCACCCTCGACAGCGCCCGCAGTGTCGAGGCCTTCGACGCCTCACGGGGGATCGCGCTCACGTCGTACTGGTCGCAGAACCGCGACAACGGCGGCTGCGCGGGCTCGACTTCGGCGCAGAGCACCTGCAGCGGCGTCAGCCAGAACTCCGGTGACTTCGCCCGCATCTTCCAGGCGTTCACCTCCGGCAGCAGCAGCGGTGGCGGGGGCACCGGCTCAACTGTGCAGTCCCTGCCCGGGACTTGGGCCCAGTGCGCGAGCGAGAACGGCACTTGCGCGGTCAGCGGCACGACCGCCGTGGCCTACGGCGCGAGCGGCAGGTTCACCTACGCGACGGAGACCGGCTCCACGCCCTGCACCAACGCGGTCTTCGGCGACCCGATCTCCGGCACCGCCAAGTCCTGCTACGGCCAGACCGCCCCGCCCGCGACCAACGTCTGGACCTCCTGCGCCGCCGAGGGTGGCACCTGCGCCTTCTCCGGCGTGATGACGGTGGCCTACGGCGCGGGCAGTTCCTTCAACTACGCGACCCTGCCCGGCGGTACGGCGTGCTCCAACGCGGTGTTCGGCGACCCGGCCGCCAACACCGCCAAATCCTGCTACCTGATCGGCGCACCGCCATCCTTCGCCACGTGGACCAACTGCGCTGCGGAGGAAGGCACTTGCACCTTCTCCGGCACCCACGAGGTGGCGTACGGCGCGGCGGGACGGTACGTGTACCGGTCCGTGTCCGGGTCCACCGGGTGCAGCAACGGGGTCTTCGGTGACCCCGTGTCCGGTACCGCGAAGTCCTGCTACGTGCAGTAACTCCTGGGCTGCTTCGGCTCCTTCGGCCCGGCGGATTGAACGATTCAATCCGCCGGCCGAGGGTTCCACCAGATTTCCCCCTCCCCGCACCGCCGCTCGAACGAGGAGAAGCAGCCTCATGAAACGCACGTTCCGCATCGCGCTCGTCGTCGCGCTGGGCCTGGCGTTCGGCGGCGCGGTATCGCTCGAATCCCCACCACCCGCGGCCGCTGCCACTGTCTCTACGGCAGCCACCCCGGGCGACCCCTACAACCTCTCCCCGACCTCCCGGACCCTCGCCCCCACCGCCGTCCACGACACGAGCGGCTCCGTCAGCAACCCGGCGAACGTGCTGTCCCACCAGGCAACTCGCCTGAACGGCAACGGTTCCGCGGTCACCCTGGACTTCGGCAAGGAGGTCGGCGGGATCGTCACGCTGAACTTCGCCGGTGCCAGCGGCGCGGGCCAGAGCGTCGGCCTGGCGTTCAGCGAGTCCTCGCTCTACACCGGTACGAAGACCGTGGCCCTCGGCGCACAGGGCAAGTTCGCCTACACGACGGCCAGTTCGGGCACCGCCTGCACGACGGCGACCTTCGGCGACCCGGCCGGCGGCATCGCGAAGGCCTGCTACGTCCAGCCCGCACCCCCGACCGCGAACGTCTGGTCCCCGTGCGCGAGCGAGAACAACACCTGTGCTTTCACCGGTGTGTTGACGGTCGCGTACGGCGCCGCGGGTTCGTACCGCTACGCGACGCTGTCGGGCGGCACCCCCTGCGCCAACGAGGTCTTCGGCGACCCGATCTCCGGCACGGCGAAGACCTGCTTCCTGGTCGGCGCACCCCCGACCACCACGACCTGGACGACCTGCGCCGCGGAGAACGGCACCTGCACTTTCACCGGCACCCACGAGGTCGCCTTCGGCGCCAACGGCCAGTACTTCTACGGCAGTTACACGGGCGGCACCCCGTGCACGAACACGGTCTTCGGAGACCCGGTCTCCGGAACGAGCAAGTCCTGTTACGTCCAGTAACGCACTCCTCACGAGGAAGGCCGGACGATGTTCAGATCGAAGTTGAAAGGGCGGCCCGCGCAGACCGCCGTACGTAGGTCGAAGTCGAAGTCGAGGTCGAAGTCGAAGTCGAGGTCGAGGTCTCGACGCCTGATCTGGCTGGCGACCCTGGCCCCATGGTCGCCCTGCTCTACGGCACCACGACCACCCAGCCCGCGCTGGCGGCGGCCCCCGGAGCCCCCGCCGGCTGGTCCTCCGTCTTCACCGACGACTTCAACGGCCCGGCGGGGTCGGCTCCTTCATCGGCCAACTGGAAGTACGACACCGGCCCGGGGTCCAGCTTCGGGACCGGTGAGATCGAGACGATGACCGACTCCACCGCCAACACCCACCTCGACGGCAACGGCAACCTGGACATCACCGCGCTGGGCTCCGGCAGTTCGTGGACCTCGGGCCGTATCCAGACCCCGACCGCGAACGTGGGCGCACCGGCGGGTGGCAAGCTGGAGGTCGCCGCGTCCGTCCAACAGCCCAGCCCTTCAAGCGGGTTGGGGTACTGGCCAGCGTTCTGGATGCTGGGCCCGGGCCAGTGGCCGGAGAACGGCGAGATCGACATCATGGAGGACGTCAACGCGCTCTCCGACGTGGCCGGCACGATCCACTGCGGCACCTCACCGGGCGGCCCCTGCAACGAGGGCACGGGCATCAGCAGCGGCCTGCGCGCCTGCTCCGGCTGCCAGAGCGGCTTCCACACGTACGCGATGATCCTCGACCGCACCAACACGTCGGCCGAGACGATCACGTTCTATCTGGACGGCAACGCCTACTACTCGGTCGCCGAGTCCCAGGTGGGCACGGCCACTTGGCAGGCGGCCTTCGACCACAACCAGTCGATCATCCTGGACCTGGCGATGGGCGGCACCTTCCCCGACGCGGCCTGCGACTGCACGACGCCGTCCGGCTCGACGACATCGGGCGGCACGTTGAGCGTCGACTACGTAGCGGCGTACACCACAACGGGCAGCAGCACAGGCTCCACCACCCAAGCCCTGCCCGGTACTTGGGGGCAATGCGCCGCCGAGAACGGCACCTGCACCCTCAACGGCACCTCGGCGGTGGCCTTCGGCGCGAACGGCCGCTTCAACTACACGACGGCGACCGGCTCAACTCCCTGCACCACGGCGGTCTTTGGCGACCCGTCGTCCGGAGTGGTGAAGTCCTGCTACGCGGAGACGGCACCCCCGGCATCGAACATCTGGTCCTCGTGCGCGTCCGAGAACGACACGTGCGCGTTCTCCGGCGTGATGACGGTTGCGTACGGCGCCGCAGGTTCGTACCGCTACGCCACGCTGCCGGGCGGCACCCCGTGCACCAACGCGGTGTTCGGCGACCCGATCTCGGGCACGGCGAAGTCCTGCTACCTCATGGGCCCGCCCCCGTCGTTCGCGACGTGGACGACGTGCGCGGCGGAGAACGGGGCCTGTTCCTTCTCGGGCACGCACGAGGTGGCGTACGGAGCGAACGGCCAGTACTTCTACGGGTCGTTCAACGGCGGCACCCCCTGCACGAACGGGGTGTTCGGTGACCCGGCATCAGGAACGGCGAAGAACTGTTACTACCAGTAACAATGTGCAGGTGGGAGACCCGCCGTTACTCACTTTCGGGTGACGCTCCCGGCGGGCCCGGGGTGGCGCACCCTGGCGAACGCGGAGCCCGGCCCAATGGCGGCAAGGCCCGTCCGCTCGCCAGGGCGTCAACCTGGTGCATCACGTACATAAATGGACGGTACAGGCGACAGTCACGGAAACACGACTGACTCGTAACACGATTCACGTATCGCTCATATCCCGACCGCCCGGTGGAGAAGGTGTGGGTGTGCGGCCAACAGGCCGCCACCCGCACACCGCACAGCCCGGGATCCGGCCGTAGCCGTATCCAGGGAGGTGCCCGCACCATGCTGGGGGAACCCGTGACCTCTTCACCTTCCGTGTCCGTCCGCCGTCTGGCCGCCGCCGCTCTCGCGGCCGGCGCTCTCGTCGGCGCGGCGGCACTGCCGGCGACCGCTGCCGACCACCACGCGGCCCGGGCGAACGTGGAGATCAGCCGCGTGCAGTACGACTCTCCGGGACCGGAGGACCGCTCCAACCGCTCCCTGAACAACGAGTGGGTGGAGATCACCAACCACACCCGCAGCGCCGTCAACCTCGACGGCTGGAAGCTCTCGAACAAGGACGGCCAGACCTACACCTTCCACCACTACCGCCTGGACGGCCACGCCACCGTCCGCGTCCACACCGGTGTCGGCCGCGACACCAACCGCGACCTCTACCAGGACCGCCACAACTACACCTGGGACAACCGCTCCGACACCGCCACCCTCCGCAACGACCACCGCCGCCTCGTCGACGACAAGTCGTGGGGCAACCACGACGGGGGCCACGGCGGCGGCGGTCACAACGGCGGCGGCGGTCACAACGGTGGCGGCGGTCACAACGGTGGCGGTCACGGCGGCGGCGGCCACCGCTGACCACCACCCGCACTACGACGTCATGACGCTCAGGCGATGACGTGACATCTGCGATATCCGCGGCGCGCTGCCCCAGCCAGGGGCGGCGCGCCGCTCACGTCTGCGCCGGATCTCGACCCGGGTAACCTCGGCCCAACCACACGGCAGGCACGGGGAGTTCAGGCGATGGCGAAGAAACCGGTACGCGCGGCGGTGGGCGACATCTGGCTCAAGTGCCAGGTCTGCCAAGGAGATCTGTTCCGCGACCGCGGTGTCCTCCTCAACAGCACCGGCATGGAATTCATGAAACTGGCCTGGGCCGACGAGAACGCCACCGGCCTGATCTGCTGGCGCTGCGGCTACGTCCACCTGTTCGTGAACAGGGACATCAAGCTGTACCGGGCGGACAAGTAGCGGAGCCCGCCGAGCCAAGTGGACTTACCAGCCGCCCTGTTGGGGCCGTCGGTGTTGAGCCGTACGGTTCCGGTGGCCGCTCCGCTCCACTCCACAGCGGCTAACCGCACGAGTCGCACACGCCCGTCGCGGGGAGCTGGACGAAGCAACCGACACAGACCTGCGGAGGCTTTTCGGTGCGCTCGCGTCGGCGTTCGACGGCCGCCTGGTGTCTCGGAGCGAGCGCGGGGACGCCACCGCCGGGCGGCAGGGTCGCTCCGAAGTGTCGATAGCAAGCGAGCCGGGCATCGGCGGCATGCTGCTCACGCTCCAACACGTCCTCCACCGGCGGTTCTCCAGCGACTTCCAGCACTTCCTTGTAGCCGTTGCCCACCATGCCGTCGTCGCTGTGGACCACCAGCGCGGTCAGTGGCGGATCGCCACGTCGATGCGCCTCACGGACCACTTCGCCGAGCGTGGAACCGATCCAGTGATGCAAGCGAACCTTGGTACGGAACCCCGTCCCGCTCTGGATCTCCTCAGCCAACTCCTTGTAGGTGATGACGGCGTGGTAGCTGCGCGCCACGCCCACGAGGACGGAGTACGCCTCCGCAGCCCAGGCTTCGCGAATCTCCTGCGGTGTCGGCGAACCGCCGCCGGCCTCACGCTCAGGCTCGCTGTCCTTCATCCCCCACCTCACCATGGACTCGTTGAATGACGCCCCGCCGCATCCTCCTCCGAAGGACGACCGAGGCGCCATCGATGGCACCGGTTGGTGCCACGGTGAGCCGGTCGAGTCCCAGTACGCGCGGAGCAACGCGACCAGGCGCAGGGTACGCAGAACTCCTGCCCGCCCGTCCGGAGACCTTTCGAGATCAACACGCCATTGCAGCGTGATCACTGACAAACGGCGGCTCTAATCGACACCCGCCTGCACAAAACGCGAAGACCCCGTCTTCAGCTGGAGCGCTGATCGCGGGGTCTTTAGGCACCTAATCCAAGGTGCCCCCGGCAGGATTCGAACCTGCGCACACGGCTCCCGAGGCCGTCGGCTTCCCAGCCGTTTTCGCAGGCCAGGCGCTTGCCTGACGGGCTGTCAGGCTCGCCGTCCCGCGCATGTCCCGCGGAAATGAAATACCCTGTTTGGTCGTCTTATCCGGATCATTCCCTGTGGTGGCCGATCCATGTGCCATGACGTAGATCACGACTTCCTCGGGCAAGCGTAGGGGGTATATGGTGCGCCCTTCAATCGAACGGGGCGGCGGTCCGGAGTGCGCGGGACGAACGAAGTGCGCCGGTTGCGCGCCCCGCTCGGTAGGGGTGCTCCTGTGCGGTGCCCAGGCAAACGGTGGTCGGCTGCGCGTCCTACGGCTACCTGTCGGGATGTGCCGGAGCGGGTGGCCATGGTGAGTTTCCTGTTTCCGGCGGGTTCGGCGCGCTGGCTCGGCGACGCCGTGTCTGCGGGCAGGCGCTGCGGCCCTGCCCTGCCCTGCCCTGCCCTGTCCGGCACGGTGAGTGGCGTCGGCTGGCGGGCAGGACTCGAACGAGCCCCGACAGCGAACATGCGAGTCGGACGCCGGGCGGATTGCCGATGGCTGCAGACCGGCGGGTGAAAGCCGGCTTGGGTCGGACAGTGCACTCTCCGAGGCTGGGTTGCGCAGCGAGGTCCGCGACCCCTTTTCCGTCGTAGCCCCGGAGGTGCGGGCCGCGGGGAGCCGACGGTGCCCCGAATGGTTCGCTGGAAGGTTCGGCCGTATCTGGCCGTGAATGCAGACGCTGTCGTGTGAAGTTGTGGGCTGGTTCGGGACAGGGCCTTTCGACGTGCGGGCAGGTGGTGGCGGTGGACTATCAATGATCTGCGTGATCGCCGGTTTCGGTAACCGGCGATCGTCGGCTATGTTGCGCTGCTCGAAGCGGGGAACGTGACCGAGGACGGGCTTCTGAACTCCTGTGCTGGACCGTGCGTTGTCGGGAGTTGATTTAGAGTGCACGCCTTCTGCGGATGGGCAGGATACTCAGGGCCATGACGCTGCCGTCGCCGTGGAACGAGATCGGGCCGTTCCATTTCTCGGCTGCATCGGTGGTGTTCATTTTCGAGCGGAGTTCGTAGGCCGTTTGCCGGTACTCTTCCACGCGGCCGTTTCTGATGAGTTCGTACAGTTCCGGGACCATGCCGGAGAATGCCTCGATGCGTACGGTCTCCATGCGGAATACGTGGTCGGTGCCGACGAATTTCGTGTCGCCGACTTCGATGTCTGCGTCGTGGTAGCTGGATGTGGCGGCGAACGTGGGTGCGGCGTAGTGCTTTTGTCCTTGGCGTGCGGTGAGGTACCGGGCTGTGGTCGGTCCTCCGCCCGCGAATGCGGTCAGGCCGGCTGTCGCGGTGCGGGCCAGGAGTTGACCGAACCAGCTGAGGTCGTTCTCGGGCACTTGGAAGCCGTCGACGGTCCGAGCCCTTTTGCCTCCACTGGCTGGTATGCGTATGGCGTTGGGGTAGGGGATTCCGGACTTGTCTCGGATTTCCTCGTCGGCGTTTCCCTTGGCGCCCGGTACACGGAGAGGGAGAAGTGCCTCGCCGGGTGATTGCAGGATGTTGACCACGACTCCGCCCTGGCCGGTGAGTTCGGTGGACAGCATCAGGCACGGTGTGGTGTTCCACGGGCCGATCTGCATGCCCTCGGTCAGCTCGGAGCCCTTGACCAGCTGCTGGATCGTGGTGCTGCCGGTCCGGCTGGTCCGCTTGCTCGGCTTCTGGTGGTTTCCGCGGCAGGACACGAATGTGACTTTCGACGGTTCGCCGGGCTTCCATGCCTCGATGAGGTAGTCGGGCCGGGGCCGTGAGCCCTTGTTGCGTTGAGAGACGCTCAGGGGCCATCCGGCTCGCAGTACCGTGCTCGTGTCCACGACCGACACGATGTGGTCCGGGTAGCGCTGCTGCACGATGTGTTCCGCCACGGCGAGTCCGAAGCCGACGGCCAGTTCCCGGGCCTGCATGCCCTTGTACCAGCGCTCGGAGCTGCTGCCTTTCTCGGTGAGATCCATGGAGCCGGCGCGACTGCCGTCCAGCGCCTCGCAGAACTTCAGACTCAGCCAGTGCTCCGCGAGCCCGCGTCCTATTCCCTGGCTGGCCAGCATGTAGCCGCGCGACAGGGCGTGCAGCACCTGCCACGGCGTCAGATCGACGGACCGGGCGCACTCGGCCCGGTTGACGGTGCGCAGTTCGGGTTTCCTGCGCAGTGCTTCCTGACCCTTTTCCCGGCGCTTCTTGTCGATGGCCGCCGTGGAGGACTCAACCTGGGCAGCGAGTTCTGCCGTCGATCGGACGTGAACGCTCCGCTCGTCGGCGAGTGCGCTCAAGATCTGTCGCGCGGTTCTTGCCATGCGTTCCCCCACGGTGTCCGAGTGCCCTGGCCGGCCGGGAACGGTAGTTCGGATCATTGGGGCGCATACAAGTGCGCATGGTGAGCCATGGTGCACAACCGGCCACACTGGGACTGGGCGTGACCAGCGACGGCGGAAGCCGTGCCGAAGGTCCGACAATCCGCACTCGTCAACCAGGCGCCGCCCGAGTGCCCTCTTGCCGGGGGATGTTGGAGTGGATAAGCCGGGCAGTCATGCCCCCGCCGATCAGAAGGAGGTGGGCATGGACCTGAACGGGCATCACGATGGTGCTGCACTCGGCCCTCAGCAGCCGGTCGACCGATCCCCGATGCAGCCGCATGGTGGACGGCCGGACGGCGGCAGCGCGGTCGCGGGCTTGGCGGGTGAGTTCGGTGCGGAGCTGGTGCGGGCTATCCGCGTGGGCCTGGCCGAGGTGAGCAGCTCTGGTCAGGGGTCCCGGGGGCCGTCGCAGTTGAGCTGGTATGAGTTTGCGGCCGAGTACGCGCGGGCGCACTGGTCCGGGCGGGCGGCGAAGACCCGGGACGAGGTCAGCGACGCGGTGAGGCGGCGGTGGAGACGATGCGTCGCAAGCGCAAGGTGCTGGTGCACGCGCTCCATTACGCCGTGGAGCGGGGCGAGTTGGGCAGCCACCCGCTCAAGAGGGTCCGCTGGCGGGTGCCCAAGCCGACGGTCGCGGTGGACCCGCGGGTGGTGGCCAACCCGTACCAGGCACGGAATCTGCTGGACGCCGTCTCCTACGTCGGCGGCTATCGAAGGGCGAGGGGCCGTCGGCTGGTCGGATTTTTCGCGGGTATGTATTACGCGGGTCTGCGTCCGGAGGAGGCGGTCGCGGTCGCGTTGCCGGACTGTCGGCTGCCCAGCACTGGTTAGGGGCGGTTGATCCTGCACCGCACTCGGCCGCAGGCGGGCAAACGGTGGACCGACAGTGGCGAGTTTCACGACGAGCGCGGGCTGAAGAACCGTCCTCCGGGGGAAACGCGGGTGGTGCCGCTGCCTCCGCGTCTGGTGGCCATGTGGCGCGAGCATGTTGCCACGTTCGGCACGGCCGACGACGGGCGGTTGTTCTTCACCGAACAGGGGCGGGTTATCAGCTACGGCACCTACCACCGGGTCTGGCACGAGAGCCGTGACCTTGCCCTGCCGCCCGCTCTCACCGGGACTCCGCTCGCGAAGCGGCCGTACGATCTGCTGCACTCGGCGCTGTCCACGTGGCTGTGCGCGGGCGCGGACCCGGCCGAGGTCGCCCAGCGGGCCGGCAACAGCGTCGAGGTCCTGCTGAGCCGGTACGCGAAGTGTCTGTACGACCGGCAGTCCATCAACAACCAGCGCATCGAAGGGCTCTTGAGAACCTACGACCAGCCACCCGAACCGGACGTGGCGTCTCCTCGAAACACAAGCGGCACGGGGTGAACGTGCAGGTTGTCACGGACCCGGCCGGTGAGATTCTGTGGCTGTCGCCGGCGTTGCCGGGCCGGACCCACGATCTGACGGCCGCCCGCACCCACAAGATCCTCCGGATCTGCGCGCGCCAGGGTGTCCCCATCCTCGCCGACATGGCCTACATCGGTGCGGGCGACTGCGTTACCACCGCCCAGCGCCGCCCACCAGGCGTTGAACTCACCCTCACCGAGCGGACCGAGAACCGGGCCCTGTCCGCGGCCCGGGCACCTGTCGAACGAGGCATAGCACGGCTGAAGTCCTGGCAGATCTTCCGCAGGTCCAGCATCAGTCCCAACCACATAAGCGTCATCACCAAGGCCGGCCTCACCCTGAAGAAGCAACGCTCAATGACGCCAGAGGCGAGGGCCACGCCGAACTCGTTCAGTGTGGCCCTCGATCGGGTGACAAAATCGACGCCCGCAACGCACGTGGCTTCCGTGCCGTTGAGGGAGGTGTTCGGCAGGACCACATGGTGCGCGTGAGGATTGAAAGACGTGAAATGTCCTCCCTCTTCTACCGCGACCTTGTACCGTGACACCCCTTCGGGCACTCCCGTGCCCGGCCGGGGCAGGGGGATCGACATCAATGCCGCTGGTGTTTGTACATGGAGTGGCGAACCGTATCGACGGCGCGCACGTGGAGCAGGACAAGGTCCGGCGGGCGTTGTTCGCCCAACACGTGACAGCAGACTGGTCACGCGAGGGCGGAAGGCCGGCCGAAATCCTTCAGCCGTACTGGGGAGGCGATGGGGCCTCGCTCGCGTGGGGTGGAGCCAGCCTTCCGAACCGCGCACTGGGCGCGGAGCGCTTCGGTTCGAGCGGCGACGGTGAACCGCTGCAGGAGGTCACCTCTCATCTCGTGCCAGATGAAGCGCGGCCTGACGAGATGCTCGTTACCACAGCACGAGCATCTCTCAACGATGCCCTTGATCTCCTGTGGGCAGCCGCGCTGTTGGCAGCGCCGGAGCGTGCCGAGGAACTCTCGGTCGCTTCCGCGGTAGTACTGAATGCGGCCGCAGCGGACCCTCATCCGGGCTGGCTCGATGAGCTCGCTGACGACGAGGAGTTCGTCGTGCGAGTGGGGCAAATTCTCAACGATGGCAACAGACGCGCGCCGACGACACGCGAGAAGTTCGGCGACAGTGGTGTCCGGTCGGCCCTGATGGCAGGCGTCAGACAGATCCGTGAGCGGGTCGTATCGGTGAGCGGTGCTTCGGTCACCGATCGTCTGCGCACCGGACTTCTCCCGCCGCTCACTGAGTTCCTCGGTGACGTGTTGACGTACTACCGGCAACGCAATGCCCCCGTGGCGGAGAACAACCGAGGTATCGGCGACAAACTCGCGGACGTCCTCAAGGAGGCAAACGCTGGCAGAGGGCCACGAGATCCCTTCGTTCTGGTGGCCCACAGTATGGGCGGCAACATCGTTTACGACCTACTAACCGGTGTGCTGGAAGACGCCGGAGTAACGGTCGACCTGCTGGTGACAGCGGGTTCCCAGGTCGCTTTCTTCGAAGAACTGAGCCTCTTCGCACCGCATCCTCGCGATGTCCCCGGGACAGCGGGGCTGCGGCTGCCTAGACCGCGCTCGGTGCGACGATGGGTGAACGTGTACGACCTGAATGATCTGCTGTCTTTCAGAGCGGAGCCAGTGTTCGAGGGAGTCGAGGACTACAGCTTCCGTTCCGGTCGGGTGCGCGCACACAGCGCGTACTTTCTCCTACCGTCTTTCTACGCCCGTCTCGGGGCACGGCTCGGGCCGTTGCGGTACGGACCCGAAGTCTTCGGCGGTGGGGACACGCAGAGGTGACCTATCTCGTGGACTCCAGCGGCCCCGGTCCGCGGGTGCATGCTCTGATTATCGGGGTGGGCCGATACCGCCATCTCGACGGTGGAGACGAGCCCGCTAGCTACGACACGCTCGTGTACGACCAACTCACGTCCCCGCCCGTGTCTGCGGCGGCGTTTGCCCGCTGGGTCAGGGACGAGCTTCGCCATCCGGTGGCCGAACCCGGCAGTGTTGATCTGCTGCTTTCCCCCGGCGAAACCTCCGACCCCGGCGGCGAGTCGATGCATGTCGAGGTCCCCTCGGCTGACGCGGTGGTCCGGGCGGTCGACCGGTGGCGGAGCCGGTGCGATTCCGATCCGGAGAACGTTGCGCTCTTCTATTTCAGCGGCCACGGCATCGACAACGGAAACCCCCTTCTGCTGCTGGAGGACTTCGCTCGTAACAGGAGCCGCATCCTCGATGCCGCACTCGATCGAATCGACCTGGTAGCGGGGATGCGAACCTGTAAGGCCGCCTACCAGTATTATTTCGTGGACTGTTGCCGCGAGCGCAAGGACAGGCTCGATCAGCTGCGCGAGGCACACACCCTGCCACTGCCGGATGTCGTGGAAGGACCGGAAACCCGTCGTGACCTCACGGTGGTATCAGCCTCGGTCCACGGCAGGACAGCAGGCGGCACACCCCACGCGGTCAGTGACTTCACCCAGGCACTGCTGGACGCCCTCGCGGGCCGGGCGGCTTCCAGGCTGGAGGGACAGTGGCGCGTGACCAGTCTCGGCCTGTACCGGACCATCCACGAGTTGACGGGCGTCGCGCCCGTACTGCAACCACCGACGATGAGCGTCCTCGGAGACTGCACGCTTCACCTCTTCGACGGCGCGCCACACGTCCCGCTTGGCGTGCGGTGCGCCCCGGAGGGAGCAGCCACCTTCGCCGACATCTCCCTCGCCGAAGGAAACACCGGCCACCGGCCTGTCCTCAAGCTTGAGGACATGGTGTGGCGGGCCACCGCGCCTGCCGGCGTTTACGCCGTCGGAGTCGACTTCCCCGACCGGAGCTATACGCCGCTGCCATCCTCACCGCTGTTACATGCCTTCCACCCACCGGACCTGGAGTGCGTCGTCGACGTGGAGCGAGCCCCGTGAGCGTCCTGCACATTGCAGTCGATGGTCTCCCCCCCGGTACGCCGGTGGCCACAGAAATCCTCAACGTTGACACCGGAGAGCCCCACGGCATGGTGACGGTGTCCGGACAGTTGTACGTGACCGATCTGCCCAGTGGAACGTACATCGTGCGTCTGGCCCCCCCGGGCCTGAGCCGAGCGAACACCGTTGTGATCATTCCGGATGAGCAAGCACAGCCCATCAAGGTTGCCTTCGCCCTCGGCTCCCCGGGAACAGGGACGGACGACGTGTCGACGTTCGAGGTGGACCGGCGAGCACGCTCTGTACTCAAGAGAGGGTGGCTCGGACGACGGCAACGGGTGAGACGCGACAGGCAGCAGCCGACTCAGACGCTGCGTCAACCTCAGGGCGACCCTGACACCACACTGACCGTCTACGACACGGTCGGAACACTGCTGGGACCGGTCCAGGTAAAGGGTGAATGCGTGGTCAGTCACCCCTCGGACGACGCCGGTCCGGTGCACCTGTGTGTGGCGGAAGGAGTGGGGCTTCCACGGTTTGTCACTTTGCCTGGGCACACCATCGGGCGCGTACGTCCCGCTTCTGCCCCGGGCTCCGGGGCAGAAGTGACTGTGCGTCCCACGGACCCCGACGCCTGCGCTTTGATGGATTACCAGGCTCAGGGCCGTCTCGACGCCGCGCTAGCCGTCACCGACCACGTTGCGGGCGCCGTGGCCGCCAGGCTCGCTGCTGGTCAGGGGGATGCCGTGGCTGGTTGCGCGGTCGCCTACCACCTTATGAGTCATCCCAACCGGGACCGCGCAGCGCAGTGGGTGCGGACCTTGGCCGCTCGGTTCCCCTCATCCGTGGACGTATCCCTACTGACGGCGTGGCATGCGTGGGACGACGCGGATGGCCTGGGCCCCGATGAGATCCGCGACCGGCTCGTCGCCGCCGCCGATATGGACGGCGGGCTGCCGGTATTCCTGCAGGGGCTCGCCTTGCTGCGCACCGCCTTGCGCCGGTTGTGCCGTGGCGACGCCGCAGCCGGTGTGCGTGACCCCCGGCTGGAATCGGCCCTGGTGATCATCGACCGGTTTCTTTCAGCGGCGGACGAGAGGAGCCCTTTTCTGGACTTCACCGGCAGCGACCCGCTCACTCCTCGCAGTCCCGTCGCCGATGCCGTCGGGGCATCCGTCAAAGGCGGCTTCGCGGTTCGCAGCGGGACTGGCCAGGAAGGCCCGGCCGTGCTCCCCGGCCGCGGAAGAACACGGCGCCGTGAGCCCCTCCTGCCCGCCGGGTGGTTCTCGCTCCCCGTCCTACGGGAAGTGGAAGGGCTGCTTGCCGCCACTGACGATCGGGTCGCTTTGGACACATGGTCGCCCGATGGCCGGATCAGGTTCGTGCTGCGGCGTGCCGCCACCGACACCGAGAGGTTCGAAGTCGAGGTGATCCTGAGGGACTTCGACGCGCTCCCCGCGGTCATCACGTTGCGCTACGGCCGGAAAGGAGAAGAGCGGGAACTGCTGGTACCCATGGTGCGCCGGGCCATCGGTCCCTCCTCGGCCCTCGTTGGCCTGCCCGGTTTCGACGGCCCTGGCATTCCATGGGAGGCGGCTCCTCCTGTGCCGGTGGATGGCATGTCCACGTGGGACCCGTCCGCCTTGTCCGTCTCAGTCGCCTCCGCCGCCAACACGGCGACCCGTGCCGCATGGCGTGAGGTGGGTGGCCTTCTGGTGGATGACCTCAGACGCGTGATCGAGGAGTACGGATGAGAAGGTCTGTCCTGCGGACGCCTGATGAGCCGCTGCCAGGCTCGGGACTGCGGGCACGTCCCGGCTCGCCCACACTTCCCGAGCGGGCCCGGGTGGAGAGGCTGTTCGACGACTGCAGTGAGGGAGAGACAGCTCCTCAAGCCCTCTTCGAGAGCTTGATGGGCCGCGAACAGCTGTGGTGGAAGTGCTGCAGCGAGGCGCTGCGCGAGGATCCTGCCTGGCTGTCTGGGGCACAAGCGGGAGCATGGCGTGCGTGGGTCAACGATGAGGCTCCCATCAGCTGGGGGATGTTCGCAGGGCAAGGGGGCGTCGCTCCCGCCGATCTCGTTTACCTCCTGGCCCGGGATCTCGCCGACCCCGCCGGAGCCTCGCCCGGGCCAGGAGATTCCCTGGAGTACGCGGCTCAGACCTGGGACCGCAGCCTCGTGCTGCTCCCCGAGGAACATCCTCCCGGCCCTTTCACGCCCGCGGCAAAGGGGCTGCAGGGATCCCCAACGGCCCTGCGGCAGGGGGTTGACGCAGCACTCGCGGCGCTGGGCCCGCTCTCCTACGCCGTCACGCCCAAGAACCGTCTCGGCCCCACCGCACCGAGCCCCCAGTCATGGGCTATGGCCGGCCTGACCGTGCTACTGCTCGCAGGTGCGGAGACCCGTAGACGTCCCGCTGTACGACTCACGGTGGTCTTCGATCGCCCAGAGTCGGGCTCAGGTGAACGGCGGGACGGAGCGGTCGCAGACCTGGAACTGCGGGAACTGCCCGATGGGCCGCAAGGTCTGTACCCCGATCCGCGCACCATGGCGGGCTCATACAGTGCCACCAGGACGTTCCAGGAAGCCCTTGGCCATGCGTGGGCACTGTCCCCCTGGCCTGGCCAAGGGAGATGCGTGATCTGGAGCATCGCGCCTTCCGAAAACCTTCCTGTTCCGCTGCGCATCGACGGTGGATCCCTTGGCGCGGCCTTCGCCCTAGGTCTGCGTGAGCTGTTCCGCCGTCCCATCTCCCGCCGTCCCAACCATGCCTCGTTCGTCTCAGCGGTTTTCGGGCTGCGGCGCAAGGCCGCCGTGACGGGAGCTCTCGATGGCTCCGAGCGTCTGAAGCATGTCGAGGGCCTGGACGCCAAACTCCGAGCAGCGCGCAAGAAGGACGTGCGCCTCATCGTTCCCGAAGCCGACAACCAGGGCCTCAAAGACCTCCCGGATTTCGCCCAGGTCAAGTTCGCCGCGACACTCAAGGAAGCCGACCACTACGCCCGACAGTGGCGCTACGGACGTCTGGCAGCCGCCGCTCTGTTAGTTGCCGGCGTGCTCGTGCCCCTCTACATCTCTCACAGCGACAACGCCGAGGCAAGCCAGCGCAGCACTGCCACCAAACTCGCCTCCGTCTCAGGCAACCTGCTCAACAGTCACACAGGGCTGGCACAGTTGTTCGCCGCCAGGGCGTACCGAGAGGATCCAACTCCGCAGACCAGGGCAGCTCTCTTCAAAGCGGTGACGGCAAGCCCTCACCTGACGCGGAGCCTTCAGGCGAGCGGCACGGTCTCCGCTGCCGCGGCCTCCGGAGACGGTCGGACCGCCTTTGCAGGTACGGAAGAAGGCTCTGTGGTCGCCTGGAAGCTCTCGGCCGACCTGGTTGAGGGGCGCCGACAGACCGCTCTGACTCTGAAACACGCAGTCAAAATGATCGCGTCCAGCGCCGACGGCACGACTGTTGCCGCCATCGACAAGTCATCAGCGGTGTTCCGCACACACGGGACAGACCCTGTCGCGATACGCATTCCGGCCGGCCAGGAGCCTACGGCCGTCGCGGTGTCCCCGTCCGGGCGATTCGTGGCCGTGTCCACCAATATCAAGGACTACATGGCCCCACCGGTCCTGCTGCTCCATGACAGGACAACCGGAAAGACCAGATCCGTCCTCCTCAAGCGCCTGTCCATCGCGCCCAGCAGTATTGCGATTCCCGATGACGGCCAACTCGTCGTTTTCGACGGATCGTACGGCACCTGGGAACGACGCTCGCTGCCGAATCTCGTACAGGGAGACGGCTCCACCGTTGGCTTCGGCGTACACGACTACGGTTCTGCCCTCTCCGCCGACGGCCGCTACTTCACGTACACCAATGCCGACACCGAGCTGCCTCTGTGGAGAACCAGTGGTTCTCCCGGCTTGGACGGCGCGACACTCACTGCCCGGACGAAGGGGCACAACCCCGTTGCGCTGGCACTCAGCGCCGACGGCTCCCGGGTCGCTCAGGCAGTCAACACCACCGTCTACGTGGCAGGAAGTGTCCCGGAGGGACGAACGGCTCCAGCCCCCACGGAACTGGCGGGCGCCGGGCCGGTCAACGCCGGCACACTCGCATTTCTCGGCACTGGCAGTGATCGGCTGGTGTCGGCGTCCGGTGACCTGCTGACCATCTGGGACCTGAGCCAGGTCTCACGTATCGGCGCGGCTTCAAGCGCAGTCATCCCCGTCTCATGCGATGCCTGCCCCGGACCCAGCCTGTCGATCCGGCCCGACGGCCAATACGTCGCCGTGGTCGACGGCAACGGTGTCTCGCTCGACGTGCAGAAACTTGGGGCAGACGTCAGGCACCGTCTCGTCGAGCAGTCGGACACCATGAATGCATACACCTACGCCCCTCCACTCTGGACAGCCGACGGAAAGAAGATCGTCCTCGTCAGTGCGGCAGACGACAGCGCCCAAATCCGGTCACTGGCACCCGGGTTGCCCGTCGTCGGCTCGTGGCCCCCGGTGCCCTACGACCCGTTGCGCTTCACCGACCCAGTCGCAATGATCCGTCTGGCTCCCGACAACCGCAGGGCAGTACAGGTCAATAGTTCCGGAACGGTTGAGGTCAGGGACGTCCAGACCGGCAGGATTCTGCGGAAGATCAACGGTCCCACGGACCTGGCACAGACGGACGGCGGGCCGGTTCTGCTGGGCCAGAGCGACGTCTCGATCGACGCCGCGTTTGCCCACGTAGCCGTCCACGACGCAAGCAACAACGCCGTCTACGTCACGGACCTTGCCTCCGGTCGCCTCCGGGCCGTCCCCGGAGTCGGCAAGACCACAGCGGTTGCATATATGAAGAACCGTCTGCTCATCCGGCGCGCAGACGACACACTGGACGTTCGCAGCGCCGATGGCACCCGCCGGATCACCACACTCCAGGGAGTAACCGACCCTGCCTACGGCCCTGTTGTCAACGGCCGGGACGCGATCGTTGAGACGGAGACCGATGGCACCGGCAAACTTGCGCACTACCCGTCCGGATACACGCTCGGCACCCTGCCGATCCCCACCGGCTACAAGGCCGAATCGGTCGGGCTGCAGTTCTCCCCGGACGGCAGTCAACTGGTCACCGCCACGGAAGTGAGCGCCAATGACCTGGCCTCCGCCGCCGGCGAGATCGTCACCTGGCGATTGGAACCCGCCGCCTGGATGGATATCGCTTGCTCTTCGGCCGGACGCGACATCACAGCCGACGAGTGGACGCAGTACATGGACAGTTCCGCGCCGGACGACCTGCGGTGCCCGGCCTGACCCGACCCGCGAGGGGTAATGAACACACGAGCGATCCTCGTACTGGCCGCCACCGCCGTGCTGGCTGCCGGATGCACCGACAGTCCACGCCCCGCCACAGGGGGAGCGAAGGCCATCCCCTCCACGACGGGAGCGCGCACGGTCCAGGTGACCAAGAGTGTGCGCCTGCCTGCCAACGCAGGCCCGAGCGACTTGGCCCTCTCCGGCGACGGAGAGCTCTGGGTCACCGAGGCTCCCCTCGGGGCGGTCGCGCGAGTCACCACTGTCGGTACTGTGACCCAGTTCCGCATTCCGGGCAGTTCGAACGACCCCTCCGGAATCCTGAGCGGCCCGGACGGGAAGATGTGGTTCGTCGGCTTCGAGGTGATCGGAAAAGTCGACGACACCGGTTCCATGACCGGCTGGGAAGGAACGGCCCCTGGGCTGCCCAACGCGATCACTCTCGGACCCGACGGTGCCGTGTGGTACACGAACGGCGGTCTGGGGAATGCAAGCATCTCCCGCGTCACCGACGAGGGAGGCCCAGTGACCACCGCCGTTCTGCCCAAAGACATCGAGTTCCCAGCACGCGGCATCACGGAAGGCCCGGACGGATCCTCTGTGTGGTTTTCCGAACTCAGCCCAGGCTATGGCAAGGACAGCATCGGTCGGGTCGGGACGGACAGCCGGTACTCCAAGTGGTCACTGCCGCAGGGAACCGTGCCACAAAGCATCACATCGGGACCCGATGACGCCGTTTGGTTCACCACTCGCACCGGGATCGGACGCATCACCTCCTCCGGCCGGATCACGATCTACCGCGTAGGACACGACAAAAGGCCGACCGACATCACTACCGGCCCAGGCGGGGCCCTCTGGTTCACCACACCCACCAGGGTCGGTCGCATCACGATAGGGGGAAAGATCACACTATGGTCCGTGCCCGGTGCGAAATCACTGAACACCATCATCCCAGCAGCAGGAAGCGGATTTTGGCTCACTGACCGCGACGCTGCCGTCATCCACAGGATCCAAACGCCTCGTTGAGGCGGGGAGCGTTTTCAGCGTTGATGGTCCACGGCTGTCGGCGACGGTTGAAGGGCCCCCGCATCCACGAGATCCGCAAGGTCACCGCCTCGACCGGCGTCATCACCACGGTGGCGGGCAACGGCACCGAGGGCTTCAGCGGCGACGGAGACGACGCGACCTCAGCCCAGTTCCACGACCCCAAGGACGTTGTGGCAGACCTCGGAACCCTCGGCCGGATCTACATCGCGGACACCCTCAACTACCGCGTACGGGTGGTGGGTCACACGGCGTCGGCCCCGCCCTGCGTCTGCTGCTGTCGGGCCTGGTGGAGCTGGTCGTGCAGCGCCTGGATCTCCTCGTCGGTGACGGGACCGTGCTCGGCTTCGGCGACGGCAACGAGTTCATTGAGGTTGTCCCGCTCGATCTGCCGGGCCACGGCCGCGGCGACGTAGGCGGACAGTCCGGAGGGGCCGCTGCGGGCCCTGGCGGCTTCGGCGATGTCGCGCGGCATGGTGATCGAGTACTTGGCCGAGGGCTCACTCATGCTCCTCATCCCGCCCATCATCCTCCCTGAGTGTGGGGTGCGGCCCCGAGAGCCTCGTGCCTCGTGCCTGCCGTCGTTCATGCGGCGGAGGCTATGGCGCTGCGACCTGTGAGAGGCGAGGCGTTCCGGCCGGGGGCAGAAGGCTCTTCGGCGGAGCACCTCGACTGCTGCTCTTCAAGAACACTGACTGGCGGTCGGCCCGTTGAAGTTGTGATCGCGTGGAAGACGGCGGGCGTCTGGACGAAGTCGGACACAAGTGGTCCACCTCGTGCTTTCATGCACGCATGCATTCCCTGACCGTGCAGGTGGACGGAGATCACCTGGCCCGCCTTGTCCGTAGTCCGCGCGCCGGCCTGACGGAGCTCATCTGGAACGCCCTCGATGCGGACGCTGACGTCGTCGATGGCGGGCTTGAATTCAGCCAGCTGGGTGCTGTGGAACGCGTCTTCGTCGTGGACCGCGGTCACGGCATGTCGCCTGACGATGTACAGCAGGGCTTCGGCGCGCTGGGGGGCTCGTGGAAGAGGACCACCCGGACCACACGGCAGCAGGGCCGGCGCCTCCACGGAGAACAAGGCAAGGGGCGGTTCGCGGCATTCGGCATCGGTGATGTCGTCGAATGGTGCACGGTGCACGAGGACGACCCCGCAACCGAGACGAGAATCCGCGCCGAGCGGCACAGCCTGCGCCGCTTCGAGATCACCACCGCTCCGGCCGAGGGAGACGTCGGCACCACGGTCTCGGTTGTCTCGGTCAATGAAGTGGCGGGTAAGCAGCTTGAGCAGGACTCGCTGATCGACACCCTCTCGGCCGAATTCGCGATCTATCTCGAATCCTACCGGCAGGTGGAGATCTCGTGGCGCGGCCAGAAACTCAATCCGGCTGCGTTGCAGGTCGAACGCGAGGAATACGATCTGGAGGTCGAAGGACTGGATGACCGGCCGCAGCTCGTTGTCATCGAGTGGCGTCGCCAGGTCGACCGGGCCTTGTATCTGTGCGATGAGGCCGGCATGGCACTCCACGATATCAAGCCCGGAATTCAGGCACCCGGATTTGATTTCACCGCATATCTCAAGTGGGATGGGTTCCGAGGGCATGATGTGCTGCTCGCTGAATCCGGTCTGGAGCCCATGAGTTCCGTTGTTGCGGTGGCAAAAGAGAAGCTGCGTGAGCACTTCAAGCGCCGTAGTGCGGACAAGAGCAGGTCGATCATCAAGGAATGGGCTTCGGAGGGCAGTTACCCGTACAGTGAAGGGTCGTCCTCTGCTGCCGAGGACGCGGAGCGGCAGGTTTTCGACCTCGTCGCGTTCAGTGCGTCGAAAGTGATCAATGATGGAGACTTCCGCTCGCGGAAGTTCACCCTGAGGCTCCTCCGTGAAGCCCTGGCGTCCAACCCGGGGAACCTCCACAATGTCTTGAGGAGCGTTCTCGAACTGTCAGCGGAACGCCTGGCCGAACTCAGCGAGTTGCTCAACAGAACGACCCTCTCGTCGATCATCGCCACATCGAAGAGGATCGGGGACCGGCTCAGCTTCCTGTCCGGACTCGACACGATACTGTTCGACAGAGAGCCGCGGCGCCAGACGCTGGAGCGGCGGCAGCTTCACCGGATCCTGGCCAACGAGACATGGGTATTCGGCGAGGAATACGCCCTGACCGGTGACGACGAGTCCCTGACCAAGGTACTCGCGAAGTATCTTCACTTCCTCGGCGACGACGTCGAACTCACCGGCCACGCGCAGCCCGTGCTGCGTCATGATGGCACCAATCCCATTCCCGATCTTGTACTCACCCGCACGTGCGAGATCGCGCAAGACCGGGTTGAGAACATCGTCGTCGAGCTGAAGCGGCCGAGTGAGGTAATCGGCGCGGACGAACTCACGCAGATCGAAAAGTATGCGCTCGCCGTCATGCGCGACGAACGGTTCAACAAGCCGAACGTCTCGTGGGATTTCTGGATCATCGGCAATACCTTGGACGAGTTCGCCGAGTCCCGCCGGAACCAGACGGGACTGCCGTTCGGCTACATCCAGCGTACCGACCGCCATCGCGTACAGGTGCGTACCTGGTCCGAGGTGATCAATGATGCCCGGCACCGGCTGAAGTTTGTGGAACGCAGTCTCGATTACCGGGCTAATCATGATGACGGAGTGGAATACCTGCGTTCAAAGCACGCCCAGTTCCTACCGCCGAGTCTCAGCGACGGTCCCGACGCGTCACCATCCTCGGAAGGCAGTCATGGCTGATTGACCGGCGTGGCGCACCGTTCAGTATTGCTCGGTCTCTACGAACCGCGTGTCCGCGTCGTTGGTGGTGAAGGTGTCGACCGCGGCGGTCGGGTCGAATCCGGGCGGGCTGTCCTTCAGGGCCAGGCCCATGCCGGCCAGCTTCGCCTTGACCTCGTCGATGGACTTCGCACCGAAGTTGCGGATGTCCATCAGGTCGGCCTCCGAGCGGGCCAGCAGCTCGCCCACGGAGTGGATGCCCTCGCGCTTGAGGCAGTTGTACGACCGAACGGTGAGCTCCAGCTCCTCGATCGGCAGGGCGAGATCGGCGGCAAGGGCGGCGTCCGTGGGGGACGGGCCCATCTCGATGCCCTCGGCGTCGATGTTCAGCTCGCGGGCGAGACCGAACAGCTCCACCAGGGTCTTGCCCGCGGAGGCCGCATCGCCTGCTTGGTCTCGACGTCGACGATCAGCTTGTCGAAGTCGGTGCGCTGCTCGACACGCGTCGCCTCGACCTTGTAGGCGACCTTCAGCACAGGGCTGTAGATGGATTCGACCGGGATCCGGCCGATCTCCTGGCCGACCTGCTTGTTCTGCACGGCGGAGACGTAGCCGCGACCGCGCTCGACGGTCAGTTCCATCTCCAGCTTGCCCTTGCCGTTGGGCGTGGCGAGGACGGGGTTGTGCACCTCGACACCGGCCGGGGGCGCGATGTCGGCGGCGGTGACCAGACCCGATTAGAGCAGGCTCGGGATCCGGCTCCGCGACGGTCCTCACGCGAGACGCGGGGACCGGGACACCATGCGACGGGCGGGTTGGATGCGCCCTGATCCGCTTGGATATCACCGCCGACTTCGCGACGCGAAGCCATCATGTAAAGGGGCACAACCACAGTGGACTTGCTGAAAAACGTCTTGGCTGACAACCACTACCCCGGCCGCGGCGTGCTGTGGTGCACAACCGGCGACGGCACCACGCTCGGCGCCTACTTCCTCACCGGGCGCAGCCCCGCCTCCCAGGCCCGCACCCTGCACCGCACCTCCAGGGGCGAACTGATCGTCACTCCCTCCGACGCGCGCGAACACGACCACCTCCGCCACTACGTCGCCGCGCGTCAGAGTCCGAACTGGCTGGTCTTCGGCAACGGAGAGCAGGTCTCCACTGTGGCCGACCGACTCGCCTCCGGACAAGCTCCGCTCCCGGCCCTGGACGGACTGGACTACGAACCCGACCCGCCGATCTTCACCCCCCCCGCCTGACCGTGATCGCGGACAACGAAGGCGGCCAAGCCTGGTTCGGCGCCGCCCGGCACAGCGCCGGGGACCGCACCGCCACCAACCGGCTCGCCCTGCACATCAGCGACCTGCCTCCCAGCGAGGGAGTACTCATGACGACCTACCACTCGTCCGGACAGGAGGTCGCCACCGGTGCCCCGTTCACGGAGATCCGCACCACTGCCGAGACCCACAGCGACCTCCTCGACGAGCTGTGGTCGGCGCTGCCGCCACATCTCCGCATTGCCGCGGCTGTCTTCGCACCCGGAGACCTGGCGGGTTCCAGCATCCGACAAACCTCTCGCACACGCGTCTGACGTTCTTCGCCGAGCCCTAAGGCTCAGCACCGGGAAATCCGCTCAGCAAGATCACTACAAGGCCGCAGGACCCAGACCAGAGGGTGGGGAATTGCATGGCAGAGGCCGTCGGCCGGCTCACTGCCCGCCGTGCCCGGAGCGGCGATCCGTGCCCCGACTCCAGCAGACACCGCCGCACCAGATCGGCGTTGCCTCTGCCCTCCTCGTAGAGGCGTACGACGTGCACGACCAGGCGTCCCGCGGCGCGAAGGCGGACACGATCCGGCGCAGTGCGGGCAGGATCTCCGTGGTGCCCGGCATGCCGGGACTTCGGAGAGCAGGTCGCGCTGGACGTCGATCACCTGAGGGCGGAAGTGTCGAAGTGCGGTTCGGTGTAGGCGTCTTGGAGACCGGGCTCTGCCGTAGCCATGGCACGCCTCTACGGGGCCACCGCGGCCCGGGCCGCGGTGGCATGGGTTCATCGGTCGTGTCGTACCTCGCCGCCGAAGAAAACTTGCACCTCCTGGATGAGCCCGTCCCGGACAGTGAACGCCTCGACGTTGCGGTACCTGCCGCCTGCCGTGAGCTCGTACTCGTAGTAGGCGAAGACGACTTCTTCGTCTGCGGGAGTGACGTGGAGCAACTGCTGCTCCTTGAACCGGTCGGCGGTCGGGAAACACCGCTCGAAGAAGACCGTCTTGTCGATGTGATCGTCCTGCGGACTCGTGAACGTGAAATCGCCGGCGTAGAGCGGGAAGGCCGCGTCGCGGTCCTGTGACCTGTAGTACTGAAACGCCGCTTCTACGATGGCTATCGTGCTGTTGGCCATTCGAGCTCCCCGGTCGGGCGACTGGTCCTGTTCCGCACCTATAGAAAGGGGTGTGGGTGCCTCTGGAATTTCTTCGCATGCGCGTGTTTGCATTGGTTGCAGAGGTCCTGGAGCGCTGCACGCCAGTGGAGAGTGCGTTCCGATAGCGCGGCAGCCCGGTCTGCCCAATCTACGTTGTCAGCCCAGCCACCTGGCGCCCGCCACAGGACCAGGTGTGAGCTTTTGCCTAGCGGGAGCGGGAAAAGATCCGGAGCGGCGATCCTCTCAAAAGTCTCATGCCGATCTGCGATGTACTGTGAGATGTCGACCTGGTTGTACAGGATGGTGAACGCACTCACCGTCGCCTGGCGTTTGCTGATCTCGAACGTCAGCTGGACCAGGGGGCAAGGGTCGTCCCCCGGCCATTGTGGGTAGTTGTCCGTAAGTGGCAGGTGCATGATGCCGTGTCCTTCGGCGGGACGTTTCCAGCCCAGCGGCTTCAACCGCCTGAAGGATGCGGCAATCTGATCCAGGGAATGCTCGGCCTCTGCTTTCTCTGCGGCTTTTGCGGCGACGCTCCTCTGCGCGCGTTGGGCCGCGCCGACGGGAATGGGAGCGGCCTGTGCCGGAGCTGCGGCTAGAGGGGCGGACGACAACAGTGTGTTCCTGAGCGTGGGATTTCCCACGAGGTCCCAGATGCCGATCTTCAGGTCGTAGCGCGCTTGAAGCAGTACCCGGGCGGCTTCGAGATCGGATGGATCACGCCACTCGCCGTCCTGCACCAGCCCCGTGACACCGAACTGCGCCTCGATCGGAACGGGGCAGGTGTAGTGGACCGGGTCCGGCGGAGCTGTCGGATCCCACGCCGTGATCGGAGCGGAGATCTTCTCGGCAGCGGGCCGACCGCCTCGCACCCAGGCCAGATAGCCGCGCACCAGTGATTCGCTCCGGTGGGTGTGCGGCATGACGAGGATGCTGTTGCTCTTCATGAGGCGTCGCTGCTCGAAGGCCGCATACCGGTCCGGGAGAAGATCGCCGTCGTGGGTGAGTGATTCACTGGTGTCGATGAGAACCGCGGCTCCGATTCTCTCTCCGGCCTTGTCGAGGTAGAACTCGTTTCCTTTGAGGAAACGCCATCGGCGGTTCGGGGCAGCGGTCTTGAACCCTACGGTTCCCATGACGGTGCCATCCCAGCTCTCGAGCCTGTGTGCCTCGGTATAGCTGTCCGGCAGTGGTTCGTCGAACGAGGTACGGGTCAGTTCCAGTTCTGTCGTGCCACCGGGCAGCACGGCGCGAAGCCCGGTACGACGCAGACTCCCGTCGTGGCGCAGCTCGACCACCGATCGCCGGCCGACCAACAGGGCAAATGCCGATTCGCCCGCCGAATCGAGGAGGCGACCGACGAGCGAGGACGCCGTAAGCCACCACAACAGGGAGGTCGCGAGACTCACCTGCGTCACATGAGAGGTGGGGTCCTGGTCGACCGGCTGTCGTGAGTCAAGCGACGATCCGTCATCGACAGTCATCGGACCGCCGATCAGAATGATCATCGGGCCGGAGGAGCCGGCGTGTTGGCGAGCGCTCATCGTGGCCTCTGCTGCAGGGCGAGCAGCGCTTGACGCAGCTCCGGCGCGTCGACGGCCGCCAGGGCCAGGGATTCGGGGTCAGTACCCGTCAGACCCTCGCGTTCGATGAACAATCGCGCGCAGGCCACCAGGTCGGCATGCGCGTCGCGCCCGCCCGTGTCGAACACGCCCCCCTGTTCGCCGACCGTGTTGAGTGCCTCGAACGAACCCCTCGCCTGGTCACCTCCGTTGCCGCTGCCAACCCTGAGGGCACGTTCTCCGTCCGTGACGATGACGAGGGGAGGCGGAAGCAGGTCCACGTTCTCGGTGATGCGTCGCGCCATGCCGAGCAGTTGGGGATCCGCTGGGAGATAGACACGCCCGTGGTCGTCGACATTCGCCGGGTCCGTGCGCACCACACGCCCGACGATCTGTCTGAACGACAGAAGGGTCAGACGGTTCGTCAGGTAGACCACCGCGCGCAGCCTGGGGATGTCGACGCCTTCGGAAACCATGTTCACCGCTACGATCCACGGATCATGCGAGGCGCGGAACACGCGGATCGCGTTCGCCGGGTCGGGATCGTTCTCGTCATGGAGCCTGGAACAGGCGACGACCGGACGGAAACCCAGCACCCGGGAAGCCATATGACCCGCTGCTCGGGCCGCGTGATCACAGTCGATGCACACGACGAGACCGGCGGCATCAGTGTCTCCACGCTGTCGCAGGCTGAGAAGATACTGGTTGGCATCGATCAGCATCCGCTCGGCGATCGAGCCCTCACCAATCCACTCGATCGCGGCACGAAGACGCCCACGTTCCCGGACCTGCGTGACCTCCGTGTCGTCGAAGGTGACGGAGTGGGTCCGGTGGTCAGGGGTCCGGAAGGTCGTCTCGCCGCGGGCCTCGACGAACTGAACTGGCCTGCAGGCACTGTCGATGATGGCCTGGTCGTACGAGTAGCGGTAGTGGGGGCGGGCGTTGCCCTCCTCGGAGGGTACGAACGCGATCGGGTCGCGGCCTGTGCGAAACGGTGTGCCGCTGAGCGACAAAATCCCCCACGTGCCCGCTGCGAAAGCCTCCTGGGCCGAGATGCCCCAGGCCGCGTCGGCGCCCGCGTGGTGGACCTCGTCGAAGATGACCAGCGTCTGCTGGCCCGGATCCGTCGCGTGGGCCAAGAACATCTCAGTGGATGACAACAGCGACTGGTACGTGATGATCGCTCCGAGCCACTCGTCCCCGATGGGGTCGACGGCCCGCCAGTCACGTTGCGTCCGCAGCGGCAGCGTCGGCGCCCCCGGCGTTGCCACCGAACATGCGCGTGCCCAACCGTCCGCGATCGCCAGCGAGGGGACGACCACGAGAACGCGTGAGATCTGCCCCTTCGCCGCCAGCTCATGAGCCACTTCAAGGCCGAAACGCGTCTTGCCCGCACCCGGGCACGCTTCGACCAGCACGGGCTCGCGACCCAGCAGGGAGAGGACGGTCGGCATGGCGTCTGCCTGCCACGGGCGCAAGGGTGCCGTGCTCGGGCGGAGCAGGTCGGCGGAGAAGCGGACATTCACGACCGACTGTGCCGTGCTGCCCTTGCGGAGATTGCAGGAGCCGCAGATCGCCTGGAGGTTCTCGCTGCTGGTCGGTCCGCCCTGGCTCCACGGCACGATGTGGTCGCCCTGCATCAGGTCGAACGGGATATCCCGCCTGCAGAGATTGCAGACGCGGCCCTGCAACTGCCATGCACGCCACGTCTCCTGGCGCGTAAATGTTCGCCGGGCATCGAGTGTCACGTAGGGAGGGTAACGAGCCGGGACAGGGGAGGGGCGGTGACCATCAAGATCCGCGTGCCCAGGACGGACGCAACCGGAGGTCCCGGCTGTGGAGGAAGGCTCACCAGCCACGATCTGCCCCCGCACTCTGCTGATCGCCTTCTGTGGGGCCCCGTGCACGTGGATCGCAAGCGCTCACTCCTCGTGACGCCGAGGCTGGGCGCACCATGGTAGGTCGCGGCAGGCAGGTCGATCGGGCTTCAGGTCTCCTCACTAGAATTGCTGCCACACGAGTGCTGTTGACCAGGTTGTTTCTCCACGCTGACGGTAGCTGTGGCCCGGAGCGAGGAGGGTGAGGGCGATGCGTGGACTGACGGATACCGCACGCCGGTGGACGGCAGAGGGCCGTAGGCGGTACTCGCCCGGCCGATCACCGAGCAGGGCTTCGGCATCCGGTCGACGCGATACTCGTCGACGAGGATGGCAGTTGTCACGGCACGCTGTACCGCAGGGTGTTCGACGCCGACCTGGCCGACGAAGCGGCCCGGTTCTGACCGGTAGACCGCCCGCATGTGTGAGGCGTCCGTCCACGATTGCGAGGTGAAGGAGGCCCGGCGGCCCGGCTGACCTGCGTCGGGCAGGGTGAGACCCTACTCCAGCCGCTGGATGCCGTGCCCGATGGCTGGTGGGACCTGCTGGCCGAGGGCGCCGACGTCGCGCTCATCACCCGCCTCGACGAGCCGTAGACCCACGCTGTCGCACCGGCGGAGGCCGCCGAGCAGGCCCGGCACCTGTTCGCCCGGCACCGGGCCAGCCGAGAGGTCCGCCCTGACGAACAGCAACCGCGTCACCGGATGTCTCCAGGGCCTGTAGTCGGACCAGCGGCTCTCGAACATCCGTCGTGCGTTCGATGGCCCAAGCGGGGCAGCAGGCAGTTAGGCGGAAACGGCAACGACCCACCAGACCGTGTGCGCTTTGGTGTGCTCTTTGGCACATTCGGGCAGGTCGCATGGGGTTTTCGAGCGAAAGTGGCGCCGGTGCCCGAGGTGTGCGGCACGGTCGGTATTAGGTTACGTGTGTCGCCATCCGGTCTTTGACGAATGGCCTTTGAACTGCGGAAACGCGCCAGAAGGAGGGCGCGGAAGTCAGTGCATCGCCCGAAAGGAGAAACGGCCAAAAGACCGTGTGCGTTTTGACGTGAACGCAAAAACTCCCGACCTGTATTTCTGCAGGTCAGGAGCCTTTTCCGGAGTGCCCCCGGCAGGATTCGAACCTGCGCACACGGCTCCGGAGCCCAGGTGAGACCGTGACGCTTTTGTGGGCCTGACCTGCGGGGGAGGGGCGTCGGTGGGGCCCGCTGAGCAAGGTCATCACGCCCCTATTACGTGGGCGGCCTGTTGAGTGGAGAAGCGGCGCCGTATGGTCGAAGGCATGATCTCGGGCAGCGGCGGGGACCAGGACGGCGGCACGGAGTTCACGGAGGAGGGCCTCGGGGCTGTCCTGCGCGAGGCGTGCGCGAAGGCCCAACTGGACCCGGACGGTGCCGAGTTGCTGCGGCTCGGCTCCAACGCGGTGTACCGCTTATCGAAGTCGCCGATCATCGTTCGCGTTGCCCGTGACCTCGATGTTCTGGAAGACATGGAGCGGGCGGTACGAGTGGCGCGGTGGCTGGAGGCGGAAGACCTTCCGGCTATGCGGGTGCCGGCGGGCGTCACGCAACCGCTGGTGATCGGCAGCCGGGTCGTGACCGTCTGGGAGAGTGTCCAGGACCGCGAAGAGTACGCCACGGTGGGCGAGTTGGCCGACCTGCTGCGCCGACTTCACTGGCTTGAGGAGCCTGAGTCCCTGAGGCTGCCGTACTTCGACCCGTTCGCGAAACTGTCGGGCTCTCTGAGGCAGATGGACGGCGTCCCGGGGGAAGACCGCACGTTCCTGGAGGACCGTGCCGCAAAGCTGCACAAGGACTACGACCGGCTGGACTTCGTCCTCCCCTTCGGGATGATCCATGGGGACGCGAGCATCGGCAACGTGCTCCGCCACCGGGATGGTCACGCGGTTCTCATCGACCTCGACGGCTTCGCGCTGGCCCCGCGCGAGTGGGATCTGATCCAGACCGCGATGTTCTACGACCGGTACGGATGGCACACGAAGGCTGAGTACGCCGAGTTTGTTCATCGATACGGCTTCGACGTAATGAACTGGCCCGGCTACGAGACCTTGGCGGATCTCCGTGAACTGATGATGGTGTCCTGGCTCGGCCACCAGGTCGCCGGCAGCGAGCGTTCAGCGGGGGAGTTCGCGCGGCGCGTGCGGTCACTGCGTACCGGTGAGGGGCGAGACAAGTGGGGCCCGTTCTGAGCGGCCGTTCTATGTGCGGGAGTTAGACACTGACGTGGGCCTCGGACGCCACCCAGAGTCTGTGTTCTCCGACTTGCTCCGTGAAGGCTCGCGCTTCGGTGGTGTTGCCGACGACTGCGAGGCCCTGCCGAAACTCGGCGAGGTAGCTGACGCATCGGGCTGACTTGAGCTGCTCGCCGAGGTCGAGGGCATCGAGCGCCACTCTGCATGCCTCCTCGACATCGCCAGCACGTAGGTGCGCGTCGGCGAGAACCATCGTGGCGAAGAAGTCGCTTCGTACGTGACTGCCGCTCATGGCGTTTTCGGCGTGAGCGACGGCCTGCCGGGCGCTGTTGACGTCACGGAAGCAGTGCGCGGCCTCGGCGGCAAGTTCGGTCTCGTCGAAGTAGCTGATCCATTCGGGTTCATCGTCGCTGTTCCGGCTCTCCAGTGCCCGCGTGGCTGCGCTCAAAGCGGCTTCGCAGGCTCCTACGTCGCCGGTCCGGGCAAGAGCGCGGGCTTCCATGACGTGGAACTGGGCGCGCAGTGTCGGAGTAGCCACGGGGGAGATGCCCACCAGGGCGGCCCGAGCGAGTGTCGCGGCCTGGGTGTAGCGGCCGAGGAAGGTCGCCTGATGGCTCATAGCGGACAGGATGCTTCCGGCGAGCCGGCGGTCGTTGGCGTCCTGGGCCAGTCGGAGGGCCTGGAGGAAGTACCGCTGTGCCAAGCCGTGGCGGCAGGCGTCGTAGGACATCCAACCGGCCAGGAGAGTTGCCTCGGCCACGGTGGAGAACAGGGCCCGCCCGACCTGCTCGGTGTACTGCCCGCGCAGGAGCGGTGTCACTTCGGTGCTGAGGTATTGGACTGCTGCGTGCCGAGCGTGGTCCCCACCGAAACGGTCGTCCAACTCGGCGAACATGTCCGCGGTGGTCTTGATGGCCGCTACGTCTCCGAAACCGACGCGCATTCCATCTCGATGTTGCCGAGGAACGGCCGGCTCGGGAGCGACCAGCCACCGAAGCGAGGCTTCGTTCCACGCAGGCTCGGACGGCTCGGCCTGTAACAGGGGCTCGTACCGGTTCAGATCAGCGCGCCACAGCAGGCCGACGGTCTCGATTGCCCCTTCGGGGCTTGCCGGATAACTGGCGTCCAGGAGTCCTGTGTCTCGCTGGCCCTCGTGGTTCAGCCCCAACTCGGCGGCGCTGAGTCCGTACGCCTCACACAGAAGTGGACCGTAGAAGTCGTCCGGCGTGCTGTGCCCGTTCTCCCAACTGGCGATACGGCGCTTCACGCTGGCGTCCGACGGAAGTTGGTGGCCACGGCGGAGCGCAACCTGACGCAGCTCCCGAACCAACCGCGGCTGACTCCAGCCGCGACCTACACGGGCTTGCCGTAAGTGAACGCTGATCGGCTCCAGCGAGGACGTGACCGTTCCCTCCCCACTTGTACATGGGTGCGACTTCTGGGGCACGCGATTCTTTGGCTTCTCGACCGAATGTACGCGCTGTTCACCGGTGCGCGCTGCAAGTAACCGGAGTTCGCGGGTTGTTGACCCGTGACGGGGGATGACGCGTGCACACGGGACGTGTCATCCCCCGTCACCCTTCGTCATCTGCCCTCACCAGGGTGGTGCCCCTGAGTCTGGAGACCAGGCGGCATTGCGGCCGCAACTGGGTTCTGACCGAGGTGAGATGACGTGCAGAGGATGACCAGAAGTGGCATGGAGTGGCTCTCCGCCGCAGCCGACGATCCCGCCGAGTGTCGGCAAGTCTGGGCGGACGATCCCCGAAGGCCCTGCGCGCTGTCGACCGGCCGCTTCTTCGACGTGCTGAGCGTGGACCAGCGGCTTGGGATGGAGATGTTCGACCGTCTTCGACGAAATGGCATGCTGTTCGGGCCGGCGGTCGTCGACCGCAGGGCGCAGCGAGTCGGCTTCTTTCTGGGCTCGCAGAGCCGCGAGGTCTTCACGTACTACCTTGAACGCGAAACGTCATCGCCACCGTCGTACCGGTACCTCGACCACGGCTGCGCCATCGTCGTCCCCGGAGCCATCCCTCTGTCCGAGGACCGCTACCAATGGCTTCGCGCACCTACCCGCCGACCGGAAGCCAATCCGCGGCGCCCGGTCGCCCTCGCAACCGTCCTGGTCGCCTCCGCGGAACTCCTGGCAAGGATGGACCGCTTCGACGAGCAGTACCCGACGCCCTACTCAGCCGTCGTTGCCCTCCCTGAGGAGACGACCACAGATGCCGGATGAGCCGACTCACGGGCGCGACGCCGCCGCGTGGTCGCCTCTCGACAGCGACGGCTGGTACGCGGCCCGAGACGCGACCACTGCATTGCGAGACGTCCTCGTTCGCGCCGGCCTGGAGAAGGATTTCCCGTACCTGCGCGCGGACGTGAACGCCTTCGGGCACGGTCTCGTCGACTTGGGCCGAGTGTCCCCCGCCACGGCCGAGCGCCTCGCAGAACTCCTTCGCCTGGCGCTGGCAAGCGGATACCGCCGAGAAGGAAACGACGGAAGTCGCGGATCGTCCATTGCCGAAGAACACGAAGGAAGGGCCTGAGGTCATGACCGACCGGCGCGGAGTGGTAGCCAAACGAGCGGAGAACTTGTCGCCTGGCGTGCCCTACGTACGCGGCTGGAACCGCGCACGGCGAGGCGCCGGCACCCTGGCTGATCAGCTCGTGTTGCTTGGCTTGGACTCCGACTTCGCTGGCCTAGTGGCCGATGTGAACGTCTTCGGTGACGGCATCGTGCAGCTCGGGACCGTTCGGCCTGGAGCGGCCGAGCTGCTGGCGAGGTTGATTGCGACCGGGCTTGCTGCGGAGTCGAGTGACATGACGACGAAGGCACCTCTGCTCTCTCCTCGGGAAGCGCCTGCGGCGTGAACCACTGCTCGGTGGCGGTTGGTTGTTCTGCCGCTCGGCCGGGACCGGCGCCCCAGCGCCGCAGCCCGGACGAACGGCAGGACAACTGCTACATCAGCTTGGGAAGCTGCGGTCACTTGCGGCGGGTCTTGACGCTGACTTGCGTGAACGGCCGGGCTGTGTCGTCGTTGGGTTCGGCTGTGGTGCACGGCGCTGCAAGACAAGGCCGCACAACAGGGTGGGTCTCCGATCTCTGTCGGCTTCAGCGCGCCAGTCAGAACGGCGCCCTTAGCCTCCGTATGGCTTTGAAAGAAAGCAGGGCGAAGGCGGCTGCCAACGGCCAGGCGAAGGCCACTATCCAGAAATAAGCACTGTGTTGATGGGTATTCTCTCGGCCGGTCCACGCTAAAGGTCCGATTGCGACCAAAGAGACGATGGATATACCGGGAAACAGTAGGTAGTACGGATGTGTAATTCTCCGCACTTCGCTGTCAGGTTTTTGCTGGACCAGCCAGGACTCCCACCCTAACCCGCCAGGAACCTTTGGGCCTAGTTCCTCATTTATGTACTTCGCTATACCCTCGACTGCGCGGAACAATGACGCCAAGATCTCACTGGACGCATAGGAGATGAAGGGTATTACTAAGAGCACTGGCCATCGGTCTTTTCCTGATAGAGCTACGGAGAATACGACACTGACGGCGGTCATGTGGAGAGCCAGCACTTGATGCTGCAAGTTAATTCGGGTGGTGATCTCACTTCTGAGTGCAGAATACTCGGCAAGAGCACCTGCGTACGCATCTTCATTGGTCTCAGTCATTGCCGCCCTCGTAGGTGCCCTATTTCCGTCATTCCTGGTAGGCGACATAATCTAGCGAATGAAGATGGGGCGCGTCAGGAGCGCACACGGGCAAATTGAAAAAATGTGCCTCACCTGTCCCAAGGCGTGACTGGCTGTCAGCCGAACGGTGCACGCTTTCCAACTGTGGTCGTTCCTCGCCGGTCCGTGTACAGGGCCGTTCACCTGTGTTCACGGCCGGCTGGTCGCCGGAGCGGCTACGGGCGTCGGTCTCGTCTGAACGTCCGCGAACGGCGCTGAATGAGACGGAAGCTGAGACGGATGGAGGGCTCACCTCGCGCACTGGCGCGGTACATGGTCGCTCGTTGTCGTCGCAGTCCGTGCACGTTGATGTCAACGGTGGCTGTCAGCGGAACAGCCCCGGGACCGGACATACCTCCAATGGTTCATCCGGCCGGTCTGCCCAGTTCCACCAGAGATGCCGCCTGGCACACCGCCACAGTGCCCGACAGGTCCGCAGACCATCGTCCTCCCGTTTGGCGAGGACTAGGCCACCGAACTTCATGGGCTGGCTGCACTCGGGGCAGGCTGGGGCGTCGTCGGTCATGCGGGGCACGCTAACGAAGCGACCGCTTCGTCCCGAAGCAACTTGGGTGGGGGTGCTGCCCCGGGCCGGTGTGCCTCTCACGAGTGCTGACGGTCCGCAGACGTTCGCCCTCGTCCGTCGTTGTCCGTCCGTGTTGTCACGCAGTCAGACACTCGCCCAAGCGGCTGCCGGACCGGTCACCCTTCAGCCTGATCCCATTCGAGTTCAAACTCTTCATTGGTCATTGGGTGTCGATCGGGACCGTAGAGAGCGCGCCCAACCATTTTCCCTCTCCAGTATTCCTTTGGCCCAAGAGGGTAGCGGTTTGCTTCCGCGTTTTCCGCGTCGAGTTCTTCTTGCGCGTAAAAATCTCCGACGACGGAGATGACTACTTCGGCAACCGAAATTCCCTCTATTTTTCCACTAATTCTTCGAACGTAAACGGCTGCTGGATTGTAGCCGTGAACGTCCCGAATCTCTATTTCTCCAAGAGTGATCGTGTCGCCTTCGTAAGGAAGTGCTCCGACGTATTCAGCTGGATAGATGACTGCGGACACCTGTGATCGCTCACCTGGGTAATCTTCCGGGATGGGAACCAGACGCTCACGTACCCATGCCGCTAGCGCTGCCAGGGGGATGTGGCCTTGTGAAGCTGCGACGACCACTGCCTCTGTCTCCGCTCCGTCCTCCTCTTCGTCCGCGGCGGGTGGCTCCCAGTCATAGCCGTTCAGCGCGGCAAAGAGAATCGCGCAAAGTAGAGCGGTCCTCTTATTTCCGTCGGGAAGCGAGTGGTTCGCGGATAGGCGCCATAGCAGGACGGCAGCTTTTTGCGCCATTTTAGGGTACTGCTCATAGTCGCCAAAGCTGGATGCTGGCGCGTTTAGAGCAGACTGAGCCAACTGCTCCTTGGCTGCATTTCGGAGCGTTGCAATCTCAAGGCCGGTCGCTTCTGCAGCGGCGTGAAGAAAATGCTCGTATGTCAGATAGACAGTCTCGCTGGCCAAGGTGTGTCTACGTCGACTTTCCTACCGCGCCAGTCGGTCGAGCGCAGCTCGGTTGCGTCGTGCTGCCCGCGCTAGTACTTCCTTCAGCGCGCTGCTGTCGACGTCACGCCCCTCGTTGATGGCGGCTACGTGAGAACTCAGCGACGGCAGGGTCTGAGTGGGGACAGCCTGAAGGATGGCCTCGTCCTCTTCCGGACCGGCCATGAGGTTGGTGCTCACCGGTATCGCGCCGGCCACCCTCTTGTCCATGTCTCCCATACTCCCATACTCCCCACTTCAGTGGTCGGATCATGCGTAAGTGCTACCTGGAGCTCTCCAGGTAGCAAGATCGCGTGTGTGGATGTTGCCTGACCTGGCGAGGCGTTGACCTGCACCTTCCCGCTCTGGCCGGTGTGACTCCCTGCCGTTCGCGCCGCGCGCCGTTACAGCCGGGCATGGCAGCACTCGCACCTCTCGGCTCTCACGCGGTTTTGTACACAATGTCAACTTCGCCAGGCAGAGGTCAGGCGGGGGAATCGAAGTAGATGATCTCGGTTGGTTGGCCAACCAGCGCCGGATTTGCCCATTCGCTCGGCTGGCCTGGCACTTCCCAAACCACGTAGGGGTTCCCGGCGAAGATCGCTTTTATGATCCCGCCTGACTGGTAGCGCCGTGGTGGGGGAGGGGAGGGGCGCCCTGCCTGCGATTTGGTGCGTGCTGGGGCGGTGGCTTGACGGCGGCGGCCGACTGTGGCCACGTACTCGACACCGTCATGTGTGTACGTTACGGAATAGATCCGCCTAGAAAGTGGCGGTATTTCACATCGTGCAGCCTGCGCGAGGCTGGCGTACTCCGCCTCGATCTTGGTCTCGGAACTTGCCTCTGGAAGGAAGAACTCCATGGTGCAGTTATAGGGCTGTACCCCACTGCCTGGCACCGTTCGGTGCCAGTGAGGTTTGAGGCTAGGAGGTTGGCCACAGGATCGCCGCGCAGGTACTCGGGCGCGGTGGACTCGCGGTAGGCGAGTCCTGACCTGTCTTCTTGCCCTGGGTGTTGCCGGGGATCTTGGTGACCTGCGTTTTCGCTGCTCAGGAGCGGTTGGCTCGTGCTCCTGGTGGTCGTCGTTGGTCGTCCTTGGCCAACGTTGAGCGACCTCGGACGGCCCAGAGACGGCCCGACTATGGGTCACATGCACGGCATCAGCCGGCGGAGGCAGCCCGCCACTCTGCGGTGATGCATCCCTCTTCCATGTCCCACCACTGGTTGGCCACACCGTGGTTGAGCAACCGTTGCACCTCGGCGAGATCGGCGGTGGGCGGGACGTCCAAGGCGACCATGCCGAACTTCTCTATGCCCTCGCCGCAGACTCCGAGTTCACGAAAGGCGTTGATCACGCTCTGCCGTGCAGCTGCTGAACCGTCGTCGCGGAACACGATGAGGCGAATGGTGCAGTTCTCGGAACGCCGAACCACCTGGCCGGCCCATAGCGCGCCCTCCTCGTCGGGCTCGGCGGCAACGACGTCCCCGGAGGCGATGTCCCGGACGAACCAGGGGATGTTGTCGAGCCGCACGGTGCCGTCGCCTTGGTCGACCGCCCACAGGCTCTCCACCGATGCCGGGGGCCAGTCGTCTTCGATCTCAAGCCGGAAGTGCACCTTCACGTAAGGGCCCTCGGGGTTCGTCATGGTTCCCAGGATGCAGAACCCTGACGCGCCGGCCGCAGGTGGGTGAGGGATGACGTTTGCTCAGAGCTGGATACAGGTTGGTCCTTGCCCCAGCCGACGACAGTCAGCCACGACGGCGAGGAGGCAGGCCGATCACGCGCGCGTATGTCTCGCTGCGCCCCCACTGGCCTCCGCCACGTTGCGGGTGTCGTCGACCAGAGCAAGTCACGACGGTCGCCTCTCAATGACGATGCCTAGCCATCAGTTTGGGAAGCTGCGGCCGATTATGACGCTGACATGCGCGGACGCTTGAGGCTCTGGCCTCACGCGCTGGGTGGCTTCGCCGTGATTCTCATCTGGTCCCCGCCCGATCTGGTGTGCTTGTGGTGCACCTTCAGCGCTGCGGGTCGGACCGGTTCGAAGACATCGACCAGGGATGGCAGCCACCACCTGGACAGCTCGCTTGTCTTGGAAGAAGTCTGGGGGTGCGTTACCAACTGCCGGGTGTCGAGCTGAGGGGCGACGACGAGGTCCACGCTTGTTGCCCCGTCCCGGGCAACCACGTTCATGGTAGGACCGATCAAGGCTTAGGTACCGGCGGATCCGCGAGCCAACCAGGCCCGTTGAGTAAAGCAATGCGGTCATCCTCCATGGCAGTGGCCGGGCTCCTATGGCCTGTCTCGCCAAAGAGCATCAGATCCCTCATACTTATGGGCCCATCAGGGCATACTGAACCTAGACTTGCAGGCATTGGGGGCGCAGGGTGGATAAGAGCGACTCGGACGAACAGCACAACAATGATGCTGATTCACTCCGCGGGTCAAATGAAAATACCCCTGTTCGTCAATCCGAATTGGGTGCGTTTATTCGTTATCAAATTTCGAAGATGCGCGCACGAAACGAGCATCACAGATTCGAGGACCTATGTCGGGCGTTTAGTCGACAAAGGATCGCAAGGAACATCATCCCGGCAACAGGTCCTGTATCCGCAGGTGGAGATCAAGGTCGCGATTTCGAAACCTTCCTGAGCTACATAAAAGGCAACATTCAACCGTTCGGGATATTTCTAGGTATCGAAGATGGAAACAGAATAGTTTTCTGCTGCAGTCTGCAGCAATCTGCACTGTCTTCAAAAATAATGGCAGACGTGCAGACAATATGCGGAAATCCAGGTTCGATTCCTGTTGACGCTATCGTGTACTTTACTGAAGCTGATGTTTCCACCAGCCTCCGGCATCGTCTGACTGACACGGCGTTGGGGGATTATGGAGTTCAACTCAGCATCATCGACGGCGGAGCCTTGGCTGAATCGCTCTCTGAACCCGAGAATGTCTGGATACCAGTCGAGTACCTGAACCTCTCGCTCGATTTGCTAGATGGATCAGGCTTGGCGAGAGAAGCTGGGGAGCTGTTTGCCACCGGCGACATCATCGTCCGCTCTCTGAACCAGCTGGATCCAATACGTGACCTCGGCATCCATTCGCCAATGACAGTGAGCGGGTGGTCTGGCCTACCCGACTACGTCACAAGGTCCATTGATACGGACCTTGATGCCCACTTCGACGGCGGAATGATTGTAATTGAGGGAGGTTCCGCTTCAGGGAAAACACGGTCAGCCTACGAAGCAATGTTGCGAAATATGGCTAAAACTGGGGAAAGGCCTGTAGTGATCCCCAAGGATGGGCGATCACTAAGAAGACTCATTGCGGCTGGATATAAACTCGATGGGTCCATTATCTGGCTGGATGATGTTGAAAAGTACATCGGGCTGGACGGGATTGATGAAGGAATCGCGAGGCTATTCACAAACAATAGCGACGTCTTATTTCTGGCGACACTCCGATCTCGTGCAAAAGCGGCTATGGAATTGGCTGAGGTTGGGTCTTCAGGTAGGTCGCTGGCTAGCATTAGCCACGCTGTACTTTCCGGTGCAACAACGCTGAGGATCGCGCGTCATCTTGACTCCAGCGAGCGGAAGGAACTGTCAGATCACGTTACCGACCCGCGAATCGCTGCTGCGTTATCGTCTGAGGTTGCCGGATTCGCTGAGTACATCGCCGCTGCACCTGCGACCCTCTCTCGGTGGCAAGATGGTCGGGACGGATCCAATGAGATTGGAGCTGCTCTTGTATCTGCTGCCGTTGACTTGAGGAGGGCGGGATATCTTTCCCCTATACCGAGGGAATGGCTTGAAGCTATGTGCGTGGCCTACCTTGATCCCCGGATTCAGGGCCGCACGGACGAGGGAAAGGTAGACGCTGCATTTTCCTGGGCAACTCAAATGGTTAGGGGCGCCAGCTCTTGTCTCGAAACTCGCGGACAAGGCCTCTACTCGCCATTCGATTATCTGGTCGACTTTGTGCAGCGAGAAGGAGAGGAAGATGGCAAGAGAGACTCAACCTCTCACCTTCGCAGTATTCCTGATTTGGTTTGGCATGGATTGCGAGACCGTGTTTCGGTCGACGATCCCAGTTTTATGAGTTGCGTTTCCATCTCGTCCTTGTCGCTACACCCTGGCCTGAAGTGGTATTACGATCGAGCCGTCACGGAAGGTCGTATATCAAGTGACTCACTGAAGGACCCCAGGATCCTTCTCAATTTTGTTCGGTCGTGCGTGGCATCCCACATGTGTATCGTGTGTCAAGCATCCGTGCACGATCTTGATATCGGCGCAATTTTGGCTGTCTTGCTAGATGAGTGCAGTCCTGTGCTAAATGATCCAAAGATTTCTCCGACTAGGCCTCAAGTGGAGTCTATACATGCGCTCGCCAGCATGGGCGAAGACGCAAATCTGCGAGATCCGGGTGCGCCATTACATGAGGCGGCATTGCTGACTTCCCCTGAAAAATGGACGCAAGTCGGTGAGTTCTTGCAGTCCGTAGGACTCAGTGCCGGGCGCTACTGGGTTTGCTTTGCAGAAAAGCAGCAAGGGAAAAATCCAAGGTGGCCCATATCTCTTACCAAAGCAAGGATGATCCGGTCGCCTGGAGATCGTGGCGCACCAGGGAGTAAATGAGGGCAGCGGAACGCTGGTTGGCAAATCGGGCAGGCTTTGGGCCCGATCGCGATGTGCACGATTGACCTACTGGCCTTGTTCGACGAGGGATCCTGACCAATGAGGTGGCTAAAGCCGTGGAGCCGACCGCCCAGCCACGACGTGCCCCTTCTCTGGCATCAGGTGGCTGATTGCAGTGCGCGGTTCGGGCGCCGGCCGGGCTGCAGCGGGGCGGAGACAGGAGCGCAGGCCCGGCCGGGGGCCGGGCCGCGCGCGGGGAGCGTAGCGAGCCGCCTTGATGACGTGGAGAAAGTCTGAGCCAACTGAGCTTCGGCTACAGCCTGAAGGACAGTTCCAGATCGTCGCCGGGAAGGTGGAACTCCTCAAGAGCCAGCGGTTTGTCCCCCTCCGTGAGCGTTACGCGGATGACATGCAGGAGCGGGACACCTTCAGGCAGGCGGAGCGCCTGCGCCTGGTCCGGGATTGGCATGCGGGTGCGGATGTACTCCGTGAAGTGGAGTTCGTGGCCCAGCGCAGCGAGCGCGACGTAGAGCTCTGGCGCCGGCGGCGGTGCCTCCTCCTCGTACTTCGTGTCGACCAGTACGGAGAACGGCACGTACGTGCGGTGGAGTTGGCGGAGGCGGCCATGGGCGGCGGTCTGCAAGGCGTCGTACGTGAACATCGGCTCGCCTGGTGGGATGCGGAGGAGATCCGCCAATGCCAACGGGGCGTCCGTGCGAGTGGCTACCGGTGGCTCGGCGTTCGTCCACTGGATGCCGTCCGCCTCCATGTACCGCCCGTCGGGGGCCAGGCGTACGCCGCGCGGGCGCGTGAGGCTTGGGCGGCTCTGCGGTGAGCGAGCGAATGTGCCTCGGCCCATGATCACCTCGACCAGGCCGGATGCCCGTAGCTCTGTGAGGCCTTGACGGACTGTGGGACGCGTCACGCCGAACTGCTTTGCCAACGTCTCCTCGGAGGGGAGCGGTTGGCCGGCGGGGAAGGTGCCGTTCAGGATGCCTTCGCGCAGGTAATCGGCGATCTGCCGATACTTCGGCTGCGTGTTCTTCGGCGGCATGCGGGCCCTCCGTGGCCGTGATCGCTTCTCGGTTATCCATCTCCGTGGACAGATCGTCCATCTGCATGGACAGCGTCCCCCATCGCAAGACGGTTGACAACCCGTACTACGGGTCGCACTCTGGACTCCGACCACCCGTACTACGGGTGGTCTAGCAACCCGAAGGATTGGCCTTCGGGTGGCAGAGATGAGGAGTTCAGATCAGTGGCAAGCCTTCCGATCGACACCGCGAAGTTCACGGGGATCATCTGCGCCATACCCCCGGCTCCGCGGGTAGCGAATCGTGAGACCGGTCAGCTTCGTGTTGACCGTGACACCGGCAAGACCGTGTTCCAGGTCGGTCTTTGCCTGATGGCCGGGTCATCGGCGGACGTGGTGAACGTGAGTGTCGCCGGTGAGCCGGCCGGTGTGCAGCTCGGTATGCCCGTGGCCGTACGGGACTTGGTCGCCACGCCCTGGGAGAACGACGGGCGGCACGGGGTCGCATTCCGTGCGGCGGAGATCCGGCCCCTGAGCGCTCCGGCGGGGAAGGGGGCCGGGCAGTGATGACGCTGGCCTCCTCCACCTCCTCGGCCGGGACGGTCTGGCCGAGTTGGGTTCTGGTGGTGGCCGCAGTGCTGGTGTCGGGTCTGCTTCTCGCGGGCCCGGCCCTGCGCCGCCGCTACCCCGTGGCCTGGTGGCTGTTACTCGGCTTCCCGGTCATGGTCGTCCAAGTGACGCGCACCTGGCGGCCGTTGATGGCCGGGTGCGGACTCGCCGTGAGCCGTCGGCCGGCGCTGACCGTGGTGTCCGGGTTGGTCGGCAACGGTGCGCCTCCGCCTCAGCCGCGCGTCCCCCGGCACGGGCTCATACGTCCGACGGGCGGCGGATTCTGGCTGCTGGTACGACTGTTGCCGGGCCAGGTGCCCGAGGACTTCGTCAAGGCGGGGCCCGCCATGGCGGAGGACTGGCAGGTCCATGGGGTGCGGGTCACCTCCTGGAGGCCGGGAGTCGTACGGATCGCCGCCTCGGTGGCCGATCCACTGGCCGCTCCTCGGCTGCCGAAGCAGCGCGGGCCCGCTCAGTTGCTCCGAGTCGCTGTGGGCGTCCTGGAGACCGGTGCCGGTTGGGTCATCGACCTGCGTCGTGTGCCGCACTGGCTGATCGTCGGTGCGACCCGGTCCGGCAAGTCGACGTTGATCAACGCACTGGTAGCGGGCCTGGCTCCGCAACCGGTCGCGCTGGTCGGCATCGACTGTAAGGGCGGCATGGAACTGTCGCTCTACGAACCCCGGTTGTCCGCACTGGCGACCAACCGCGAGCAAGCGGTTCGGCTCCTGGCGGCGCTCGTCGACCTGACCCTCGACCGTATGACCGTCTGTCGGGCGGCTCGCGTACGCAACATCTGGGGTCTGTCAGACGAGGAACGCCCGGTACCCGTCGTCGTGATCGTCGACGAGATCGCGGAACTGTTTCTCGTCGCAAGTCGCAACGAGAAGGACGAAGCACACGCGGCCGGTACGGCGTTGATCCGACTCGCCCAACTCGGCGCTGCGCTTGGGGTGTTCCTCGTCGTGGCCGGCCAACGGGTGGGCTCCGACTTGGGGCCGGGCGTCACGGCACTGCGTGCCCAACTCGGCGGACGCGTGTGCCACCGGGTGGCCGATCCCGGTACGGCGGAAATGGCGCTCGGAGATCTCAACCCCGACGCGCTCAAGGCCGCACAGGCCATCACTCCGGAACAGGCGGGTACGGCCGTGCTGGCCTCCGGCGACGGCTGGGAACGAGCCCGCTCGCACCTGGTCACCGAGGTGGACGCGGAAGCCATCGCGGCCGAGTACGCGCACCTCGCCCCGGTCCTGTCCGAGCTGCTCACCGCGGCCAAGTGAGAGGGAACTGCCGTGCTGGTGTCCATGTCGGCCGTACTGCTGCTCGGCCTGTTCATCTGGTTCCTGCTGCGTATCCGCTATCTGCGCTGGGCGGACACGCTCCTCTGCGGGACCTTCGGCTTCCTGGTGGCAAAGACCGTGGCCGCGCCGGTGGTTCAGGCGGTCCTCGTCGCGGTCAGCGGCTTCCTCGGTCAACTCCGCTTCTGAAGCGACCTCACCCGATGTCCGAACAGCAGAGAGGTGGGCGAGCCATGTCCACGTACGAAATCCGCTCTGGCGACCGGGCTGCGTTCATCGCCGGCCTGCGGGAGCTGGCGGACTTCCTCACCGCGAACCCCAGTGTCCTCGTACCGCGCAACGCGTCGTTCGGCGTCTTCGTCGACGCGGCCGACTCCACCGCTCGCAGGGAGGGCGCGGAACACGTCGCCGCTCCGCTCGGCGTCCCGGTGGAGGACCTCGGCGAGGGCTACTACGACGCACGTCGCATCTTCGGACCGATCGCTTTCAACGTCATCGCGATCCCGCCCAAGGAACAACAGTGATCGCCCGTTTGACGGGCTCCCGACGGGGCGCGAAGTCGCCAAACCCGACCCCGTCAGGAACCCACTCCATCCGCCACGTGAGCAGTGAAAGGAGTACTCACACTTTGTCCACCGCGCATCGATCGCGCAAATCCCCTCTGCCCGAGTGCGAATTGAGGGTCGTTGACTCCGAGGTCTCGACCTGCGACGGACGGGAACAGATCGTCCTCGTCGGGCTCGACGGCTTCGAACGGCATCTGTGCCCGGCACACGCCGCCGCACTCTGGCTCACCGACCCGACACTCCGATTCAGCGCCAAGACCCGGACGGAAGCAATCGCCGCCGTGATGGGGCAGGCATTCGGAGGCGGTGGTCGGCAATGACCGCGTCCATGCCGAAGAACGTTGCTGCCCTGCTCACCAGGGCAGTAGAGCCGGAGTTCGCGGCCTGGCGGCGCAACATCGTCAGCCTCGCCGGCTGCACCAACCCGATCCACCTGGTCGGCGGGGCAACCGTCGTCGACACGACCACGGGCGAGGCCCTGTTCTCGTATGCGTCGGACGTCTACGGCGGTCGACTCCTGACCGCATGCGGCAACCGGCGCGCGACGGTCTGCCCGTCCTGCTCCCGCCTCTACCGAGCCGACACCTACCAACTGATCCGGGCCGGTCTGGTCGGCGGCAAGAACGTCACGGAGTCGGTGAGCGGGCACCCTCGGGTGTTCGCCACCCTCACCGCTCCCGGCTTCGGGCCAGTTCATGCCCGTCGTGAGGGTGCGGGGCATGTTCGGGCATGCCGTCCCCGGAAGGTGGGGGAGTGCTGCCCGCACGGCTCGCCCGTCGGATGCCATGAGCGACACGCAGAGGGTGAGCCCCGTCTCGGTGAGCCTCTATGCCCGCGCTGCTACGACTACGCGGGGGCTGTCCTCTGGCAGGCGTACGCGGGTCAGCTCTGGCACCGGTTCGCGCTGGAGTTGCGTCGCGAGATCGCTCGGCGCGCTGGGCTGTCCCGTACCGAACTCGCGGACGTGGCCCGGCTGTCGTACGCGAAGGTGGCCGAGTACCAGCGGCGGGGCCTGGTCCACTTCCATGCCGTGGTCCGCCTCGACGGGCCGGACGGACCGGCCTCGACTCCGCCCGGTTGGGCCACAACGGCTCTGCTGATGGACGCGATACAGGCGATCGTTGGTCGCGTGCGGCTCATCGCTGCTGGCGTGGATGTCGTCGGCACTCGCGTGCTGCGGTTCGGCGAACAGGTCGACGTGCGGCCCATCGTGGCGTTCGGAGCGGGGGAGCGGCTGACCTCCGCGGCTGTTGCGGGCTACATCGCGAAGTACGCCACGAAGGGTGCCGAGTCCGCCGGCGCGGTCGACGGCCGAATTCACCAGGCGCGGGAACTGGTCATGCTGCCGGTACGGGCCCACGTCCTCCGCATGATCAGTACGTGCTGGTGGCTCGGCGGTCTACCTCCCTTCGAGCCTCTGGGGCTGCGCCGTTGGGCCCACATGCTCGGCTACGGCGGCCACTTCTCGACCAAGTCACGGCGCTACTCGACGACTCTGACCGCACTCCGTGAGGCGCGTGCAGAACACCGTGCGGAGGAGCAGCGGACCGCCCTCGGTATCGACGGACGGTCCACCGTCACCGTCGGGCAGTGGCGCTACGCCGGACGCGGCTACTCGCCGGAGGCTGCTCTCCTGGCGGCCTCCGTGCGGGAGGGTGGTGGTCTTCATGGCGCGTGAGAAGACGGCCGAACTGCTCACTGTGCGGCAGGTGCTCGAAGAGCTGGGTGGGATCTCCCGGCGCACCTTCTATCGCTGGCGCGAACTGCGGCTCGCGCCGGCCTGTATCCGTTTACCCAACGGGGAGTTGAGGGTTCGCCGCGACGTGCTCAACGACTGGTTGGCGGAGCGCGCAGAGGGGGCCGCGTCGTGAAGTCGTACAAGGTCTCCGTGTGGAAGCTCTCGGTCAACAAGACGACCAAGAAGCCAACTCACCTTGTCCGCTGGGTCGTTGACGGGCAAGCCTTCAGCGAGTCGTACAAGACATCGGCACTGGCCGACCGCTTCAGGGCCAAGCTGCTGCGAGCCGTCGACAAGGGCGAGCCCTTCGACACGGTGTCGGGGCTGCCCGACTCGCTGCGTGGTGGCAAGGCGGCGCTGACGTACCTGGAGTTGGCGCTCAAGTACATCGATGCTCGCTGGGCTGAGGCGTCGGCGAAGCAGCGTGACAGCATGACCGACGCGTTGGCGACGGTCGTCCCTGTACTGGTCAAGCCGGTTCGGGGACGCCCAACGCCGCAGATAGTACGGCGTGCGCTGCGCTCCTACCTCCTTCCCGTGTCGCGGAGAAAGCAGGATCGGCCGGAGGAGATTGCTTCGGCCGTGCGCTGGATCGAGCGGGCCTCTCTGCCTGTAGCGGAGTTGCTGGAGATCGCTCGCGTGCATGAGCTGATCGACGGTCTCGGCCGCAAGCTGGATGGCAAACTCGCGGCCACACAGACCTACCGGCGTCGCCGGGCGGTGGTGTTCAACTCGCTTGAATACGCAGTGGAGTTAGAGCTCCTGAACGCGAACCCATTGAGCCGAGTACGCCGCAAGCGCGGCAAGCGGGCAGTACAAGAGGTCGACCGCCGAGTCGTGGTCAATCCGCGGCAGGCGCGGGAGTTGCTGGCTGCGGTGACGTACGTCGGCGGTTACGAACGGGCGAGTGGTCGACGGCTGCGGGCATTCTTCGGGTGCCTGTACTACGCCGCCATGCGCCCCGGTGAAGCGCTCGGCCTGCGTCGGTCGGACTGCGTACTTCCGGCGTCGGGTTGGGGACGTATCGAACTGGCCGAGACGCGTCCGACGGCAGGCAAGGCGTGGACGGACTCCGGGGAGGCGCACGACCGGCGGGGCCTGAAGCAGCGTGCGGAGGGTGAGGTGCGCATCGTGCCCATCCCGCCTCCGCTGGTGCGCCTGCTTCGTGAGCATCTAAAGGAGTTCGGCACTGCCAAGGACGGCCGGCTCTTCGCCAGTGAGCGGGGCAACGTCGTAGCGGCTTCGTCTTACTCGCGCGTGTGGAAGCAGACGCGAGAGCTGGCGTTCCTGCCCGAACAGGTCTCCTCAGTGCTCGCTTTCCGGCCGTACGACCTGCGGCACGCGGGCGTGTCCCAGTGGCTCAACTCCGGTGTGCCCGCACCGGAAGTGGCGGCACGCGCCGGCCACTCGGTCGACGTGCTGCTCAAGATTTACGCCAAGTGCATCGACGGCCAGGAGCAAGAGATGAACGACCGGATCCTGAAGGGTCTGGGAGAGGAGGGCGACACCTCCGAAAAGTGAAACGGTCCGCAGGACCGATCGACGCGAAGCCTCGGAGAGATCCGGGGCTTTCGTCATGCCCGAACCACTACGATGAGGGAGCTGAAAGTGGCACGTGACCTGCGGTGAAGCCCCTCAAGATCAACACGCTATTACAACGCGATCACTGGCAAACGCCTGCTTCCAGCGGCATCCGCCTGCACACACGCGAAGACCCCGTCTTCAGCTAGTGCGCTGATGGCGGGGTCTTTAGGCACCTAATCCAAGGTGCCCCCGGCAGGATTCGAACCTGCGCACACGGCTCCGGAGGCCGTTGCTCTATCCCCTGAGCTACGGGGGCGTGTCCGTCGCGGTGATCGCGGCGACGGGTAGAACCCTACCAGCTCCCTACGGGTGTCCATGAACAGGTTTCTCGGTGATCAGGGAGGTGGTTGGGAAGGTGGGCGGGGATGTGGACGGGAAGGCGGGCCGGGTCGCTCGCAGGGGGTGGAAGTGGGGAAAACCCGGACGCGGTGGCCGGTCCGGACCTACTCTCGAGTTGTGCCAGGCGCGTCGGGTCGGGTGCTTGTTGTGGACGACAACAAGGTCATCCGGCAGTTGATCAGGGTCAATCTCGAGCTGGAGGGTCTCGAGGTCGTGACCGCGGCCGATGGTGCCGAGTGTCTGGATGTCATTCACCAGGTTCAGCCCGATGTGGTCACCCTTGATGTCGTCATGCCTCGGCTGGACGGGCTGCGTACCGCCGCTCGGCTGCGCAGCGACCCCCGGACCCGTGATCTGCCCCTCGCCATCGTCAGCGCCTGTACCCAGTACGAGGTCGACAGCGGGCTCGACGTCGGCGTCGACGCGTTTCTCGCCAAGCCCTTCGAGCCTGCCGAACTCATCGCTCTCGTACGGCAGTTGATCGAGCGGGGGCGGGGCCGCGAGCCGCGTGATCCGGCCGATGGCCTCTCCATCGGTGGTGCCTTCGGTGCGGGCGCCGGCAGCGGTGAGGGTGAGCGGGCCGGGCGGGGTGGACGTAGCGGCGGCTGAGGCTTCCCTCTCCCGTAGCCCCGTAGCCCCGTAGCCCCGTAGCCCCGTAGCCCCGTAGCCCCGTAGCCCCGTGGGTCCGTAACCCCGTGGGTCCGTAGCCCCGTAGGTCCATCTCCCCTCCCCATATACATGGCCCCCTGCTCCCCATACCGGCCCCTCCATTCGCCCATTCGCCCCGCTTCCCCACCCCCGGACCCCCGCCGTATACAGCCCCCGCGTCCACATCCCGGACCCCCGGACAAACCGGCTGGCCTACCCACCCCCCTCCTCCCATACGCTTGTCCCGTGACCCCCGTCGAGCTCTCCCGTACCGTGCTGCGCGCGGTGCGTCGTGCTGTCGAGGGCGGGGAGTTGCGTGTCGTCGTGCCGGAGACGGCATCCGTGACCGTGCCGGGGGCCGGCGGGTGTGGGGACTACGCCACCAACATCGCCCTCCAGCTCGCCCGGCCCGCCGGGGAGACCCCCCGCCGCGTCGCCGAACTGCTGCGGCCACACCTCGCCGGCGCCCATGGCGTCAGCGGTGTCGAGATCACCGGGCCCGGGTTCCTCAACATCAGTCTCGGGAGTACGGCGTCCACCGCCCTCGTCGAGGAGATCCTGCGGCGTGGACCGCAGTACGGGTTCGTCGACGACCAGGCCGCCGACGCCCGTCACGGCGTTCTCCCTCCGGGCCAGGCCGCCCCCACCGCCCGTCACGGCGATCTCCCTCCGGGCCAAGACGCCCCCACCACCCGCCTCGTCCGACTTCACGCCCCTAACGAACCCCGCGCCCTCGTCGTCATGGACGTCGTCGCCCGCCTCCTGCGCTCGCAGGGCACCCCCGTCCGCACCCGCTGCGACAGCCGCCCCGAGCCCGCGTGGTCCGCCCTTCTCGGTGCCGAGATCGAGGCCGACGCGTACGGCTCCCCAGAAGCACCAGCTCAGCGCGATGCCGATGCCGATGCCGATGCCGATGCCGATGCCGTCGCTGTCACTGGCGCCGACGTGCACGTCAACGTACGGCCGGTGCCGGCCCCCGACCCCGCCGACCTCCACCCCCTCGGCCGCGACGCCGCCCGCTGGGCCCTCCTTCACCCCGCCGCTCACGACCGGCCCCGCCTCACCGCCGACCACCTCGCGCAGCGGGAGAGCAACCCTCTCTTCCGGGTCCGTTACGCCTACGCCCGCACCCGGGCCGTCAGCCGTAACGCCGCCGACCTCGGCTTCACCGCCGCACCCGGCGACGTACGGCAAGACGTCCAACAAGACGTACTAGAGGACACCGCCCCCCTCCTCACCCACCTCGCCGACCACCCCCGCCTCCTCGCCCGCGCGGCAGCCCACCGCGCGCCCGACCTGCTCGCCCGTCACCTGGTCGCCGTAGCCGACGCGACCCTCGCTCTCCTGCCCGCCACGCTTCCGCTCGGGGACGAGAAACCCTCGGCCGCCCACCGTGCCCGGCTCGCGCTCGCCGAAGCCGCCGGGGCGGTGCTCGCCGGTGGCCTGTCCCTGCTCGGCATCGATGCCCCCGAACACCTCTGAGCGCCAGGACCGACAAGACTCCGCACCATCTGCGCGCCAGGAAGAGACAGAAGAGAAGACGACATGAGCCGTTCCGCACACCCCGCCGGTCCCCGTCACGCCGACGTCCTGCCCGAGGGGCACTACTCCGCCCCGGCCGCCGACCTCAACGAACTCGACCCCAAGGTGTGGGCGCAGACCGTCGGTCGTGACGCGGACGGTGTCGTCACCGTCGGCGGGATCGACGTGAAGACGCTCGCCGAGCAGCACGGCACCCCGGCCTACGTTCTCGACGAGGCCGATTTCCGGGAGCGCGCCCGGGCCTGGCGTACCGCGTTCGGGCCGGACGCCGACGTCTTCTACGCCGGCAAGGCGTTCCTGTCCCGTGCCGTCGTGCGGTGGCTGCACGAGGAGGGGCTGAATCTTGATGTGTGTTCCGGGGGTGAGCTCGTCACCGCCCTCTCCGCCGGGATGCCCGCCGACCGCATCGCCTTCCACGGCAACAACAAGTCCGTGAGTGAGATTACGCGGGCCGTCGAGGCCGGTGTCGGGCGGATCGTGCTCGACTCCTTCCAGGAGATCGTGCGGGTCGCCCATATCGCGCAGTCCCTCGGCAGGCGGCAGCCGGTACAGATCCGGATCACCGTGGGCGTGGAAGCGCACACGCACGAGTTCATCGCCACCGCGCACGAGGACCAGAAGTTCGGGATTCCGCTCGCCGGGGGACAGGCCGCCGAAGCCGTACGGCGCGCTCTTCAGCTCGACGGGCTCGAACTCATCGGGATCCACTCGCACATCGGGTCGCAGATCTTCGACATGTCCGGGTTCGAGGTCGCGGCCCATCGTGTGGTCGGGCTGCTGAAGGCCGTTCGTGACGAGCACGGTGTCGAGCTTCCCGAGATCGACCTCGGGGGTGGGCTCGGGATCGCTTACACCAGCGACGACGATCCCCGCGAGCCGCACGAGATCGCCAAGGCGCTCACCGAGATCGTCACCCGTGAGTGCGAGTCCGCGAAGCTGCGGACTCCTCGTATCTCCGTCGAGCCGGGGCGCGCCATCGTCGGGCCGACCGCCTTCACGCTCTACGAGGTCGGCACCATCAAGCCCCTCGACGGGCTGCGGACGTATGTGTCGGTCGACGGTGGCATGTCCGACAACATCCGGACCGCGCTCTACGACGCCGAGTACAGCGTCGCGCTCGTGTCCCGCCGCTCCGACGCCGAGCCCATGCTCGCCCGCGTCGTCGGCAAGCACTGTGAGAGCGGGGACATCGTGGTCAAGGACGCCTTCCTGCCGGGGGACCTGGCACCGGGTGACCTGATCGCCGTACCGGCCACGGGCGCGTACTGCCGTTCCATGGCGAGCAATTACAACCATGTGCTCCGGCCGCCGGTCGTCGCCGTGAAGGATGGGGAGTCGCGGGTCATCGTCCGCCGGGAGACGGAGGAGGACCTCCTGCGTCTCGACGTCGGCTGAATAAGAGGAAGCGAGAGAAGCAGGAAAGGGCAGGAAAGGGGTGGAAGATCTCCCGTCTTCCACCCCTGCGGAAATGAAATCGATGTCTCACGATCCGGACCATGGATAGAAACTCCCGTCCGGTGAGTGAGACTGGTCCAACCGATGACGGTATGAGGAAACGAGGTCGGATGATGCGTACGCGTCCGCTGAAGGTGGCGCTGCTGGGCTGTGGAGTGGTCGGCTCAGAGGTGGCGCGCATCATGACGACGCACGCCGACGACCTCGCCGCCCGCATCGGCGCACCCGTCGAGCTCGCGGGGGTCGCGGTACGGCGGCCCTCGAAGGTGCGTGAAGGCATCGATCCCGCCCTCGTCACCACCGACGCCACCGCTCTCGTCAAGCGCGGGGACATTGATGTCGTGGTGGAGGTCATCGGCGGTATCGAGCCCGCCCGCTCCCTCATCACCGCCGCCTTCGAGCACGGCGCTTCCGTCGTCTCCGCCAACAAGGCGCTGCTCGCGCAGGACGGCGCCGCGCTGCACGCCGCCGCCGAGCAGCAGGGCAAGGACCTCTACTACGAGGCTGCCGTCGCCGGGGCGATTCCCCTCATCCGGCCGCTGCGCGAGTCCCTCGCCGGTGACAAGGTCAACCGGGTGCTCGGGATCGTCAACGGCACCACCAACTTCATCCTCGACAAGATGGACAGCACGGGGGCCGGGTATCAGGAAGCCCTCGACGAGGCCACCGCGCTGGGGTACGCGGAAGCCGACCCCACCGCCGACGTCGAAGGCTTCGACGCCGCTGCCAAGGCCGCCATCCTCGCCGGGATCGCCTTCCACACGCGCGTGCGTCTCGACGACGTCTACCGCGAGGGGATGACGGAAGTCACCGCTTCGGACTTCGCCTCCGCCAAGAACATGGGCTGCACCATCAAGCTGCTGGCCATCTGCGAGCGGGCCGAGGACGGTGGCAGCGTCACCGCGCGCGTGCATCCCGCGATGATCCCGCTCAGCCACCCGCTCGCCTCCGTCCGCGGCGCCTACAACGCCGTGTTCGTCGAGTCCGACGCCTCCGGCCAGCTGATGTTCTACGGCCCCGGCGCGGGCGGCGCCCCCACCGCCTCCGCTGTTCTCGGTGACCTCGTCGCCGTGTGCCGCAACCGGCTCAACGGGACCACCGGGCCCGGCGAGTCGGCGTACGCCGGACTGCCCGTGTCGGGCATGGGCGAGGTCGTCACGCGGTACCACATCAGCCTCGACGTCGCCGACAAACCAGGTGTTCTCGCACAGGTCGCCACCGTGTTCGCCGAGCACGGTGTCTCGATCGATACGGTTCGGCAGCAGGGGAAGGACGGCGAGGCATCCCTCGTCGTCGTCACGCACCGCGCGTCCGACGCCGCCCTGGGCGGGACCGTCGAGGCGTTGCGCAAGCTCGACACCGTGCGGGGTGTCGCCAGCATCATGCGGGTTGAAGGAGAGTAACCAGCAATGACCCACCAGTGGCGCGGAATCATCGAGGAGTACCGGGACAGGCTGCCGGTATCCGACAGCACGCCGGTCGTCTCCCTCCGCGAGGGCGGCACGCCCCTCGTGCCCGCGCAGGTGCTCTCCGAGCGCACCGGCTGCGAGGTCCACCTCAAGGTGGAGGGTGCCAACCCGACCGGGTCCTTCAAGGACCGCGGTATGACCATGGCCATCACCCGGGCCAAGGAGGAGGGCGCGCAGGCCGTCATCTGCGCCTCCACCGGCAACACGTCGGCCTCCGCGGCCGCCTACGCGGTACGCGCCGGGATGGTCTGTGCCGTCCTCGTGCCGCGCGGGAAGATCGCGCTCGGCAAGATGGGCCAGGCCCTCGTGCACGGCGCGAAGATCCTCCAGGTCGACGGGAACTTCGACGACTGCCTCACCCTCGCCCGCGAGCTGAGCGACAACTACCCTGTGGCGCTGGTGAATTCGGTCAACCCGGTGCGCATCGAGGGCCAGAAGACGGCCGCCTTCGAGATCGTCGACATGCTCGGCGACGCGCCCGACATCCACGTCCTGCCGGTGGGCAACGCGGGCAACATCACCGCGTACTGGAAGGGCTACAAGGAGTACGCCGGGGACGGCATCGCCGCCAAGTCCCCGCGTATGTGGGGCTTTCAGGCCTCCGGTTCCGCGCCCATCGTGCGCGGCGAGATCGTCAAGGACCCCTCGACGATCGCCACCGCGATCCGCATCGGCAACCCCGCGTCCTGGCAGTACGCGCTCGCCGCGCGGGACGAGTCCGGCGGGTTCATCGACGAGGTGACGGACCGTGAGATCCTGCGCGCCTACCGGCTGTTGGCCGCTCAGGAGGGCGTTTTCGTCGAGCCCGCTTCCGCCGCTTCCGTCGCCGGTCTGCTGAAGGCGGCCGAGCAGGGCAAGGTCGACCCGGGCCAGACCATCGTCTGCACGGTGACCGGAAACGGTCTGAAGGACCCCGACTGGGCGGTCGCCGGCGCCCCGCAGCCGGTCACGATCCCGGTCGACGCGCCGACCGCGGCCGAGCGCCTCGGTCTGGCGTAAAGCCGCCTGGCGGGTATTCGCCACGGGGGGTGCACAGGGGGCTTACGACACGCATCGTGCGCCTCCTGTGCGCCCTATGTCGCCACAGAACCTTCCTTCGATAGGCTGTACCGAACCCGCCCGCCGCATATGCCTGCGCGCATGGCTCGGCACCGCGCCGTCTCCACGGCCCGAGGGTCTTCACGTACCTATCGAATCTCATCGAATGTCTTCGACAGTCACGCAGCTCAAGGAGAGTCATCGAGCGATGGCCGGTCCAGCCTTCCGCGCCGCCGCCGTCCGGGTGCGCGTCCCCGCCACCAGCGCCAACCTCGGCCCGGGCTTCGACGCCTTCGGCCTCTCGCTGGGGCTCTACGACGACGTCGTCGTCCGTGTCGCCGACTCCGGGCTGCTCATCGACATCGCGGGCGAGGGCAGCGAGACCCTCCCGCGCGACGAGAACCACCTCCTCGTACGGTCCCTGCGCACCGCCTTCGACCTGCTCGGCGGACAGCCGCGCGGCCTCGAGATCGTGTGCGCCAACCGCATTCCGCACGGCCGCGGCCTGGGTTCCTCCTCCGCCGCCATCTGCGCCGGCATCGTCGCCGCGCGCGCCGTGACCATAGGCGGGGACTCCCGGCTCGACGACACGGCCCTGCTGGAACTCGCCACCGAGATCGAGGGCCACCCCGACAACGTCGCGGCCTGTCTGCTGGGCGGATTCACGCTCTCCTGGATGGACGGGGGAGCCGCGCGGGCGATCAGGATGGACCCGGCCGATTCCATCGTTCCGGTGGTTTTCGTGCCCGGGAAACCGGTGCTCACCGAGACCGCGCGCGGCTTGCTCCCGCGCAGCGTCCCGCACGTCGACGCCGCCGCCAACGCGGGCCGCGCCGCGCTGCTCGTCGAGGCGCTCACCCGGCGCCCCGAGCTGCTGCTGCCCGCCACGGAGGACCGGCTGCACCAGGAGTACCGCGCTCCGGCGATGCCCGAAAGTGCCGCGCTCGTCGACCGGTTGAGGGCGGACGGGGTGCCGGCCGTGATTTCCGGCGCCGGACCGACCGTGCTCGCACTGGTCGACGCCGACAACGCCGACAAGGTGTCCCACCTCGCCGGCGAGGGCTGGGCCGCCAACCGGCTCGATCTCGACGCACAGGGCGCCTGCGTACTGCCGCTCACGGCCCCCAGCGCCAATTGACTACGTACCGTCGCCGGATTTCGAGAGGGGGAATGTTTGTTGGATCCGGTAGTGTTAATCTCAAGTCTGCACCCGACCCCACCATGGCGAGGTGCTTGTTGTCCCCGTCCGGGACAGACATTCTTCCGGGAGCCTCCCAAGCCGCACCGTGTTCTGTAGGGGCACAGAGCGGTTCGCCGGGCACGCTCCGGAATTGGTGCGACCAAGCCACGTGACACAGACACTCGGTGCCACTGCTTCGGGAAGCGCCGTCATCAGCAATCTCTTCCGCCGCTTAGGCGGACCACCGCCCCGGCACGGTTCACACAGCAAGAACCGAAGCCGGACAGCACAACCGGTCGCCGAGCCAGACAGGCCGACGTCCGCTCCAGGGAAGGACCCTTCGTGAGCGACACCACCGATCTGATGGGCGCGCGTGTCGAGGAGACCGCTGCCGCGCCCGCCACGGACGCCTCCGCGCCTGCCACCGGTGCCGGCTCCCGGCGGCGCCGCGGTACCGGCCTCGACGGCATGGTGCTGGCCGAGCTGCAGCAGGTCGCATCCGGCCTCGGCATCAGGGGCACCGCGCGGATGCGCAAGAGCCAGCTGATCGAGGTCATCAAGGACGCGCAGGCTGGCGGTGGATCTCCGGCCAAGGCCGAGACCGCCACCGAGACCAAGCCGAAGCGCCGCGCCACCTCCAAGACCCGTACGGGCGACGAGGCGGTCGCCCCGGCCGAGCAGAAGGCCGAGAAGGTCGCCGCCGAGAAGGCCGTGGCCCAGCAGCAGATCGAGATCCCCGGCCAGCCCGCCAGCGACGATGCGCCCGTTGAGCGCCGTCGTCGCCGCGCGACCGCCGAGGCCGGCAGCCCCGAGACGATCACCGCCGAGGCGAAGAGCGAGCCGAAGGCCGAGACGCCCGCCGCCGCGCAGGGCGAGGCCCGGGGCGATGCCGGTGACGACGGCCGTCAGGGCCGCCGGGACCGTCGCGACCGCGGTGGCCGTCAGGACCGCCAGGACCGCGACCGCGGCGACCGCCGCAAGGACAACGAGCAGCAGGGCGGCGGCCAGCAGCAGAGCGGCGGCCGTCAGGACCGCCAGCAGGGCGGTCAGCAGCAGGACCGTCAGCAGCAGAGCGGTGGCCGCCAGGACCGTCAGGACCGGCAGCAGCGCGACAACGGCCCGCAGGACGACGACGACTTCGAGGGCGGCCGGCGCGGCCGTCGCGGCCGGTACCGGGACCGCCGTGGCCGTCGTGGACGCGACGAGTTCGGTGGCGGTGCCGCGGGCGAGCCGCAGGTCGCCGACGACGACGTCCTGATCCCCGTCGCGGGCATCCTCGACATCCTCGACAACTACGCGTTCATCCGGACCTCCGGCTACCTGCCGGGCCCGAACGACGTGTACGTCTCCCTCGCCCAGGTCCGCAAGAACGGCCTGCGCAAGGGCGACCACGTCACCGGCGCGGTCCGCCAGCCGAAGGAGGGCGAGCGCCGCGAGAAGTTCAACGCGCTCGTGCGCCTGGACTCGACCAACGGCATGGCCCCCGACTCCGGGCGCGGTCGGCCGGAGTTCAACAAGCTGACGCCGCTGTACCCGCAGGACCGGCTCCGCCTGGAGACCGACCCGGGTGTGCTGACGACCCGCATCATCGACCTCGTCGCGCCGATCGGTAAGGGCCAGCGCGGTCTGATCGTGGCCCCGCCGAAGACCGGCAAGACCATGATCATGCAGGCCATCGCCAACGCGATCACGCACAACAACCCCGAGTGCCACCTGATGGTCGTCCTGGTCGACGAGCGTCCGGAAGAGGTCACCGACATGCAGCGGTCGGTGAAGGGCGAGGTCATCTCCTCGACCTTCGACCGTCCCGCCGAGGACCACACCACGGTCGCCGAGCTCGCCATCGAGCGCGCCAAGCGGCTGGTGGAGCTGGGCCACGACGTCGTCGTACTCCTGGACTCCATCACGCGTCTGGGCCGTGCGTACAACCTCGCGGCGCCCGCCTCCGGCCGCATCCTCTCCGGTGGTGTCGACTCCACGGCGCTGTACCCGCCCAAGCGCTTCTTCGGTGCCGCGCGCAACATCGAGGACGGCGGCTCGCTGACCATCCTCGCCACGGCGCTCGTGGACACCGGCTCGCGCATGGACGAGGTCATCTTCGAGGAGTTCAAGGGCACGGGCAACGCCGAGCTGAAGCTCGACCGGAAGCTCGCCGACAAGCGCATCTTCCCGGCGGTGGACGTCGACGCGTCCGGTACCCGTAAGGAAGAGATCCTGCTCGGCAGCGACGAGCTGGCCGTCACCTGGAAGCTGCGCCGGGTGCTGCACGCGCTCGACCAGCAGCAGGCGATCGAGCTGCTCCTCGACAAGATGAAGCAGACGAAGTCGAACGCGGAGTTCCTGCTGCAGATCCAGAAGACGACTCCTGGCAACGGCGACTAAGAAAAGTCAGCGTTATCAAAGGGCCGCTCCCTGTTAAGGGGGCGGCCCTTCGCGTTGTCAGTGGCTCGCTGTACGATCGCGCCCTTCGGACTTGCTTTCGACAGTCGTCCGAACTTCTGATCCCGAGGGGGGACTTGAGTGGGTACGCCCATGCCTGGGGCTGGTCGGCACAGACGCCGGATACGTTTCGGCCTGCCTGTCGCCGCGGCCGGTATCGCCGCCGCCGTGACCGCCGCACTGATGACGACGTCCGCCGGCGCGGCCACCGCGCTGCCGACGCCGACCGTGAAGCCCGCCGTGAGCACGACGTCGCTCGCCACGCTGAAGAAGCGCGTCGCGGGCGCCGAGGCCGGTGACGACATCGCCGGGGAGACGACCAAGAAGGCCTCCCTGAGCGCGAGCACCACCGGCACGGCCGCCAGCCCGAAGATCATCGGCGGCACGACCACCACCATCAACACCGCGCCGTTCATGGCGCAGCTCTGGTACTACGACGACAAGGGCACCACCGACGAGAGCGACGACATCGGCTTCTTCTGCGGTGGCTCGGTCATCTCGCCGTCGAAGATCCTGACGGCCTCGCACTGCGTCAAGGGCTACAACTGGGCCAAGAACGGCGCCGTCATCACCAGCGCCACCGTGCTGCCGACCACGGACGCCGACGGCAACACCGACCTGCACGGCGGCCAGGCCACCGCGGTCCTGCGCCAGTGGAACCACCCGTCGTACAACGCGACGACCATCGACAACGACATCGCGGTCCTCACCCTGGCGGCCCCCGTCAAGGCGACCCCGATCCGGATGACGACGTACGGCGACACGGCGTCCTACACGGGCACGCCCGCCAAGACCGCCAAGGTCTACGGCTGGGGCCGCACCAGCTCCCAGACCGAGGACATCTCCGAGACGCTGAAGACGGCCACGCTGCCGATCCAGTCGGACGCCACCTGCGTCGGCGCCTACGGCAGCCTCGTCATCAAGGCCCACATGGTCTGCGCGGGCACGCCCGCCACCGGCAGCGACACCGGTACGACGACGATCTGCAACGGCGACTCCGGCGGCCCGCTGGTCGTCGGCGGCCGGATCGTCGGCGTCGTCTCCTGGAGCGGCGACGACGGTGACGCCAGCACCGTCAACGACTGCGTCGTCGAGGGCACCTACGGCGTCTTCACGAAGGTCAGCGTCTACGCCGGCGCGGCCTACGCGCAGGTCGACGACGGCAACCTGAGCTACAGCGACAACAAGGCCGACGTCTACGCCCGCAAGTCCTCCAACAAGGTGGGCTACGAGCTGGACTCCAAGGGCACCTCGCTGGCCACCCGCGTCTCCCTGGGCGACTGGGGCGGCGTCAACCTGGTCCGCACGGCCGACCTGAACCGGGACGGCTACCAGGACTGGATCTACCGGACCACCGCAGGCGCGGTCTACTGGGACCACTTCCAGCTCAACAGCGCCCGGGACGACGGCAGTTGGGTCAGCACGAAGATCTTCGCCAACTGGAAGACCCGCACCCGGATCATCGCCCCCGGCGATGTCACCGGCGACTACCTGCCCGACCTGGTCTCGGTCGACAGCGCCGGCGTGCTGTGGATCTACCCGGGCAAGGGCAACGGCACCTTCAGCTCGCCCTCGCGCGTCGGCGGCGGCTGGAGCCAGTACAACACGCTGGTCGGCCACGGCGACTTCAACGGTGACGGCAAGGCCGACCTGCTCGCCCGCAACAAGAGCACCGGCGTCGTCTACCTCTACAAGGGCGCCGGCAAGTCCGGCACGGGCGCCTTCGCGGCCCGCGTGAAGGTGCGCACCTGGGGCAGCTACAACGCCTTCGACGCCGTCGGTGACTTCACCGGCGACGGCAAGGCGGACCTCCTGATCCGCAACGCGAGCAACGCGCTGTACCTCTACCCGGGCACCGGCAAGGCCACGAGCGAGATCTTCGGCACACCGAAGTCGCTCGGCACCGGTTTCCAGCAGTACGACATCTTCGGCTGAAATCGCAGGTGAGCGGGGCGTAACCCGCTGAAACGACTACACAGAGTGCCCATCGCCCTACGCGATGGGCACTCTGCGTTGTGCAACCCTTTCCCGAGTTTCCCTGTCTGACCTGGCGGAGCGACCATAGAGCGAGGATTGAGCGGTATCAGTCGCTTCGGCCAGGCCTGACCCTGAAAGCAGGGGGTAACCGACCCGGAACGAGATGCGAGGAGCCCATGTCCGCCGAGAGCACGCCGGAGCCCGCCATACCGGGCAAGGACGGCACCAACGGCCCGCGCCACCGCGCCGGAGGCCGTAAGAAGGAGCGCAGTCCGCGGCACAAGGCCCTGCTGATCACGGCCTGGGTCGCGGCCGGCGTCGTCGTGCTGGGCGGCACCGGCGCCGGGTACGTGTACTTCAAGCTCAACGGCAACATCAAGACCGTCGACATCAACCAGGCCCTCGGCACCGACCGGCCGGTCAAGGTCGACAACGGCTCGGAGAACATCCTGGTCCTGGGCTCGGACAGCCGCTCCGGCACGAACAAGAAGCTGGGCGGCGGCACCGACGACGGCAGCGCCCGCTCCGACACCGCGATGATCATCCACGTCTACAAGGGCCACAAGAAGGCCAGCGTGGTGTCCATCCCGCGCGACACCCTCGTCGACCGCCCCGAGTGCACCGACACCAAGGGCGTGACGCACGACGCGGCGTCCGGCGTGATGTTCAACGAGGCGTACTCCACGGGTGGCGCCGCCTGCACGGTGAAGACCGTCGAGTCGGTCACCGGCCTGCGCATGGACCACTACCTGGAAGTCGACTTCGCGGGCTTCGAGAAGCTCATCGACGAACTGGGCGGCGTCCCGGTCACGACAACCAAGGCCATCAAGGACCCCCAGAGCCACCTCGACCTCAAGGCCGGTACCCACACCCTGAACGGCCAGCAGGCCCTCGGCCTGGTCCGCACCCGGCACGGCGTGGGCGACGGCTCCGACCTCGGCCGCATCCAGCTCCAGCAGGCCTTCATCAAGGCCCTGGTCAACCAGGTCAAGCACATCGGCGTCCTCACCAGCCCGACCAAGCTCTACGACCTCGCCAACACCGCCACCAAGGCCGTCACCACCGACTCCGACCTCGGCTCCGTGAACTCCCTCACGTCCTTCGCCAACGGCCTCAAGACCATCAGCTCCAAGAACATGACCATGGTCACGATGCCCGTCGAGTACGACCCGGCCAACCCGAACCGCGTGATCGTGGAGAAGTCGAAGGCGCAGATGGTGTGGGCGGCCCTGAAGAACGACCAGCCGATACCCGCGGCGGCGACCAAGGGCACAGCAACCGGCGAAGCCAAGGGCGTCGTGACAGCTGGCTGAGGCGCAACCCCCTAGGGGCGCGGGGAACTGCGCGACCAGCCCCCACCGGCCCGCGGGGAATAGACCACAGAGCGACCCGGTTTTGGGAGATGGCTCCAGTGCTGGCAGACTGGACAGTCGGCCCCGGTTCACGTCCCGCAAACCCGCGGAGCGACCCGGCGCCCTCCCGAAACTAGGAGAAACCCTTGAAGCGCGAGATCCACCCCGAGTACGTCGAGACCCAGGTCAGCTGCACCTGTGGCGCGTCGTTCACCACCCGCAGCACGATCACGAGCGGCAACATCCGCGCCGAGGTCTGCTCCGAGTGCCACCCGTTCTACACGGGCAAGCAGAAGATCCTCGACACCGGTGGCCGCGTGGCCCGCTTCGAGGCCCGCTTCGGCAAGGCTGCTGCCGGCTCCACGAAGTAGCGAGCTTCCATTTCGCCGGTCCACGGCCACGCCCTTTTCCTGGCGTGCCGGGACCGGCGTTTTTGGTCGCCCGCCTTCCCTTCCGTACGCATTTCAGGAGCCCAAGATGTTCGAGGCTGTCGAGGACCTCATCGGCGAGCACGCCGACCTTGAGAAGAAGCTCGCCGACCCGTCGGTCCACGCCGACCAGGCCAACGCGCGCAAGCTGAACAAGCGCTACGCCGAGCTCACCCCGATCGTCGCCACGTACCGCTCCTGGAAGCAGACCGGCGACGACATCGAGACCGCGCGTGAACTCGGCGCCGACGACCCGGAGTTCGCGGCCGAGGTCAAGGACCTGGAGAAGCAGCGGGACGAGATCACGGAGAAGCTGCGGCTGCTGCTCGTGCCGCGTGACCCCAACGACGACAAGGACGTGATCCTTGAGGTCAAGGCGGGCGCGGGCGGCGACGAGTCCGCCCTGTTCGCCGGTGACCTGCTGCGCATGTACCTGCGGTACGCGGAGCGCGTCGGCTGGAAGACCGAGATCATCGACGCCACCGAGTCCGAGCTGGGCGGCTACAAGGATGTCCAGGTCGCCGTGAAGACCAAGGGCGGCAACGGCGCGACCGAGCCCGGCCAGGGTGTCTGGGCGCGGCTGAAGTACGAGGGCGGAGTGCACCGCGTGCAGCGCGTCCCGGCGACCGAGTCCGCGGGCCGTATCCACACCTCGGCGGCCGGTGTCCTGGTCACCCCCGAGGCGGAGGAGGTCGACGTCGAGATCAACCCGAACGACCTCCGCATCGACGTGTACCGCTCCTCGGGCCCCGGCGGGCAGTCCGTCAACACGACCGACTCCGCGGTGCGCATCACGCACATTCCCACCGGAGTCGTGGCCTCCTGCCAGAACGAGAAGAGCCAGCTGCAGAACAAGGAGCAGGCGATGCGTATCCTGCGCTCCAGGCTGCTCGCCGCGGCACAGGAGGAGGCGGAGAAGAATGCCGCCGACGCCCGCCGCAGCCAGGTCCGCACGGTCGACCGCTCCGAGAAGATCCGTACGTACAACTTCCCGGAGAACCGCATCTCGGACCACCGCGTCGGATTCAAGGCGTACAACCTCGACCAGGTCCTGGACGGGGACCTCGACGCGATGATCCAGGCTTGCGTGGACGCGGACTCGGCCGCCAAGCTCGCGGCGGCGTAAGGCACGGCACGGTTCGGCACGGACGAGTACGACACGGAGGACTTGCGTGCAGCAGTCATTTGGGGAGCGACCCCCAAACCCCCGGGGGGTGCTGCTAGCAGAGGTGGCCCAGGCCACCCAGCGGCTGGCCGACGCCGGCGTGCCCTCGCCGCGCAACGACGCGGAGGAGCTCGCCGCGTTCGTGCACGGTGTGAAGCGGGGCGAGCTGCACTCCGTGAAGGACGTGGACTTCGACGCCCGCTACTGGGAGACCATCGCCCGGCGCGAGCAGCGTGAGCCGCTCCAGCACATCACCGGCCGCGCCTTCTTCCGGTACCTGGAACTCCAGGTCGGGCCGGGGGTGTTCGTGCCGCGCCCCGAGACCGAGTCGGTGGTCGGCTGGGCCATAGACGCGGTCCGCGCGATGGACGTCGTGGAGCCGCTGATCGTGGACCTCTGCACCGGCTCCGGAGCCATCGCGCTCGCCCTCGCGCAGGAGGTGCCGCGCTCCCGGGTGCACGCCGTGGAGCTGTCCGAGGACGCGCTGCAGTGGACCCGCAAGAACATGGAGGGGTCGAGGGTCGACCTGCGGCAGGGGAACGCCCTGGACGCCTTCCCCGATCTCGACGGCCATGTCGACCTGGTCATCTCCAACCCGCCGTACATCCCCCTCACGGAGTGGGAGTACGTGGCTCCCGAGGCGCGGGACTACGACCCCGAACTCGCCCTGTTCTCAGGGGAGGACGGCCTCGACCTGATCCGCGGCATCGAGCGCACCGCACACCGTCTCCTGCGTCCCGGCGGTGTCGTCGTCATCGAGCACGCCGACACCCAGGGCGGCCAGGTGCCGTGGATCTTCACCGAGGAACGTGGCTGGGCCGACGCGGCCGACCACCCCGATCTCAACAACCGCCCGCGCTTCGCGACCGCCCGCAGGGCGACTCCGTGATCGGCGACCACGGCTCAACAACCTCTTACGTACACGTGATTGAGCAGGAGGCCCGTTAGATGGCACGGCGATACGACACCAATGACGCGACCGACCGCACGACGGGTCTGCGCGAGGCCGCGTCCGCCGTCCGCCGGGGCGAACTCGTGGTCCTGCCGACCGACACGGTCTACGGCATCGGGGCCGACGCGTTCTCCTCGGAGGCCGTCGCCGATCTCCTGGACGCCAAGGGCCGGGGCCGCAACATGCCCACCCCTGTCCTCATCGGCTCCCCGAACACGCTGCACGGCCTCGTCACGGACTTCTCCGAGCTGGCCTGGGAACTCGTCGACGCGTTCTGGCCGGGTGCCCTCACGCTGGTCGCCAAGCACCAGCCGTCCCTCCAGTGGGACCTGGGGGACACCCGGGGCACGGTCGCCGTCCGCATGCCGCTGCACCCGGTCGCGATCGAGCTGCTGACGGAGGTCGGTCCGATGGCGGTCTCCTCGGCGAACCTCACCGGGCACCCCGCGCCGGAGGACTGTGACGCGGCCCAGGAGATGCTCGGCGACTCCGTCTCCGTGTACCTCGACGGCGGTCCGACGCCCGGCAACGTGCCGTCGTCGATCGTCGACGTCACGCGCGAGGTGCCGCTGCTGCTGCGCGCGGGCGCGATCTCGGCGGAGGAGCTGCGCAAGGTCGTACCCGACCTCGAGGTGGCGAATTGACAGCCCCTGACGCGGGGCGTGGCATAGGCAACGGGGAAGTGACGGGGACCTTCGGGCTCCCCATGGACAGCTTCCGCATCCTCCACGTCAGCACCGGCAACGTGTGCCGCTCGCCGATCACCGAGCGGCTGACCCGTCATGCCCTGGCGGACCGGCTCGGCGACCCGCTGTGGGGCGGGCTGATCGTGGAGAGCGCCGGCACATGGGGCCATGAGGGCGCACCCATGGAGACCAACGCGGCGACCGTCCTCACCGACTTCGGCGCGGACCCCTCCGGGTTCACCGGCCGCGAGCTGCTCGACGACCACGTGATCCGCGCCGACCTGGTCCTGACGGCCACCCGTGACCACCGCGCCCAGGTCATCTCGATGGGCCACTCGGCAGGCCTGCGCACCTTCACCCTCAAGGAGTTCACCCGCCTGGTGAAGGCGATAGACCCCACGACCCTCCCACCCCTGGAGGACGGCATGGTGGCCCGCGCCCGCGCCCTGGTCCGCGCGGCGGCGGCCCTCCGCGGCTGGCTCCTGGCCCCCACGGCAGAGGCGGACGAGGTCTTCGACCCGTACGGGGCACCCCTCCCGTTCTTCCGCTCCATCGGCGACGAGATAAACCAGGCGATCGACCCCGTGGTCACGGCGTTGACGGGCGTCCCCGCGAAGACCTGACAACGGCCGCGCGCCCCACCCGCCCCGGGCCTACATTGGACGTACGTCACCGTCGACGCCCGGAGCCTGCCATGTCGGTCACCCCTGTCCTTGAGGCCGATGTCCTGCGTCGGCAGGACCCCGAGCTGGCCGAGATCCTGCTCGGGGAGCTGGCGCGGCAGTCGACGACGCTTCAGCTGATCGCCGCCGAGAACTTCACCTCGCCCGCCGTGCTGGCCGCGCTCGGCTCCCCGCTCGCGAACAAGTACGCCGAGGGATACCCCGGCGCCCGCCACCACGGCGGCTGCGAGATCGTCGACGTCGCCGAGCGCGTAGCCGTAGAACGGGCGAAGGCGCTGTTCGGGGCCGAGCACGCCAACGTGCAGGCGCATTCCGGGTCTTCGGCCGTGCTGGCCGCCTACGCCGCGCTGCTGCGGCCCGGTGACACCGTGCTCGCGCTGGGGCTGCCGTACGGCGGGCATCTCACGCACGGGTCGCCCGCGAACTTCTCCGGGCGGTGGTTCGACTTCGTGGGCTACGGGGTCGATGCCGAGACCGGGCTCATCGACTACCAGCAGATGCGCTCCCTCGCCCGTACGCATCGGCCCAAGGCGATCGTCTGCGGGTCCATCGCCTATCCCCGGCACATCGACCACGCCTTCTTCCGCGAGGTCGCCGACGAGGTGGGCGCCTATCTCATCGCCGACGCCGCGCATCCCATCGGCCTGGTCGCCGGGGGAGCGGCGCCGAACCCGGTGCCGTACGCCGACGTCGTCTGCGCGACCACGCACAAGGTGCTGCGCGGGCCGCGCGGCGGGATGCTGCTGTGCGGGAGCGAGCTGGCGGAGCGGGTGGACCGGGCCGTTTTCCCGTTCACCCAGGGCGGTGCCCAGATGCACACCATCGCCGCCAAGGCCGTCGCGTTCGGCGAGGCGGCGACCCCGGCCTTCACGGCGTACGCCCATCAGGTGGTCGCCAACGCACGGGTGCTCGCGGCCGGGCTGGCGGCGGAGGGGCTGGTCGTCACGACCGGCGGTACCGACACCCATCTCATCACCGCCGACCCGCTGCCCCTCGGCGTCGACGGACGCGTCGCACGGGGTCAACTCGCCGCCGCAGGACTGGTGTTGGACTGCTGCGCGCTCCCGCACGGGGACTCGCGCGGGCTGCGGCTGGGTACCGCCGCGGTGACCACGCAGGGCATGGGGGAGGGCGAGATGGCGGGGATCGCGGCGCTGGTCGCGGGAGTGCTGCGCGGGCGGGTGGACGCCAGGTCGGCCCGTGACGAAGTGCGGGATCTTGTGGGTGGATTCCCGCCGTATCCGGGCTGAACGGGGGTACGCGTACCCAGGTACACAGCCACACGTGCAACCATCGTCGCTACCCGGAAGTCCCCAACCATATGCGTCCCTCGCTAGGGTGTGGGGCTGTGATGGCCAGCGAGACCTGTGGGGAAGCCTGTGCGTGAATACCTGCTGACGCTCTGCGTGACGGCCGCGGTGACGTATCTGCTGACCGGGCCGGTGCGGAAGTTCGCGATCGTGGCCGGGGCGATGCCGGAGATCAGGGCCCGTGACGTGCACCGGGAACCCACTCCGCGGCTCGGCGGTATCGCCATGTTCTTCGGCCTGTGCGCCGGTCTGCTGGTCGCCGACCACCTGACCAACCTCAGCGAGGTCTTCCAGAACTCGAACGAGCCGCGCGCCCTGCTCTCCGGAGCGGCCCTGATCTGGCTGATCGGCGTCCTGGACGACAAGTTCGAGATCGACGCCCTGATCAAGCTGGGCGGCCAGATGATCGCCGCCGGCGTGATGGTCATGCAGGGTCTGACGATCCTGTGGCTGCCCATCCCGGGCATCGGCAACGTGGCGCTGACCCAGTGGCAGGGCACCCTGCTCACGGTCGCCCTGGTCGTCATCACCATCAACGCGGTCAACTTCGTCGACGGCCTCGACGGCCTCGCGTCCGGCATGGTCTGCATCGCGGCCGCCGCGTTCTTCCTGTACGCCTACCGGATCTGGTACTCGTACGGCATCGAGGCCGCCGCCCCGGCCACGCTCTTCTCCGCGATCCTGATGGGCATGTGCCTGGGCTTCCTGCCGCACAACATGCACCCGGCCCGCATCTTCATGGGCGACTCCGGGTCGATGCTGATCGGCCTGGTGCTGGCCGCGGGTGCGATCTCCATCACGGGACAGGTCGACCCGGACGCGCTGCAGCTGTTCGTCGGCTCCGAGAAGGCGGCGGTGCACCAGACGGTGCCCGTGTACATCCCGCTGCTGCTGCCGCTGACGATCATCGCGGTGCCGGCCGCCGACCTGGTGCTGGCGATCGTGCGCCGTACCTGGCGGGGCCAGTCGCCCTTCGCCGCGGACCGCGGCCATCTGCACCACCGGCTCCTGGAGATCGGCCACTCGCACAGCCGGGCGGTGCTGATCATGTACTTCTGGTCGGCGCTGATCGCGTTCGGGGCGCTGTCCTACTCGGTCAACTCGGCCTCGATGTGGATCGTCCTCGGCATCGTCTTCCTGAGCGCGATCGGACTCGTGCTGCTTCTGCTGCCGCGCTTCACGCCGCGTGCGCCGCGCTGGGCCGAGCACCTGGTGCCGCCGCGATATCGCCGTCGCAGGGCCGGAGTTGACCCTGTCGTGGTACTGGCGGAGGAAGACCGTGACCCGCGTCCTCCGGTTGTCACCGGAGTGTCAGGAGTCAACGGGGCGACCGCAGTCGGACCCCGTTCGCGGCTCCTGGACGGACGTAAAGCGGAGTCCTCACGCTGACGCTCGCGCTGACGCCAAGGTAAGAATCTGACTAAAGCGTTGCCATCTCGTGGGCAGACAAAGCCTCCCTATACCAGACAAGTTGGCCGCTATTTTGCACAGACGCGCACTGTCACTCTCATGTGTGACAGCAAGCACACCTTCTAGGTAAAGACCGCATCAAATAGTTTGTGATACGGTTCACGAGAACCCGGGACAGAGCCGAAGGACCGTAGTGCGACGGTCCATTGGCGTGAGGTTCTCTCTCATCCCGGGACTACGCTCGTCCATGACGACACGCCCCCCTTAGCAAGCGGAGTTGCCGCCATGCCGTCCAATGACGCCCGGATTCTCCTTCAAGCCGCTGTGCCCACAGCTGCCGTCGGCGCGATTGCCGCCGTCGTCAGTGGTGTGGTCGCCGGCGGCAAAGGAGCTATTGGGGCAGCCGTTGCGACGCTGATCGTGATCCTCTTCATGGGAATCGGGCTCTACGTTCTGCAGCGCACTGCCAAATCGCTTCCGCACCTGTTCCAGGCGATGGGCCTCATGCTCTTCGCGGCGCAGATTCTGCTGTTGTTCATTTTCCTCGCCGCGTTCAAGCACACCACGCTGTTCAATCCCAAGGCCTTCGCGTTCACGCTGCTCGCCGGAACCATCATCTGGATCGTCGCGCAGACCCGTGCCCACATGAAGGCCAAAATCCTCTACGTCGAGCCCGAGAAGTCGGAGCACTCGTCGTGAGAGGTAGGGCCGGGATAAGAGCACGTAAGCGACCCTGCTATCGTCCGGTGCCAACTGCGGCATCGCGGGCGCGGGCATCTGAGCTGACGCCTGCTCAATCGCGAGGCTCGATGCCCCACTGCCGCCCCCACATCCGTTACACCAGTCCAGTGCCGAACCGCGGCTGTCCGCCGCGCCGACACAACGAGGTTGCCGTACCTATGCGCCACGCTGAAGGAGCCCGCGGTGAGTGCTGACCCGACGCAGGTGCTCGCCTTCGAGACCGACTGCCACATCTTCGACGGCTGTGGCTTCCCGGCTCCCGGCCTGCACTCGTTCCTGTTCAAGCCCCTTCTGGGGGACGGCGACAGCAACGTGTACTTCAACAAGCCGATGCTGCTGGCGCTGATCGGCTCGGTCATCGTCGTCGGTTTCTTCTGGGCCGCCTTCCGCAAGCCGAAGGTCGTTCCCGGCAAGCTGCAGATGGTCGCCGAGTCCGGCTACGACTTCATCCGCCGCGGAGTCGTCTACGAGACGATCGGAAAGAAGGAGGGCGAGAAGTACGTACCGCTGGTCGTCTCGCTGTTCTTCTTCATCTGGATGATGAACCTCTGGTCGATCGTCCCGGTCGCCCAGTTCCCGGTGACGTCGATCATCGCGTACCCCATCGTCCTCGCGGCGATCGTGTACATCACCTGGGTCTCGCTGACGTTCAAGCGGCACGGATTCGTCGGCGCCTTCAAGAACTTCAGCGGTTACGACAAGTCGCTCGGCGCGGTTCTCCCGCTGGCGATGGGCATCGAGCTGCTCTCGAACCTGATCGTCCGGCCGTTCACGCACGCGGTGCGACTCTTCGCGAACATGTTCGCGGGCCACACCCTGCTGCTGCTCTTCACGATCGCCAGCTGGTACCTGCTCAACGGCATCGGCATCGCCTACGCGGGTGTCTCGTTCGTCATGGTCATCGTGATGACGGCCTTCGAACTCTTCATCCAGGCCCTGCAGGCGTATGTCTTCGTGCTGCTGACCTGCACCTTCATCCAGGGCGCGCTCGCCGAGAACCACTGAGCAACCCCCTCCGGAACCCCCCTTAGCGTCCGGTGGCCAATCCCCGCCGGTCCGTACAGATAAGGAAGAATCAGCATGGCTGCCATTGAGACCCTCGCCGCCGTCGGCGGTTCGCTCGGTTCGATCGGCTACGGCCTCGCCGCCATCGGTCCCGGCGTCGGCGTCGGCATCATCTTCGGTAACGGCACCCAGGCTCTGGCCCGTCAGCCCGAAGCTGCCGGCCTGATCCGTGCCAACCAGATCCTCGGCTTCGCCTTCTGTGAGGCGCTCGCCCTCATCGGTCTGGTCATGCCGTTCGTCTACGGCACCTGATCCACCGCGATCAGCGACAGCCCACTAGACGAAAGGCACTGACATGAGCCAGCTGCTCATTCTGGCGGCCGAGAAGGAGAACCCTCTCGTCCCGCCGATCCCCGAGCTTGTCATCGGCCTGATCGCCTTCGTCATCGTCTTCGGCTTCCTCGCCAAGAAGCTCCTCCCGAACATCAACAAGGTTCTGGACGAGCGGCGCGAGGCCATCGAGGGCGGTATCGAGAAGGCCGAGGCCGCCCAGACCGAGGCACAGAGCGTTCTCGAGCAGTACAAGGCTCAGCTCGCCGAGGCCCGGCACGAGGCCGCGCGACTGCGCCAGGAGGCGCAGGAGCAGGGCGCCACGCTCATCGCCGAGATGCGCGCGGAAGGCCAGCGGCAGCGCGAGGAGATCGTCGCCGCCGGTCACACGCAGATCGACGCCGACCGCAAGGCCGCTTCGCAGGCGCTGCGCCAGGACGTGGGCAAGCTCGCCACCGACCTGGCCGGCAAGCTCGTCGGCGAGTCCCTCGAGGACCACGCCCGGCAGAGCCGCGTGATCGACCGTTTCCTCGATGAACTCGAGGAGAAGGCCGAGGCCGCACGATGAACGGAGCGAGCCGCGAGGCCCTGGCAGCCGCACGTGAGCGTCTCGACGCGCTGACGGACTCCACGTCCGTGAACGCGGCGCAGCTCGCCGACGAGCTGGCCGCCGTCACCGCGCTGCTCGGCCGTGAGGTGTCGTTGCGTCGGGTCCTCACCGACCCGGCGCAGGACGGCGAGGCCAAGGCCCAGCTTGCCGAGCGCCTGCTCGGCGGCCAGGTCGGCGGCTCCGCCCTCGACCTGCTGTCCGGCATGGTGCGCTCCCGCTGGTCGCAGTCCCGCGACCTGGTGGACGCGCTGGAGGAGCTGGCGGCCACCGCCGACCTCACCGCGGCCCAGCAGTCGGGCGAGCTCGACGACGTCGAGGACGAGCTGTTCCGGTTCGGCCGGATCGTCTCCTCGAACACCGGACTGCGCGCCGCGCTGACCAACCGCGCCGCCGGCACCGCGGCCAAGAGCGAGCTGCTCACCAGCCTGCTCGGCGGCCGTGCCAAGCCGACCACCGAGCGACTGGTGACCCGCCTGGTGACCGCGCCCCGGGGACGTAGCCTGGAAGCGGGACTCGAGTCCCTGTCCAAGCTCGCCGCCGAGCGCCGCAGCCGCCTGGTCGCGGTCGTCACCACGGCGGTCCCGCTGAGCGACCCGCAGAAGCAGCGCCTGGGCGCCGCCCTCGCGAAGCTCTACGGCCGCCACATGCACCTGAACATCGACGTGGACCCCGAGGTCCTCGGCGGTATCCGGGTGCAGGTCGGCGACGAGGTCATCAACGGCTCCATCGCGGACCGGCTCGATGACGCCGCCCGCCGCATGGCGAGCTAGCAGCAACACAACAAAGACGTAGTAAGGCGGCCCGAGTTGGGCCGTGCAGAGGATTCACCTCGTCACGGGGGGAGTCCCCCATCCCCCCAAGTGAAACTTCGGGCCCAACAAGGAGAGCAGGGAACCCAGATGGCGGAGCTCACGATCCGGCCGGAGGAGATCCGGGACGCGCTGGAGAACTTCGTCCAGTCGTACAAGCCGGACGCGGCCTCGCGCGAGGAGGTCGGTACGGTCACCCTTGCCGGCGACGGCATCGCGAAGGTCGAGGGCCTGCCCTCGGCCATGGCCAACGAACTGCTGAAGTTCGAGGACGGCACCCTCGGTCTCGCGCTCAACCTCGAAGAGCGTGAGATCGGTACCGTCATCCTCGGCGAGTTCAGCGGTGTCGAGGAGGGCCAGCCGGTCACCCGCACCGGAGAGGTCCTGTCCGTCGCCGTCGGCGAGGGCTACCTCGGCCGTGTCGTCGACCCGCTCGGCAACCCGATCGACGGCCTCGGCGAGATCGAGACCACCGGCCGCCGCGCCCTGGAGCTGCAGGCCCCGGGCGTCATGGTCCGCAAGTCGGTGCACGAGCCGATGGAGACGGGCTACAAGGCCGTCGACGCGATGACCCCGATCGGCCGCGGCCAGCGTCAGCTGATCATCGGCGACCGCCAGACGGGCAAGACCGCCCTGGCCGTCGACACGATCATCAACCAGCGCGACAACTGGCGCTCGGGCGACGTGAACAAGCAGGTCCGCTGCATCTACGTCGCCATCGGTCAGAAGGGCTCCACCATCGCCTCCGTGCGTGGTGCGCTCGAAGAGGCCGGCGCGCTGGAGTACACGACCATCGTCGCCGCCCCGGCGTCCGACCCGGCCGGCTTCAAGTACCTTGCGCCGTACACCGGTTCGGCCATCGGCCAGCACTGGATGTACGACGGCAAGCACGTCCTCATCATCTTCGACGACCTCTCGAAGCAGGCCGACGCCTACCGCGCCGTGTCCCTGCTGCTGCGCCGTCCGCCGGGCCGCGAGGCCTACCCGGGTGACGTCTTCTACCTGCACTCCCGTCTGCTGGAGCGCTGCGCGAAGCTCTCCGACGAGATGGGCAAGGGCTCGATGACCGGTCTGCCGATCGTCGAGACCAAGGCCAACGACGTGTCGGCGTTCATCCCGACCAACGTCATCTCCATCACCGACGGCCAGTGCTTCCTGGAGTCGGACCTCTTCAACGCCGGTCAGCGCCCCGCGCTGAACGTCGGTATCTCCGTCTCCCGAGTCGGTGGTTCCGCGCAGCACAAGGCGATGAAGCAGGTCTCCGGCCGACTGCGCCTCGACCTCGCCCAGTACCGCGAGCTGGAGGCGTTCGCCGCCTTCGGTTCCGACCTGGACGCCGCGTCGAAGGCCCAGCTGGAGCGCGGTCAGCGCCTGGTCGAGCTGCTCAAGCAGCCGCAGTACCAGCCGATGCCCACCGAGGACCAGGTCGTCTCCGTGTGGTCCGCGACCACCGGCAAGATGGACGACGTACCGGTCGAGGACATCCGCCGCTTCGAGAAGGAGCTCCTGGAGTACCTGCACCGCAAGGAGCAGGGCCTCATGACCTCCATCAAGGAGGGCGGCAAGATGTCGGACGACACCCTCACCGCCGCCGCGGACGCGATCACCGAGTTCAAGAAGCAGTTCGAGACCTCGGACGGCAAGCTCCTCGGCGAGGACGCCCCGGCCGCGGCCAAGTGACGTAGGAAGGGACCTGACTCATGGGAGCCCAGCTCCGGGTCTACAAGCGTCGCATCCGATCCGTCACCGCGACCAAGAAGATCACCAAGGCGATGGAGATGATCGCCGCCTCGCGCGTCGTCAAGGCGCACCGCAAGGTGCAGGCCTCGACGCCGTACGCGAAGGAACTGACGCGTGCGGTCACGGCGGTCGGTACGGGTTCCAACACCCGGCACCCGCTGACCACCGAGGCCGAGACGCCGACCCGTTCCGCGGTCCTGCTCCTCACGAGCGACCGCGGTCTGGCCGGCGCCTTCAACTCCAACGCCATCAAGGCCGCGGAGCAGCTGACCGCGCGTCTGGTCGCGGAGGGCAAGGAGGTCGACACGTACATCGTCGGCCGCCGCGGTGTCGCCCACTACAACTTCCGTGAGCGCAAGATCTCGGAGCAGTGGACCGGCTTCACCGACGAGCCCACGTACGCGGACGCGAAGAAGGTCGCGGGTCCGCTGATCGAGGCGATCGAGCTGGACACGGCGGAGGGCGGCGTGGACGAACTCCACATCGTCTACACCGAGTTCGTCTCGATGATGACGCAGACGCCGATCGACAGCCGGCTGCTGCCCCTCAGCCTCGAAGAGGTCGCGGAGGAAGCCACGCCCCAGGGCGAGATCCTTCCGCTGTACGACTTCGAGCCGTCGGCGGAGGACGTCCTGGACGCCCTGCTGCCGCGGTACGTCGAGAGCCGTATCTACAACGCGCTGCTCCAGTCGGCTGCCTCCAAGCACGCCGCCACCCGCCGCGCGATGAAGTCGGCGACCGACAACGCGGGAGACCTGATCACCACGCTCTCCCGTCTTGCCAACGCGGCCCGCCAGGCCGAAATCACCCAGGAAATCAGCGAGATCGTCGGTGGCTCCGCAGCCCTGGCCGACGCGACCGCGGGGAGTGACAAGTAATGACGACGACAGTTGAGACGGCCGTTGCCACGGGCCGCGTCGCCCGGGTCATCGGCCCGGTCGTCGACGTGGAGTTCCCCGTCGACGCGATGCCGGAGATCTACAACGCTCTGCACGTCGAGGTGGCCGACCCGGCTCTCGACGGCGCGAAGAAGACGCTGACCCTGGAGGTCGCCCAGCACCTGGGTGACGGCCTGGTCCGCACCATCTCGATGCAGCCCACCGACGGTCTGGTCCGCCAGGCCGCCGTCACCGACACGGGCACGGGCATCACCGTCCCGGTCGGCGACTTCACCAAGGGCAAGGTGTTCAACACCCTCGGTGAGGTGCTGAACAGCGACGAGAAGTACACGGGCGAGCGCTGGTCCATCCACCGCAAGGCCCCGCGCTTCGACGAGCTCGAGTCGAAGACCGAGATGTTCGAGACCGGCGTCAAGGTCATCGACCTGCTGACCCCGTACGTCAAGGGCGGCAAGATCGGCCTGTTCGGCGGTGCCGGTGTCGGCAAGACGGTGCTCATCCAGGAGATGATCTACCGCGTCGCCAACAACCACGACGGTGTCTCCGTGTTCGCCGGTGTCGGCGAGCGCACCCGTGAGGGCAACGACCTCATCGAGGAGATGGCCGACTCGGGCGTCATCGACAAGACGGCCCTTGTCTTCGGCCAGATGGACGAGCCCCCGGGCACCCGTCTGCGCGTGGCCCTGGCCGGTCTGACCATGGCGGAGTACTTCCGCGATGTGCAGAACCAGGACGTGTTGTTCTTCATCGACAACATCTTCCGCTTCACGCAGGCCGGTTCCGAGGTCTCGACCCTGCTCGGCCGCATGCCCTCCGCGGTGGGCTACCAGCCGAACCTGGCCGACGAGATGGGTCTCCTCCAGGAGCGCATCACCTCGACCCGCGGTCACTCGATCACCTCGATGCAGGCGATCTACGTCCCCGCGGACGACCTGACCGACCCGGCCCCGGCCACCACGTTCGCCCACCTCGACGCGACGACGGTTCTGTCCCGTCCGATCTCCGAGAAGGGCATCTACCCGGCCGTGGACCCGCTGGACTCCACGTCCCGCATCCTCGACCCGCGGTACATCGCGGCGGAGCACTACAACACCGCGATGCGCGTCAAGACGGTCCTGCAGAAGTACAAGGACCTTCAGGACATCATCGCGATCCTCGGTATCGACGAGCTGGGCGAGGAGGACAAGCTCACCGTCCACCGTGCCCGTCGCGTGGAGCGCTTCCTGTCCCAGAACACCCACGTCGCCAAGCAGTTCACCGGCGTCGACGGGTCGGACGTCCCGCTGGACGAGTCGATCGTGGCCTTCAACGCGATCATCGACGGCGAGTACGACCACTTCCCGGAGCAGGCGTTCTTCCTCTGCGGTGGTATCGAGGACCTGAAGGCGAACGCGAAGGAGCTGGGCGTCTCCTGACCCCGTGCTTCACCTGAGGGGGTGGGGCGTGTCCCACCCCCTCTTTCACGCCCATTAGAATTGACCCAACACCCGGCACGACCGCCGGGTGGTGACCCGAGGAGCCCACCTTGGCTGCTGAGCTGCATGTCGAGCTCGTCGCCGCGGACCGCCAGGTCTGGTCCGGCGAGGCCACCCTGGTCGTCGCGCGCACCACGTCCGGCGACATCGGCGTCATGCCCGGTCACCAGCCGCTGCTCGGTGTGCTGGAGTCGGGCCCGGTGACCATCCGCACGAGCGACGGCGGGACGGTCGTCGCGGCGGTGCACGGCGGTTTCATCTCGTTCGCGGACAACAAGCTGTCGCTGCTCGCCGAGATCGCCGAGCTGTCGGACGAGATCGACGTCCAGCGCGTGGAGCGGGAACTGGAGCGCGCGAAGGCGGAGGGCGACGAGTCCGCCGAGCGCCGCGCGGACGTCCGACTCCGTGCGGTGGAGACGCGCTGAACCCAGTTCTGACGCGATGACGTGACTCAGCCGCGGCTGGGACCGGAGGAATCCGGCCCCAGCCGCGGCTGAGGCGAATGTGGGTGTTTTTTCCGTTCCGTTACCTGTTTTACCTAGGAGACGAGGAGGTCGGTGTCGATGGTCCTCGCTCTGACTGCGTGCGGAATTGTTGTCGCCCTGGTGGTACTGGGCCTGTTCGTCTTCGGCCTCCGCCGCAGACTCATCCAGCGCTCCGGCGGCACCTTCGACTGTTCGCTCCGCTGGGACGTCCCGGAGAAACCCGACACCAACGGCAAGGGCTGGAGCTACGGCGTCGCCCGCTACAACGGCGACCGCATCGAGTGGTACCGCGTCTTCTCCTACGCCTACCGCCCGCGCCGCACGCTGGAACGCTCGGCGATCGAGGTCGCCGGCCGCCGCCTCCCCGAGGGCGAGGAGGAGCTGGCCCTGCTCTCCGACGCGCTCATCCTGACCTGCCTGCACCGGGGCACGCGCCTCGAACTCGCCATGAGCGAAGACGCGTTGACGGGTTTCCTGGCCTGGCTGGAGGCCGCTCCTCCCGGCCAGCGGGTCAACGTCGCATGACCGGACAGACCGGGTCGGTACGTCGGCCTGACTGACGACGACCGCGTGGGGCGCGAAGCCGAGGGTCACGGTGACGTCGACCGGGCAGGCGGCCATGACAGTGGCGGCGACCGCTGTGATGAGGGCACTGGCCGGCCCGGCCCAGGCGTGGACGGACTTCTTGGTGGTGCGGGACGTGGACCTGCGCTTCATGGTTTCCCCCGTGGCGCGGTGTTCCTCTTGCTGTCGTAAGACCAAGATGCCCACGTCAAAAGGCTGGTTACCGGCGCCGATCGGCCTTCGCTCCGGGCCGAAGGGCCCCCTGGGGTGCACGCCGGGGGCGCGCGTCACGAACAACGCACCGCGGACAGACCGGAGAGGTCTGTCCGCGGCGAGGCGCTGAGCAGTGTGGGGTTCAGCTCAGCCCGCTGTTGATGGCGGTCACCAGCTCACCGTTGCTGGTGTCGCCGCTGAAGTCCCAGAAGAACGCGCCGCCCAGACCCTGGGTCTTGGCCCAGCTCATCTTTCCGGCGATCGTGCTCGGGGTGTCGTAGGACCACCAGTTGTTGCCGCAGTAGGCGTACGCCGTGCCGGCGATCGTGCCGGTGGCCGGGCAGGACGTCTTGAGGACCTTGTAGTCCTCGATGCCCTGCTCGTAGGTGCCCGCCGCCGGGCCGGTCGCCGAGCCGCCGGGTGCGGCCTGGGTCACGCCGGTCCAGCCTCTGCCGTAGAAGCCGATGCCGATGAGCAGCTTGTTCGCGGGGACGCCCTTCGACTTGAACTTGGCGATCGCGTCGGCCGTGGTGAAGCCGGGGGTCGGGATGCCGCTGTAGGTGGTGAGCGGGGAGTGCGGGGCGGTGGGGCCGGTCGGGTTGAAGGCGCCGAAGAAGTCGTACGACATCACGTTGTACCAGTCGACGTACTGGGCCGCGCCCGCGTAGTCGGCGGCGTCGATCTTGCCGCCGGAGGTGCCGTCGGCCGTGGTGGCCGCGGTGACCAGGTTGTTGCTGCCGAACTTGGCGCGCAGGGCCTGCATCAGGTTCTTGTAGGCCGCCGCGCCGCTGGTGTCGCAGGTCAGGCCGCAGGCGTTCGGGTACTCCCAGTCGATGTCGATGCCGTCGAAGACGTCGGCCCAGCGCGGGTCCTCGACCAGGTTGTAGCAGGAGTTGGCGAACGCGGTCGGGTTGGCCGCCGCCTGCGCGAAGCCGCCGGACCAGGTCCAGCCGCCGAAGGACCAGAGGATCTTGATGTTCGGGTACTTGGCCTTCAGCTCGCGCAGCTGGTTGAAGTTGCCCGCGATCGGCTGGTCCCAGGTGTCGGCGACGCCGCTGACCGACTGGTCGGCGGTGAACGTCTTCTGGTAGTCGGCGTAGGCGTCACCGATCGCGCACTGCCCGTTGGTGACGTTGCCGAAGGCGTAGTTGATGTGCGTGATCTTCGCGGCCGAGCCGGAGGTCACCAGGTTCTTGACCTGGTAGTTGCGCTGGTACGTGCCCCACTCGGTGAGGTACCCGAGCTTGACCTTGGAGCCGGTGGTCGGGGGAGTGGTGCTGCCGCCCGTGGTGTGCACGGCGACCGAGCCGCTGACCGGTCCGGTCTGGTCGGCGGTGTCGCGGGCCTGCACGGTGTACGAGTAGTCGGTGCCGGCGGTCAGGCCGGTGTTCGTGTACGACGTCGTCGTCACGGTGGCGACCTTGGTGCCGTCGCGCAGGACGTCGTAGTTCTTGACGCCCTTGTCGTCGGTGGCCGCGCTCCAGGAGAGGTTCACCGAGGTGTCGGTGATCGAGGAGGCGGTGGGGGTGCCGGGCGCGGAGGGGGCCGCGTCACCGGGGACGGTGGTGCCGCCGTCACAACTGCCGCCGTTGAGCAGACAGTTGGAGGGCGAGCCGCTGCCGGCGCCGTTGAAGCCGAAGGAGACGGAGGCGCCCGCGGCGATGGTGCCGTTGTAGGACTTGTTCTTCGCGGTCCAGTGGTTGCCGGAGCTGGTGACGTCCGCGTCCCAGGCGGAGGTGACGGACGTGCCGGAGGGGAAGTCCCACTCGACCGTCCATGAACTGATCGCGCTGGTACCGGTGTTCTTGACGGTCCACTGCCCGCCGAACCCGGTGCCCCAGTCGCTGGACTTGGTGAAGGTGGCGGTCGCGGTCGAGGCGGCCTCGGCGGGGGCCGCCAGACCGACGAGAGCGGCGAGCGGAAGCAGCAGGGTCGTGAACCCGGCAACTGCTCGATGTCTGAAGCGCATTGAGCGCCTCCTCGGGGGTAAGGGGGCGCGACTGAGCCTTCGCGCCCACAGTCCCGTGAGGATAGGAAGGTCTGGACCACCGGTCAATAGGTCTGGACCACTTGGGAGTTGAGGGTCAGCGCTCCCCGCCGGGCACCCAAAGGACGTCCCCCGCCTCCTTGTTGGCGGACCGCGCCAGGATGAACAGGAGATCGGAGAGGCGGTTCAGGTAGGTCGCCGTCAGGGGGTTCATCACCTCGGCGTGCACCTCAAGGGCCGCCCACGTCGAGCGCTCCGCCCGCCGTACGACCGTGCACGCCTGGTGGAGCAGGGCCGCGCCCGGGGTGCCGCCGGGCAGGATGAAGGAGCGGAGTTTCTCCAGCTGCTCGTTGAAGTGGTCGCAGTCCGACTCCAGTTTGTCGATGTAGAACTGCTCGACCCTCAGGGGCGGGAACTCCGGGTTCTCCACCACCGGCGTGCACAGGTCCGCGCCCACGTCGAAGAGGTCGTTCTGGACGCGGGTGAGGACCTTGACGATGTCCTCGGGGAGGGCGCCGAGGGCGATGGCCGTGCCGATCGCCGCGTTCGCCTCGTTCGTGTCGGCGTACGCCGAGATGCGGACGTCCGTCTTGGCGACCCGGCTCATGTCGCCGAGGGCGGTGGTGCCCTGGTCGCCGGTCCTGGTGTAGATGCGCGTCAGATTGACCATGTGGCCAGGGTAGTCAGGGTGCGCCGGTGCTCAACTAGGCCGTACGGGGGGTCGAATGACCCGTGCCGGTGTGATGTCCGTCAGATGAGACGTGACGCGCGTTACTAACCGGTCACACAGCGCCGCACCTTCGCTAGTGTCCGCCGAGAGGCATACGGATACACGCTGTAAGCGTTTCAAAGGGGAGTCGCACAGTGGCACGGAAGCTTGCCGTCATCGGCGCCGGACTCATGGGTTCCGGTATCGCCCAGGTCTCCGCGCAGGCGGGCTGGGACGTCGTCCTGCGCGATGTCACCGACGAAGCCCTGAAGCGTGGCACCGACGGCATCAAGGCCTCGTACGACAAGTTCGTGAGCAAGGGGAAGCTGGAGGCGCACGACGCCGACGCCGCCCTTGGACGCATCACCGCGACCACCGATCTCGACGCCGTCGCCGACGCGGACATCGTCGTCGAGGCCGTCTTCGAGAAGCTCGAGATCAAGCACGAGATCTTCCGCGCCCTGGACAAGATCGTGCGCGAGGACGCCGTCCTCGCCTCCAACACCTCCGCCATCCCGATCACGAAGATCGCGGCCGTGACGGAGCGTCCGGAGCGCGTCGTAGGGACGCACTTCTTCTCGCCGGTCCCGATGATGGGCCTGTGCGAGCTGGTGCGCGGATACAAGACGAGCGACGAAACCCTCGCCACCGCAAGGGAGTTCGCCGAATCCGTCGGCAAGACCTGCATCGTCGTCAACCGGGACGTCGCCGGTTTCGTGACGACCCGTCTCATCTCGGCGCTCGTCGTCGAGGCGGCGAAGTTGTACGAGTCGGGCGTCGCCACCGCCGAGGACATCGACCTCGCCTGCAAGCTGGGCTTCGGCCACGCGATGGGCCCGCTGGCCACCGCGGACCTCACCGGCGTCGACATCCTGCTGCACGCGACGAGCAACATCTACACCGAGTCACAGGACGAGAAGTTCGCCCCGCCGGAGCTGATGCGCCGAATGGTGGACGCCGGTGACATCGGACGCAAGAGCGGGCAGGGCTTCTACAAGCACTGAAACCGCACACGCCCCTGCCCCATCACACGCAGGGGTGAATTCGGTATCGGTTCGCTCACAGACGGCAACTTCGTGGCGCTTCACGCAGTCAGAGGTTGCATCACCGACTTCGCCGATATCACCGAGTACGCCACCGCACTCACGGGGAGCGCATATGTACATCAGGGGCGACCACGTCGAGCTGGTCGTCGGGGGCCGCCTCGACGTCCGCAGCGCGGCGGACGCCCGTACGGTCCTGCACTCGGCCGTCGACGACGGAGTCGGCGATCTGGTGCTGGACCTGTCCGAGCTCGACTCCTGGGACGCCACCGGCCTCGGCGTCATCATGGGGGCCCACCGACGGGCCGGCCGCTGCGGCCGCCGCCTGGTACTGCGCCGCGTACCGCCGCAGATGCAGCGCCTGCTCGTGGCCACCCGGCTGCACCGCATCCTCGCCATCGAGGGCGGCATCGGGGTGGAGTCGCTTCCCAGGGTCTGATCCCGAGGTCCGACGTCGGCCGCGCGCAATCCTCATGAGACTGTGACGTCTCGCACCGCGCGGTACCCCGGCCTGTCGTAGATACTGTGCGAAGGTTTACGGTTCGGTTGCCCGCTGCCTCACCACCCTTCGAGCGGGCCCGGACCAGAAGCGACAGCGCGGTGTGCACAAGGCCGGGAGGGGCCTGGGTCCTGTCGACCCGCACACGACGCTTTTGGGGGGCTTGGACCTATGGACCCGATCGACCGGGGACCCGAGGAGTACGGCCACGACGGCGACGACACGTCGTCACGTCAGCGCCCGCCCCGGGAACCCCTCACACCCGACTTCGGCCAGCACACACCCGCGCTCGCCCGCACCGTGCAGCTGGTCACCGGTGACATCCTGCTCACCGTCAACCCCGTCGACGGCAGCGAGATCGAGGTCTGCCCGTCCGGACAGCGGCCCGGCCGGCCCGCGAAGTTCACCGCCGCCGAGCGCGCCGAGGCGGCCCGCGCCGCCAGGCCTCCGGTCCCGCCCGGCCTGAACCGCCCCGAACTGCCGCTCCTGGAGCGCCAGGAGGAGCGCGAGCGTCTCGTACGGCTGCTCGCCCGCGGCCGTTCCGTACGCCTCACCGGCCCCTCGGGCTCCGGCCGCACCAGCCTGCTCGACCTCGTCGCCGAGGACTGCCTGGACCTCGCCCCCGACGGCGTGATCCGCCTCACGGGCTTCCACCGCACGTCCACCGACCTCCTGCACGACCTCTTCCACGCCGTCTACGACGCACCCCTGCACCGGCCCGGCCGGGAGGAACTCCTCGCGCTGACGCGGGAGATCGGCGCCGTCGTCGTCCTGGACGACCTAGAGTTCGGCGCCGCCGCGCTCGACGAACTCCTCGACGCGACGCCCGAGTGCGCCTTCCTGATCGCCGCGACCCCGGAGATCCCGGCACCGTCCGCGGACTCCGCGATCGAGGAGGTCTTCCTCGGCGGCCTGGGCCGGCCCGGTGCCGTGGAGGTCCTGGAGCGTGCCGTGGGCCGCGTCCTCACCGAGGAGGAGGCGAACTGGGCGGGCGACCTCTACTTCGAGTCCGAGGGCCTGCCCCTGCGCTTCGTCCAGGCCGGTGCCCTGCTCCGCCAGCGCGACCAACTGCGCGTCGGCACCAGCGCCGTCGAGGAGTTCGGCGTCTTCCAGGACGCGCCTCCGGTCGACGAGCCCTTCGACGCCCCGCCGCTCGACCCGGACGAGGGCGACGCCGTACCCCTGCCGTCCCTCGGGGAGGCCGCCGCGCCCGCGCCGCTGCTCGCCTCGCGGCTCTCCACCTCGGCCCGGGCCACCCTGCGCTTCGCCGTCGCGCTCGGCGGTGAGGTGCCGCACCAGGCGCATCTGCCCGCGCTCGTCGGCGACACCCACGCGGACGCCGCCCTCGGCGAACTCGCGGGCTGCGGACTGGTCTCCCCGGTCGGTTCCCGCTACCGGCTCGCCGCCGGCGTCCAGACCCAGCTGGAGGCCGCCGGATACGGCGACGACGTCGCGTCCGGTGCCCTCATCGCCGCCCTGCACTACTCCTGGTGGGCCGGGCACCCCTCGGTCACGCCCGAGCGCGTGTGCGCCGAGGCGGACGCCCTGCTCGCCGCCCTCGTCGCCCTCCTGCCGGCGACGACCCCGCCCGGCGACGGCGAGGAGAGCACCACCGTCCACCTCGCCCGCACGGCGGCGCCCGCGTTCGCCGCCGGGCTGCACTGGAGCGCCTGGGAACGGGTGCTGCGCTCCGGCTTCGAGGCCGCGCGGCTCGCCGCCGATGTGAGTGAACAGGCCTATTTCCAGCACGAGTTGGGGGTCCTCGCGCTCTGCGTCGGCGATCTCGACCGGGCCCGGGCCGAACTGGAGTCGTCCATCGGCCTGCGCGGCGAGGCCGCCGACAAGCGCGGTGCCGTCGCGGGCCGCCGCGCCCTCGCCCTGGTCGCCGACCGCTCCGGCATCGCGCTCCCCCTCGGTTCCACGGCGGGCGAGGAAGTGCCGGACGCGCGCTACGAGGAGTCGGCCACGCCGCCCGGCGGCATACCGGCGCCCTTCCCGCCGCTCCAGCCGCCCGGCGACACGTACACCCTCGTCGCACACCAGCCCTCGCCCCCGAAGCCGCACAACAAGGCCCGGGGCGGCCTGCGCGGCTACGCCCGGCGCAACCTCGTCGCGGCCGGCGCGGGCGTCCTGCTCGCCGCCGTCCTCGGCACGGTCGTCACCCTCGGCGCCACGTCGAACAACAACGCCGACAACCCGTCCGACAAGGTCGGCGTCAACCCGTCCGCCAGCCAGGGCACCGACGACGACAGCCTCGGCGCGGATCCGGCGAAGAAGGGCGACGGCAGCGGCACGGGCACCGCGACCAGCCGGCCCACCGACCCGGGCCCGGACGGCACCATGGGCACGTCGGACGACCCGACCCCGACGGGCAGCGGGACGCCTTCGGACACGCCGAGCGGGACGAACACTTCGGGGGGCGGGCACACGAGCCCGTCGCCGACCAGGTCCACGACCAAACCGCCGTCGTCGAGCCCGACCACGTCGCATTCGGCGACTCCGACCCCGACGGGGTCACAGAGCTCGCCGCCGCCCACGGACACCAGCTCGCCTCCGCCGACGGACACGTCCACCGCCCCGTCCACCAACACCTCGGCAAGCGGCGCAGCCTCAAGTGCCCCCGTAGAGACGGCCAGTTCGGCCGCGCCCGAGAGCAGCGGCGCGGACACGTCGAGTAGCGCGGGTGCCGTGATCTGACTCGCGTACGACAGTCCCGTAGGACATGAAAGGGCCGGCTCCGATGATCGGAACCGGCCCTTTTCGTCGGGGTGAAGTCAGGGTGAAGTCGGTGTCTGGCGACGGGTGTTCAGAACAGCCGCAGCTTGTCGTCCTCGATGCCGCGCAGGGCGTTGTAGTCCAGGACCGTGCAGCCGATGCCGCGGTCGGTGGCGAGGACGCGGGCCTGCGGCTTGATCTCCTGGGCGGCGAAGATGCCGCGGACCGGGGCGAGATGGGGATCGCGGTTCAACAGCTCCAGGTAGCGCGTGAGTTGCTCCACGCCGTCGATCTCGCCGCGCCGCTTGATCTCGATCGCGACGGTCTGGCCCTCGCCGTCCCGGCACAGGATGTCGACCGGTCCGATGGCCGTCATGTACTCCCGGCGGATCAGCGTGTAGCCCTCGCCGAGGGTGTCGATGCGGTCGGCCAGCAGCTCCTGGAGGTGCGCTTCCACGCCGTCCTTGATCAGGCCGGGGTCCACGCCGAGTTCGTGCGAGGAGTCGTGGAGGATCTCCTCCATCGTGATGATGAGCTTCTCGCCCGCCTTGTTGATGACGGTCCAGACACCGGCTGGATCTTCTGGGGAGCCCGAACCCTCCTTCAGCGTGCAGGGCGGAGACATCCAGTTGAGGGGCTTGTAGGCCCGGTCGTCCGCGTGGATCGAGACGCTGCCGTCCGCCTTCACCAGGATCAGACGGGGGGCGGAGGCGAGGTGGGCGGTGAGCCGGCCCGCGTAGTCCACGGAACACCGGGCAATGACGAGACGCATGGTCGGCAACGCTACTCGACGGGCGTAGGTGCACGCGATTCGCCCTGGAAGACCCGTGACGCCCGTTGTTCATTCTTGGCCGATTGTGGGCCCATTGGGAGTTCCCTATGTACGCATTCTCCTGGTGCCGCCCTCCTCCGTTGCCTACCGTATAAGCGGGAGGTCGCGAGACATGTACGCAGCGTGTTCGTCATCGCGGACTCCCTTACCTGTCCGGCAACCCCCGCGCGTTGGGGGTGCGAGAGGAGAACCCATGTCGCTCGACGTCTCACCGGCCCTACTCGAAAAGGCCGAGCGAGGCGAGGTCGACGAAGCTGAATTCGTCGACTGCGTCCGGACCTCCCTGCCTTACGCATGGGAGATGGTCAGCTCCCTGGTGGCTCAGCTGAAGGTCGACGGCGGTGCGTTCGCCGACAACCAGACGCCGCCGCCGGACGAGCAGGCACGCGGTCAGTTGCTGCGTGCGCTCGCGAGTGACGCGATACGCGGCGCGCTGCAGCGGCACTTCGGTGTACGCCTTGCCTTCCAGAACTGCCACCGGGTGGCGGTGTTCCCGCTGGACGGCTCGGTCGACGAGACGCTGGCCCGCTTCACCTCGGTGCGCAGTCAGCTGCTGAACCAGTCCCCGGAGTTCAGGGACTGCTGACGCGGCGGACGGCGCACTGCTTGCCGCTCCGTACGCGGGAGGTGCTCTGTACGGGGCGGCAAGCTCCCCGCGGAACGTCCAGCGCGGAACGTCCAGCGCGGTTCGCTCAGCCGAGGTGAGGGAGCACCTCGGCTCCGAGCCGCCGTACGTTCTCCTCGGTCGCCGCGAGGTCCCCTGACCCCTCGACGAGCAGCGCGAAACGGGAGATGCCGGTCCGCTCCGAGGTCGCCGCGAGCCGGTCGACGCACAGCCGCGGGGTGCCCACCGGGTGCAGCCCGCAGAGGAGTTCGGTGTACGCGAGCGGGTCGCGCATCCGGCGCTCGCGGTCGTCCACCGTCACATGGGCGTCCAGCCCCTGCTTGAGCCAGCCCGGCATCGCCTTCACCAGGGCCTCCACCGCGTCGGCACGCCTGTCCGCGATCTGGCAGACACCGGCCGACACATGGGCCGCCCCGCGGATCTCCTCCGCCGGCCGCCCCGCCGCCCGGGCCAACTGCCGCCACAGGGCGACCATTTCGGCTTTCTCCTCGTCCCCGACATGCATGCCGAGCAGCATCGGCAGGCCCCGCTCGGCCGCCAGCCGCACGCTCGCGGGGGAGGTGCAGGCGACGACGACCTCGGGGCCCGGCGCGTCCGACAGTGCCTCCGACGGCCTTGGTACGACGGGCACTTCACGGAACGCGAAGCGGTCCCCGGTGCCCGCGACCGACGGCTCGCGCAGCCAGCTCATCAGCAGATCGAGTGATTCCGGGAACCCCTGTTCGTACGCGGCGAGGCCCGAGCCGAACACCTCCAGGTCGACCCACGGCCCGCCGCGCCCCACACCCAGCGAGAAGCGCCCCCCGCTCGTCACGTGCAGCAGCGCGGCCTGCTCGCCGAGGGCGACCGGGTGGACGGTGGGCAGCACGCTGACCGCGGTGCCGACGCGGATGCGCTGGGTGCGGCCCAGCAGTAACGCGGCCAGGGTGACCGCGGACGGGCAGGTGCCGTAGGGCACGAAGTGGTGCTCGGCCAGCCAGGCCGTGTCGAGACCGGCCTCCTCCGCGACCTCCACCGAGCGGACCGCGCGGTGCAGGGCCTCCCCCTGGCCCTGCCCCGGGAACTGGGCCGCCAACACAAAACTTCCGACGCGCATGGCTTTTCCTGCTTCCTTGGCTCCGACACGGAGCTCCCCCACCGGGCATAACCGCCCGACACGTGCCGAGGACACGGCCTGGCGGAGAGATTTGCGGATTGTCTGCAGAATGCGCGGTCCCGAGGGGGACTTGTACGGGTTGATGCCCTTCGCGTACCCCTGTCCGCGCCACGTAGGCTGGACACAGCCCTTGCCTCCTGTATAGCCCCGTGAGGTGTTCTGTGTCCCCGCGTCGCAACCGACCCAAGGAGTCCGGTTCCTCCGGCCAGAGTGCCGACGACGAGCGCTCGGGCCGCTACGGCGGCTGGCAGTCCACGGAAGCCTGGCAGGGCGAGGAGTGGAGCGTGCGCCATGTCGCCGGGGCGAGCTCCGAGGGCAAGACGTACCGCTGCCCCGGCTGCGACCAGCAGATCCCCTCCGGCGTCCCGCACGTCGTGGCCTGGCCGGAGCACGCGGGCGTCGACGACCGCCGCCACTGGCACAAGGCCTGCTGGAACGCGAAGGACCGCCGCACCACACGGGTGCAGCGGTCCAGGAACGCGCCGAGGTTCTAGGCCGGCCTTTTTCCGGGCCGACCTTTCAAAGAGTGGTACTGCTCACACGTCCCGCTGCTCCAGCAGCGCGATCGCGCCCGCGAACGCCACGGCCGTCACGCCGACGATGATCCACAGCGGGTCCCAGCCCGAAGGGCCGGACTCCGTCAGGGAGTTGGAGTAGAAGACGCTCAGCTGGTTCGGGATCGAGTACTCGAACAGCGCCTGGCGCACGTCCTCCAGGGACTGCGAGAACATGAACAGCGCGATGACCAGCGGGGCGAGGACCGCGCCGATCATGATGGTGATCGCGCCCGCCGAGTGCCGGATGATCGAGCCGACGATCAGCGCGAGCAGGCCGAGCAGCGCGATGTAGAGCGAGACGCCGACGGTTCCCTTGAACCACTCGCCGGCGGACGGGTCCTTCGCGCCGTTGTTCTCCAGCAGCGAGGCGTCCACGAAGGCGATGAACCCCGAGGACACCAGGGTCACCACGAAGGCGACCCCGAAGAACACGATGGACTTCGCCGCGAGGACCCGGCCGCGGCTGGGGCAGGCGGTCATCGTCGTGCGGATCATGCCCGTGCCGTACTCGGAGGCCGTGGTCAGCACGCCGAGCGTGATGATGCACATGGAGCCGAGGAGCAGCCCGAAGAAGCCGAGGGAGAGCGGGTTCTCGCCGTTCATCTGGGACGAGGAGTTGCTGACCACGAGGGCGGCGAGCAGGCCGATGCCGACGACGAGGACCACGAACACCCCGAGCGTCCAGAGCGTCGAGCGCACCGACTTGATCTTCGTCCACTCGGAGGCGAGCGCGTGCCCGAGATGGGCGCGCACCACCGGGATCGGCGAGGTGTACCCGCCGTACGAAGGACCGTTCGCCGCCTGCCAGTTGGGCACGGCTGCCTGCGGCATCGGGGGCTGGGGCGTACTCATCGGGCGTCCTCGGGCTTGGTCAGGTCGGCGGCGGGGGAGGAGGGCTGCGCGGGAGCGGCGGGGGCCGGGGTCGCGTCCGCGGCCGGAGCGGCCACCGGGACCTGATCCGCCGGGGCACCCTGAGCCGGGCCCTGGGGCGGCTGTGCCGCCGTCTGCGGGGTGACGGGCACCGGAGGCCCGTACGGGCCCGGTGCGGGTGCGCCGGGCGCCGCAGGGGCGCCGTACGGATTCGGGGCGCCGTAAGGATTCGCCGGGGGCTGGCCCATGGCGAAGGGCTGACCGCCGTGCTGCGGTGACGGCGGCGCGTACCAGCCCGGCTGGCCCTGGCCCGGCACCGGCATGGGCGGCTGTGCGCCGGGCGGCAGTTGCTGCATCAGGCCGGCCTTCTGGTCGATCGTCGAGCGGTAGTCGACGGCCCCCTGCGTCATCCGCATGTACGCCTCCTCCAGCGAGGCCTGATGCGGCGACAGCTCCCACAGCCGTACGTCCGTGTCGTGCGCGATGTCGCTGATGCGCGGCAGCGGCAGGCCCATGACGCGCAGCCCGCCGTCCTGCTCGGGCAGCACGTGGCCGCCCGCCTCGGTCAGCGCGGAGGTGAGCTTCTCGCGCAGCTGGGGCTCGGTGTCGGGGGTGCGCACGCGCGCGAAGTCGGCGGAGTTCGCCGAGATGAAGTCGCGCACGCTCATGTCGGAGAGGAGCTGCCCGCGCCCGATCACGATGAGGTGGTCGGCGGTCAGCGCCATCTCGCTCATCAGGTGCGAGGAGACGAAGACGGTACGGCCCTCCGCCGCGAGCGCCTTCATGAGGTTCCGCACCCAGAGGATGCCCTCGGGGTCGAGGCCGTTGCCCGGCTCGTCGAAGAGCAGCACCTGCGGGTCGCCGAGGAGCGCGGCGGCGATGCCGAGCCGCTGGCCCATGCCGAGGGAGAAGCCCTTGGGGCGTTTTCTCGCCACGTCCTGGAGGCCGACGACCCCGAGCACCTCGTCCACGCGCCGGGCCGGGATGCCCGAGAGCTGGGCCAGGCTCAGCAGGTGGCTGCGGGCGCTGCGGCCGCCGTGCACGGCCTTGGCGTCGAGCAGGGCGCCGACCTGTCTGGGGGCGTTCGGCAGCTTGCGGTAGGGGAAGCCGCCGATCGTCACCTGTCCTGACGTGGGGTTGTCCAGGCCGAGGATCATGCGCATCGTCGTCGACTTGCCCGAGCCGTTGGGCCCGAGGAAACCGGTGACGGCACCGGGCCGCACCTGGAAGGAAAGGTTGTACACGGCGGTCTTGTCGCCGTAGCGCTTGGTCAGGCCGACAGCCTCGATCATGCTCCGCACCCATCGAAAGGATCAGGACAGCAGGGCACACGCCCCCGTAAGGGTTAGGAGGATAACGGGGCGCTGACGGTTCCGCCCAAGAGAAAGCAAAGCAACGTCCCGCGTCAGGCGTCCCGGCGCTTCAGAAGGACGTAGGCGCCGACGAGCGAGGCGAGCACCCACAGGGCCATGATCCCGAAGCCGCCCCAGGGGCCGTACGGCGCGGAGTCGTCCACCGGCGTGACCACCTGCATGATCTTGCTGCCGGCCTGGTCGGGCAGGTACTGGCCGATCTTCTTCGTCGCGGAGACGTTGCCGAGGATGTTGGAGATCAGGAAGAAGAACGGCATCAGGATGCCCAGCGACAGCATCGGCGAGCGCAGCATCGAGGCGACGCCCATGGAGAACAGCGCGATCAGGGTCATGTAGAGCCCGCCGCCGATCACCGCGCGCAGCACGCCCGGGTCGCCGATCTCCGCCCTGTGGGAGCCGAGCATCGCCTGCCCGAGGAAGAACGTGAGGAAGCTCGTCACCAGGCCGACCACGAGACACAGCCCCGCGGCCACCGCGATCTTGCTGAACAGGAAGGTGCCGCGCTGCGGGACGGCCGCGAGCGAGGTGCGGATCATGCCGGTGCTGTACTCGTTCGACACGACCAGCACCCCGAACACGATCATCGCGAGCTGCCCGAGACTCATCCCGGCGAAGCTGATGAACGTCGGGTCGAAGGACAGCTTGTCCTTGGCGCTCATGTCGTCGAACTGGCTCTTCGACAGCGCCGAGATCAGCATGCCGAGCCCGATCGTCACCACCACGGCCAGCGAGAGCGTCCACACCGTCGACGCGACGGAACGGATCTTGGTCCACTCCGAGCGGATGACCTGGGTCGCCGCCATGTCAGCCCTTCTTCCAGCCGTCGCCCCAGCCCTGCTGCTGAGCAGGCGCCCCGGGGGAGGGTGATGGTGCGTCGGAATGCGCGTGGTACTCCACCGACTCCGCGGTCAACTGCATGAACGCCTCCTCCAGGGAGGCCTGTTGGGGACTCAGCTCGTGCAGCACGAGCTGGTGCGACGCGGCCAGCTCACCGATCTGCTCGGACTTGCCGCCGTCCACTTCGAGCACCCCGCTGCCGGACTCGACCACCGTGATCCCGGCCTGGTGCAGCACGTCGAGCAGCCGCTCGCGCTGCGGGGTGCGGATCCGGACGTAGGACCGCGAGTTCTGGTGGATGAAGTCCGCCATGGAGGTGTCCGCGAGGAGCCGGCCCTGGCCGATGACGACGAGGTGATCGGCCGTCAGCGCCATCTCGCTCATCAGGTGCGAGGAGACGAAGACCGTACGGCCCTGCGCGGCAAGGGACTTCATCAGGTTGCGGATCCAGTGGATGCCCTCGGGGTCGAGGCCGTTGACCGGCTCGTCGAACATCAGGATCTCCGGATCGCCGAGCAGCGCGCCCGCGATGCCGAGCCGCTGGCCCATGCCGAGCGAGAACCCCTTGGCCTTCTTCTTCGCCACGGCGGTGAGCCCGACGGTGTCGAGCACTTCACGCACCCGGGCCGTCGAGATGCCGTTGCTCTGCGCGAGACACAGCAGATGGTTGAAGGCGCTGCGGCCGCCGTGCATGGCCTTGGCGTCGAGGAGGGCGCCGATGTACTTCAGCGGGTCCTTGAGCTGGTCGTAGTGCTGGCCGTCGATGCGCACGTCACCGGCGGTCGGCCGGTCGAGCCCGAGCATCATGCGCATGGTCGTCGACTTGCCGGCGCCGTTCGGGCCGAGGAAGCCCGTGACGATGCCGGGTCTGACGGTGAAGGTGAGGTTGTTGACCGCCACCTTGTCGCCGTACCGCTTGGTCAGCCCCTCGAGCTCGATCATGCGGCCACGCTAAGACGGGCGTTCGGCGGATGCCACCCGAACGGGCAAACAGAGTCCGACGAAGCAGGCAACAACGGTGAACGCCGTCGCCCAGGCGAACGCGTGCGGGAAGGCGGCGCTGCCGTGCCCGTGCGCGAGGACCGTCGCCAGTACGGCCGTGCCGACGGACCCGCCGAGCTGCTGCACGATCCGGACGGTGGTGCTGGCGTGCGGGATGCGGGCGCGGTCGAGACCTTGGTACGCGCCCACCATGACCGCCATGTTGGCCGCGCTCACCCCGAGCCCTCGTACGACCAGCGCGACGAGAAGCAGGGCGGCGCCGGGATGCGGGAGAAGGAAGGGGAGGGTGCCCAGCGCGCACAGCAGCATCCCCGCCACGGTGACCGGGCGCGGCCCGAGCCGGTCGGTCAGCGGGCCGGTGACCCGGGCGAGCAGGCTGCCCAGTCCCTGGGGCGCCAGCAGCAGCCCGGCCGCGATCACGCCCTCGCCGCGCGCCTGTTGGTAGTAGAGGGGGAGCAGGAACATCCCGCCGAACAGGGCGAGCCCGTTCAGGAACGTCAGGATCGAGGAGACGGCGAACGCGCGGTCCTTGAACAGCCGTAGATCCACGAGGGGTTCGCGGACGCGCAGCGCGTGGCGGGCGAACAGGGCGATCAGTACGGCGCCCACCGGGATCGCGGTCGCGCGGGTGGCGCCGGTCTCGGACAGGCCGTAGACCACGGCGGCGAGGCCGGGGGAGAGGAGCAGGAGGCCGGTCAGGTCCAGGTGGTGGCCGGGGCGCGGGGTGTCCTTCGGGACGCCGCGCCAGGCCAGGGCGAGGGCGAGGAGGCAGACGGGCAGGTTGACGTAGAAGATCCAGCGCCAGCTGAGGTGGCCGACGATCAGGCCGCCGACGACCGGGCCGAGGATCGGTACGACCATGGCGGGCAGGGTGATCACCGCCATCAGACGGCCGAGGGAGCGACCGCCGGCCGCTCGCATGACCAGGGTCTGCAGGACGGGCAGGAGCAGGCCGCCGCCGATGCCCTGGACCACCCGGAACGCGATCAGCGAGCCGATGTTCCAGGCGAGGCCGCAGAGGAGCGATCCGGCGAGGAAGAGGAGCAGCGCGCCCAGCCAGACGCGGCGGGAGTCGAAGCGTTCTACGGCCCAGCCGGAGACCGGGACGACGGTGGCGAGGGCCAGGAGATACGCCGTACTGACCCATTGCAGGCTCGTCGTGGAGGCGCCCAGGTCGTGGCCCAGGGTGTGCAGGGCGATGGAGACGATCGTGCTGTCGAGGAGTGGGGCGAGGGCGCCGAGGACGAGGATGCCGGCGAGTTTGCGGACGGCCGGGTCTAGGCGTTCGGCGGGGCGGACGGTGGTTTCGGGCATGGCGGTTCCCCCTTTAGAGACGCTGCGTCTCTAAAGGCCACGATAGGCTGGGCTCGATAAGAGACGCAAGGTCTCCTAAGGTCTTCTGAGCGGAAGGTGCCGGTGATGACCGGAGAGCAGACGCGGCGGCGCGGGGCCGCGCTGGAGGCCGACATCCTGGACGCGGTGTGGGAGGAACTGGCCGAGGTCGGTTACGCCCGGCTCACCATGGAGGGTGTGGCGGCCCGGGCCCGTACCGGCAAGCAGGTCCTCTACCGGCGCTGGCCCAACCGCGCCGAACTCGTCAAGGCCGCCATGTCCCACCGCAACGGCATCATCGCCGAACGGCTGCCCGACACGGGTGAGTTGCGCGAGGACGTGCTGGCCCTGCTGCGGCTGATGGTGCTGCGGCAGCGGGAGATCGGGTCCGACGTCATCCGGGGCCTGCTCGCGGACGCGCCCGACCTTGACCCGAAGGTCTTCGGGATCGTGCACGACATCCTGCTGCCCATGCTCCAACGGGCCGTGAAACGGGGCGAGATCCCCACCGCCGACCTGTCCCGACGGGTCGTCACCCTCCCCGCACAGCTGTTGCGTTACGAGATGATCCTGACCCGCGAGCCGGTCGCCGAGTCGGCCCTCGTCGAGATCGTGGACGACGTGTATCTGCCGCTGGTGACCGGACGGCGTTGAGGCCGGGGCACGGCCGAGGCCCGCACCCTCCGAAGGGGATGCGGGCCTCAGCGTTACGACAAACGCTTGCTCAACGGGACTGCTGAGCCGGAACTCCACGAGAGATCGGCTCGTCCTCGACCGGCGAGCTCGCGGCGGCCACCGCGGCACCGGTGAGCGTGGCGAGCATCTCGCGCACGTTCGTCAGCTGGGCGTTGATGCTGTCGCGACGGTTCGTCAGGGCGGCCAGCTCGCGCTCGGACTCCGAACGGATGCGGTCGGCCTTGGCGTTGGCGTCGGCGACGATGTCCTCGGCCTGGCGCTGCGCCGTCTCCACCGTCTGACGGGCGCGACGCTCCGCGTCCGTGCGCAGCTTCTCGGCCTCCAGGCGGAGCTGCTCCGCGCGGTGCTCGATCTCCGCGAGGCGCTTCTCGGCCTTCTGCTGACGGGACGCCAGGTCGCGCTCGGACTGCTCGCGGCGCTTGGCGAGGTTCGTCTCGAAGTCGGCGGCGGCCTGCGCGGCCTTGGCGCGGGTCTCCTCGAAGAGGGCGTCGGCCTCCTCGCGCTTCTGCTGCGCGTCCTTCTGAGCCTCGCCACGCAGCTGGGCGGAGTCGCTCTTGGCCTTCTCGACGATCCGGACGCCCTCGTCCTCCGCCTTGGACTTGCGCTCCGCAGCGAACGATTCTGCGTCGTTGCGGACCTGCTGGGCAGCGGACTCCGCGAGTTCGCGGTGCTGCTCGGCCGCGCGCCGTGCCTCCTCGCGCAGGTCCTTGGCCTCTTCCTCGGCGAGGCGGAGGATCTTCTCGACCCGCGCGCCGAGACCGGCGTACGACGGCTCGGCGTCGCTTACCTGGGCCGCGGCGTTCTGCGTTTCGAGGTGGAGCTCCTCGATGCGCTTTTCGAGAGCAGTGATACGGGCCAGAGCGCTGTCACGGTCGGAGACGAGCTTCGAGATGCGTTCGTCCACCTGAGCGCGGTCGTACCCACGCCGCACAAGCTCGAAGCCGTAGGGGGAAGTGTCGCTCATGGGGTTCCTGTCGAATGAGACCGGTGAGGTGATAGGTGGAATCCTAGGGGCCGAAGCGGTGTGTCATCGAGCGGATGCGTGTTTGATCTGGAGAATGACACCCCTTTTGAGTGGCTAACCGTCGGACCGCTTGCCAAAGACTCGGTCAAAGGCCCCAGAACACCCCTAACCTCACAGGGGTTTCTTAACCTTCAACAGACTTGCCACCCGAACGAGTTGCTCCCGCCGTGGCTGCCGCCTTGACCCCGCCGTCCTTGGCCGCTGTCGGGGCCTCGAAAGACTCCAACGCTTCCAGGACGTCCTGGACACGGGAGATTTCGGCGTTGATGTCCTCGCGGCGGCGGACGAGCACTTCGAGGTCGCGCTTGCCCTCCTCGACCGTGCGGCGGGCCTCGCGGATCGCCTCCGCCTTCAGCTCCTCGGCCTCGCGGATGAGCGTGGCCTTCTTCTGCTCGGCCTCCTTGAGGAGACCCTCGGCCTTCTTCACGGCGGCGATACGGACCTTGCCCGCCTCGGAGTTGGCCTCCGAGACCAGTTCCTTGGCCTTCATCTGGGCCTTGCCGAGCTGCTCCTCGGCCGCCTTGATGAGCGCGTCGCAGCGGTCGCCGGCCGACTTCATCGTCTCGGCGGACTCACGGCGGGCCCGCTCGTGCAGGTTCTCGATCTCCGTGGTGATGCGGTCGCGCAGCTCCTCGGAGCGCTCCCTTATGGCGGTGGCGTCCCGGCGCGCGCCGACGAGCAGCTCGTCCGCGTCCGTACGGGCCTGCTCCACGCGGGAGTTGCCCTCGATCGTGCCCTCGGACACCAGCCGGTCGGCCTCGCTGCGGGCCGCGCCGACCATGGAGTCGGCCTGTGCCTCGGCGTCCGCCGTCGTCTTCTGCGCCTGCTGCTGGGCCTCGCTGAGGAGTTTGTCGGCCTCGGCCGCGGTCTCCGTGATGAGGGTGTCGACCTGCTCGGCCGCCTCGGAGCGCCGTTTGTTGGCCTCCTTGCGGGCCTCGTCCAGCGTCCGCTCGGACTCCTCGCGCGCCGCCGAGGTGACCCGCTCGGCGTCCGCCTCCGCGTTCGCCTTGAGACGGGCGGCCTCGCTGCGGATCCGCTCGGACTGCTGCTGCGCGGAACCCACCGTGTCGGCGGCCTCGGCGCGCAGCCGCTCCGCGTCCCCGGTCGCGTCCGAGATGAGTTTCTCGGCCTTGGCCACGGCCTCCGAGCGCACCCGCTCGGCCTCGTTGATGGTCTCGGTCTGGAGCCGCTCCGCCTCCGCCGTCACCTCGGTGATGAGGGTGTCGGCCTGCGTCGCCGCGTCCGAACGGATCCGGTTGGCGTCCTCGCGGGCGTCCGCACGGGCCCGCGCCGCGTCCTGGTCGGCCTGCGCGATGGTGTCCGAGGCCTGGGTGCGTGCCTGCTGGGCGTGGTCGGCGGACTCCGCCCGCAGCCGCTCCGCCTCCGCGATGGCGTCCGAAACGGTGCGCTCCGCAAGGGCCTTGGCGGCGTCCGTCTCCTCGGCCGCCCGGCGCCGGACGCGGTTGGCGTCCTCGGTGGCCCGCTCCCGCTCGCTGTACGCGTCGGCGCGGACCCGGTCCGCCTCCTCCTGCGCCTCGCGCCGGGTGCGGTCCGCCACGTGCTCGGCGGCCGAGCGGATCCCGGCGATCTCCTCCTGCGCCTGCTCGTGCAGCCCGGCGACCGACTCCCGTACCTGCTGGGCGTGCTGCTCGGCGCCCGACACCATCTCGGTGGCGCGCCGGTCGGCCTCCTCGACCAGCCGGACGGCCTCGGACTGCGCCTCCTCGACGCGGTTGCGCGCCGAGGCCAGCAGCTCCTCGCTCTGCTCGCGGGCCCGCTCGCGCTCCTGCCCGGCCTCCTCGCGGGCCGACCCGAGCAGCTCCTCGGCCTCACGGCGACGCCGTACGGCCTCCTCCTGGGCGGCGGCCAGCGTCTCCGACGCTTCCGTGGCCAGCCGCTCGGCGGCGGCCTGGGCCTCCGCGCGGACGCGGTCGGCGGTGTCCTGTGCCTCGGTCTTGAGCCGCTCGGCCTCGGCCGACGCCTCGGACCGCAGGCGTACGGCGATGGCCTCGCCCTCGGCGCGGGAGGCGGACGCGTCGCCCGCGGCCTCGTTGCGCAGCCGGTCGGCCTCCGCCTCGGCCTGGGCCTGGAGGGAGCGGATGCGGTCGGCGGCCTCACCGCGCAGGCGTTCCGTCTCCTCGGCGGCCTCGCGGCGGATCCGCTCGGCCTCCTCGCGGGCGTCGGTGAGCGCCTGTTCGGCGGCGGCGAGCCGTTCCTCGGTCTCCGTGTGCAGCCGCGTCAGGCCCTCGGCGGCCTCCTCGCGGCGTGCCTCTATGGCCCGCTCGGTCTCGTCGCGCAGGTCGCGTGCGGCCTGTTCGGCGTCGGCCTTGATGCCCTCGGACTGCTCGATGACCTCCGCGCGGTGCCGCTCGGCCTCCTTGCGGGTGCGGTCGAGGGTCTCCTCGGCCTGCCGGCGCAGGGTGGTGGCGCGCTCGATGGCCTCGGTGCGGACCTTCTCGCTGTCCGTGGTGGCCGTCTGGCGCAGCTCGTCGGCGTCCGCGCGGGCCTTCGACAGCAGCTCCTCGGCGGTCTTGGCCGCCTCCTCGATCTGCTGGACGGCCTCGCGCCGGGCCTCGGAGCGGATGCGCTCGCCCTCGCCGACCGCGTCGGCCCGCAGCTGCTCGGCCTCGCCGCGCAGCCGGCGCGCCTCCTCCTGGAGCTCGACCGTCTTGGCCCGGTACTCCTTGGTGTCGTCCTTCGCCGCGCCCTTGAGCCCCTCGGCGATGTCGTGCGCCTGGGCGCGCAACCGGTCGGCCTCGGCCTCCGCCTCGGAGCGGATCCGCTCGGCCTCCTCGGTGGCGGCCTTCGTGGTGTTCTTGGCGTCCTCGGACGCCTTGTCGAGGACTTCCTCGGCGGTACGGGCGGCCTTCGCCAGCTGGGAGGCGGTCTCCTCGGCGGTGAGGCTGCGGGCGTTCTCCTCGGCCTCCGCGACGATCTTGTCGGCCTTGGCCTGGGCCTCGGCGACGACCTGTTCGGCGTCGGACTTGGTGGCCTCGGCCTCCTTGGTGGCCTCCGTGACCAGCCGGGCGACCTGTTCCTTCGCCGTCCGGGTGCGCTGCTCGTTGGCCGACTCGGCGCTGGAGAGGGCCTTGGCGGCGGCTTCCTTGGCCTCGCTGAGGACCTTCTCCGCCTCAAGGCGCGCCTCACGCAGTGAGGTTTCGGCCTCGGCCATGCGGGTCTCGGCGGCCCGGCTCAGCTCGGTGGCCTGACGGCGGGCGGAATCCGACTCGTTGACCGTGGAGCTGCGCAGCTGCTCGGCGTGGTCGGTGGCCTCCTGGGCCTGCGACGACGCCGCGTTCAGCAGCCGCTCGGCGTCCGTGCGGGCGCGCCGCAGCAGCTGCTCGGCCTCCGCGCGGGCCGCCTCGGCGTCCATCTCCAGCCGCTGCCGGGCCTCGGTGGCGACGCGCTCTGCCTCGGCGCGGGCGGCGGCCAGCGCCTGCTCGGCCTCGGCGCGCGACTCGTCGACGAGACGGCGGGCCTGCGACTCGGAGCGGGCGCGGAGCTGCTCGGCCCACGCCACGTTCTCGTTGACGTGCGACTCGACGGTCTGCCGGCGCTCGGCGAGTTCCTGGTCGAGCTGCTGGCGCCGGGTCACGGCCTCCGTGTGCAGCTCCGCCTGGAGGCGCGCGGCCTGCTCGGCGTGCTCCTGGAGGATGCGCTGGGTCTGCGCGCGGGCCTGGCTCAGCTCCCGCTCGGCGTCCTGCCGCAACTGGTCGGCCTGGACCTGGGCATTACGAAGCATCTGCTCGGCCTGGTAGCCGATGTCACCGCCGTCGTAAGCCGGTCGGGACATGAGGGTGCGGCGCGCCTCGTGCAGCTTGGCGCGCAGCACCTCGACCTGGTAGCCGAGGTCCTCGGCATGCTGGATCGCCTTTTCCCGCTCGGTCTTCAGCCGCTCCATCTCGGCCTCGAACCGAGAGAGGTGGTCGACGTCAGCCGCCGGCTCTCGCTCCTGGCGTTCGTAGCCCCGCACTGCGCGGTCCCATCCGTCCCCTGGTCGCGGTTTACTCCAACGAGCGCCGTCCATCCACCGAACGGTGCTCCCGGGGAATGGTGTCAGATCAACGACGGAGCATGGGCTGCTGCCCGACGCTCGCCCCCCGAAACCCGGACCCCGGCATGCCGTTGCCCTGGTTGCGAGCGACGACCGACCCCAACCCTACCGGCCCATATGTACGAGGGTCAGTGCTCAGGTGACTCAACAGGCGCCGAAGTGACCAGTTCTGTCAGTACGCCATGGCAATCCTTTGGGTGCAGGAACGTGATCCGTGACCCCATGGAACCGATCCGGGGCTCCTCGTACAGAACGCGTACGCCCTTCCCGCGGATGTCCTCGGAGTCCGTGTCGACATCCGCCGTACCGAAGGCGATGTGGTGGACCCCCTCCCCGTTCTTCGCCAGCCACTTCCCCACGGCGGAGTCCTCGCGGGTCGGCTCCAGGAGCTGGAGGTAGGAGGCGCCGCCGTCGTCCGTGTTGTTGATCTTCAACATGGCCTCGCGGACACCCTGCTCCTCGTTGACCTCGGAGTGGAACACCTCGAAGCCGTACGTGGCCCGGTAGAACTCCACCGTCCTGTCGAGGTCGAAGCAGGCGATCCCGATGTGGTCGATTCGCGTCAGCATGTATGTAGTGCAGCGCTCGCGCGGTGGTTACGCAACGTGCGCGCGATCACACCGACGGCCCGATGACGGGGTGGACTACCGCTCAGTACATTTCAAGTAAACCCTCGTTCACTCCTCAGCTGAAACACGCTGGAAGGGGATCGCACCTCATGTCTGGAACGAACAGCACGACCTCGGTGATCGTCTCGGGCGCCCGGACGCCCATGGGACGCCTGCTGGGCTCCCTGAAGTCCTTCTCCGGAGCCGATCTCGGCGGCTTCGCGATCAAGGCCGCCCTCGACCGTGCGGGTATCGGTGGCGACCAGGTGCAGTACGTGATCATGGGCCAGGTGCTCCAGGCCGGGGCAGGGCAGATCCCGGCACGCCAGGCCGCCGTCAAGGCGGGCATCCCCATGAGCGTCCCCGCGCTCACCATCAACAAGGTGTGCCTCTCGGGCCTCGACGCCATCGCGCTCGCCGACCAGCTCATCCGTGCAGGTGAGTTCGACGTGATCGTCGCGGGCGGCCAGGAGTCCATGACCAACGCCCCCCACCTGCTCCCCAAGTCCCGCGAGGGATACAAGTACGGCGCGATCGAGATGCTCGACGCGATGGCCTACGACGGCCTGACCGACGCCTTCGAGAACATCGCGATGGGCGAGTCCACGGAGAAGCACAACACGCGCCTGGGCATCCAGCGCCCCGAGCAGGACGAGATCGCCGCCCTGTCCCACCAGCGGGCCGCGGCCGCCCAGCAGAACGGCGTCTTCGAGGCCGAGATCACCCCGGTCGAGATCCCGCAGCGCAAGGGCGACGCGGTCGTCTTCAGCAAGGACGAGGGCATCCGCGCGGAGACCACGTTCGAGTCGCTCGGCAAGCTGCGCCCGGCGTTCACCAAGGACGGCACGATCACCGCCGGTTCCGCCTCGCAGATCTCGGACGGTGCGGCGGCCGTGGTCGTGATGAGCAAGACCAAGGCGCAGGAGCTGGGCCTGGAGTGGATCGCCGAGATCGGCGCCCACGGAAATGTGGCGGGACCCGACAACTCCCTCCAGTCGCAGCCCTCGAACGCGATCCTGCACGCCCTCAAGAAGGAGGGCCTGGAGGTCGAGAACCTCGACCTGATCGAGATCAACGAGGCCTTCGCCGCCGTAGCGGTGCAGTCAATGAAGGACCTCGGGGTGTCCACGGAAAAGGTGAACGTCAACGGCGGCGCGATCGCCCTGGGCCACCCCATCGGCATGTCCGGCGCCCGGCTCGTCCTGCACCTGGCCCTGGAGCTCAAGCGGCGTGGCGGCGGGGTCGGCGCGGCGGCGCTGTGCGGCGGCGGCGGTCAGGGTGACGCGCTGATCGTGCGGGTACCCAAGGCCTGAGCAGCAGTACCTTCTCGCACACCCGCAAGGGACTCGCACATCCGCAAGGGATCGGAGCCGTGATGCAGGACGTCGCCTCGCTGGTGGCCCAGGCCAGGGAAGGCCGGCCGCGGGCCGTGGCCCGGCTGATCTCCCTGGTGGAGGGGGCGTCCCCCCAACTCCGGGAGATCATGGCGACCCTCGCACCGCTGACCGGCGGCGCCTACGTCGTCGGCCTCACCGGATCGCCGGGCGTGGGCAAGTCCACGTCCACGTCCGCGCTGGTCACGGCGTACCGCAAGCAGGGCAGGCGGGTCGGCGTCCTGGCCGTCGACCCGTCCTCGCCGTTCTCCGGCGGCGCCCTGCTCGGCGACCGCGTCCGCATGTCGGACCACTCCTCCGACCCCGGCGTCTACATCCGCTCGATGGCCACCCGCGGCCACCTCGGCGGCCTCGCCTGGTCGGCCCCGCAGGCGATCCGCGTCCTGGACGCGGCGGGCTGCGACGTGATCCTGGTCGAGACGGTCGGGGTGGGCCAGTCGGAGGTCGAGATCGCCTCCCAGGCGGACACGAGTGTGGTGTTGCTGGCCCCCGGGATGGGCGACGGCATCCAGGCGGCGAAGGCCGGAATCCTGGAGATCGGCGATGTCTACGTCGTCAACAAGGCCGACCGCGACGGAGCCGACGCGACCGCCCGCGAGCTGAACCACATGCTCGGCCTGGGCGAGTCCCGCGGCCCCGGCGACTGGCGCCCCCCGATCGTCAAGACGGTCGCGTCCCGCGCCGAGGGCATCGACGAGGTCGTGGAGGCCCTGGAGAAGCACCGGGCGTGGATGGAGGAGCACGGAGTCCTCGCGGAGCGCCGGGCGGCCCGGGCGGCCCGTGAGGTCGAGACGATCGCGGTGACGGCCCTGCGCGCCCGCATCGGCGACCTGCACGGGGACCGACGGCTGAGTGCGCTCGCGGAGCGGATCGTGGCGGGGGAGTTGGACCCGTACCGGGCGGCGGACGAACTGATCGCGGGCATCACAGAAGGGTGATCGCGGGGGCGCGGAGAGCTAACTCGATGGTCAACGCCCTTGTCCCGTTGGTACGTTGACCGCATGTTCCTCCTCTTGGCATAGGGCACGCCGAACACACCGGCGTCCCTTTCCCATGCCTCCAGTTGAGGAACCTCTCGCATGTCCGCGTCCTCTTCCACGCCGGCTCCGGCGTGCCCTTCGTATGCCGCCGTACTCCAAGTCCCGTACGCCCGACGCACGTTCGCCGCCGCACTCGTAGGCCGCCTGTCGTACGGCATGGTCTCCCCGGCGGTCCTGCTCGCGGTCGTCCGCGCCACCGGCTCCTACGCCGCCGCCGGCACGATCATGGCCGTCTTCGGCACCGCGACCGTCCTCCTCCTGCCCCTGCGCGCCGCCCTGGTCGACCGCCACGGCCCGCGCCGCGCCCTCCTCCCCATGGCGATGCTCTACGGCGGTCTCCTGTGCGTCCTCGCGGCGGTGAGCTGGAGCCCCGGGACGCCGGAGGTGGTGCTCGGCGCGGTGGCCGCGCTGACGGGCATGTGCGCGCCCCCGCTTGGACCCACGATGCGCTCCGTGTGGGCCGAACTCGTCGGTGACCGTGGGTTGTTGCAGCGCGCGTACAGCCTCGACGGTGTCGCGGAGGAACTCCTGTACGTCGTCGGCCCGTTGGCGGTCGGCGGGGTGCTCAGCTTCGCTCCACCGGCTGCCGGGGTGCTGCTCAGCGCGGCTCTCATCGTGACCGGGACGATCGCGTTCGTCCTGTCACCGGCGCTGTCGGGTGTGCGTGTATCGGCAGGCGCGGGGCGGGGGTTGAGGCCGGCGCGGGTTCGCGGGCTGCTCGGTCCGGTGGTCGTGGCCGGGGGGACGGGGCTCGCGCTGAGTGCGGTCTATCTGCTGGTGATGGCGTTCGTGGAGGAGCGGGGGTACGGCGATGACGTGGTGCCGTGGGTGCTGGCGGCGTTGTCGGCTGGCAGTGTGGTGGGTGGGCTCGTGAACGGGGCGGTCAACTGGCGTACGGCTGCGCGGGTTCGGCTGTCCGGGGCCGCGTTGGGGCTCGGGGTGGTGTTGGCCGCGGCGGGGTTTGCCCCGGGGGTGTGGTCGCTCACCGTGGCGGTTGGGTGTGCGGGGCTTTTTGTGGCGCCGGCGTTGACCACCGCGTATCTGCTCGCCGATGAGGTGGCCGTGCCGGCGGCGCGGACTCAGGCCGGGGCGTGGGTCAACATGGCGGTGAACGCGGGGAGTTCGGGTGGGTCGGTGGTGACGGGGCTGCTGGTGGGGCGGGTGCCGTTGGGGGTTTGTTTTGTGGTTGCCGGGGTGGTGGCGGGGGTGCGGGGGTTGTGTCTTGGCTGCCGGTGCGTCGTGGCTGGTCGCGCAGTTCCCCGCGCCCCTAAAAGCAGGGCGTTGTCGTGCCCCGGCATTGCAGGTCCCGGGCGGTTGTCATGCAGCCGTCCGGGGCCTCTCCAGCGCAGGTGGCCAATATTCAGCCAGCCCGTCCGGTGCCTCTCCAACGCAGGGCGGCAATATTCAGCCTGTCCGGTGCCTCTCCAACCCAGGTCGGCAACACTCAATCCGTCCGGTGCCTCTCCAGTGCGGGCCGGCAATACTCAGCCCGTCCGGCGTTTGAGGACGAGGCCCCTTCAGGGCCGATGGGGGTCTGGGGGCGGAGCCCCCAGAACGGCCCCGCCGGGAGGGACGGTCAGGGGCGTCCCCGTTGACCCCGCAGGTGTTCCGCGATCGGCTTCAACGTGCTGCTGAGGTCCGACAGGCCCTCGGGGGTGACGAGGTCGATGAAGTGGCGGCGTACGGACGCCACGTGGTGGGGCGCGACCTTCTTCATCGTCTCCAGGCCGTGCTCGGTGAGGACGGCGTACAGCCCCCGGCGGTCCGACTCGCAGTTCTCCCGGCGGACCAGATCCGCGTTCTCCATGCGGGTGATCTGGTGCGAGAGGCGGCTCTTGGACTGGAGCGTGGCGGCCGCGAGGTCGCTCATCCGCAGCCGTACGTCCTCCGCCTCCGAGAGGTTCACCAGGATCTCGTAGTCGTTCATCGTCAGGCCGAACGGCTGCAGGTCCTTCTCGAGTTGGTACGTCAGCAGCCTGTTGACCTCCAGATGGGTGCGCCAGGCGCACTGCTCCTCATCGGTCAGCCAGCGCGTGGCCGTCTCGGTCTCCATGAATGAAGTCTACCTAAAATGTTGAAAGGCGAACTAGTGAGGGTGGCGTGACGGCGCGCACACGTTCGACGTCACACTCCGCAGACTACCGCTCACAGCCCGAAGCGACGCTGGAGGTCCCCCAGCTGTCCGGGAAGGCGCGGTGCGCCTGCTTGCTGTGCGGGGCCTGTGGGGACCCCGCCCCCGCCCGGTACCCCCGGCTCGTGCGGCACAACCCCTGTGGCCTGCTCGGGCATCAGGTTCTCCGAGGACTGGAGCAGCACCGTGCCCGCCCCGACGAACTCGAACTGGTGCTCCTCCCCGGAGGCCCCGCCGATGCCCGTCATCGCACGTAGACCGCCCATCAGGCCGGTCATGTACGCGTGGTCGTAGTGATGGCAGGGGGAGGGGCAGTCGGCCCAGCCGACGAGGGCCTGCGGGTCCACCCGGATCGGGGGTTCCACGAACACCACCGGGCCGCTCGACGCGGCCACGATCTTGCCCGTTCCGATGAGTGTCAGAAAGCCGGGAACAATCGACTGCTTGAGAGCGAGACTTGGCTGAAAAGCGAGCAGGTTGCCCGAGCGAATGGTCATGTTGGCGTCTTCGAGGTCGTACGCGTTGACGTCGAAGGCCCGGTCGGCGAGCAGCATCTTGCCCGAGCCGTCCGCCACGACCCAGTCGCTCGCGTGCAGAGGCGAATGGAAGGACGTACGGACAAGTCGGTCGAGTCGCCCGTGCCCGATGCCGTTGAACTCCATCGAGCCGTAGTAGGCGATCATCTTCCCCTTCTGCAGGAACCACTGGCTCCCCTTGAGCTCCACGCAGAAGGTGTACTTGTTGACGTTGTCGTCGACCGGGAGGGTCATCGGGTCGTAGACCGTGGGGCCGGACCCCGCGTACTGGCTCACAGCTTCTCCTCCGACGCCTGGACGTACACCGCGCCGCTGCCGCTCAGCTCCAGCTGGAACGCCTCGCCGGAGCCCCGGCCCACCATGTCGCGCCAACCGAGCGCCGCGGACAGCTTGTTGCGTACGTCGCCGTGGTGGGCGACGTAGGCCTGCGGGTCGACATGGACCGGGCGCCCCGGGGTGATCGGGACCTCGAAGACGCCGCCGTGGGCCATCACGGCGACCGCGCCCTGCCCCTGGAGGGTGGTGGTGAACAGGCCCTGGCCGGTGACCTGGCCGCGGACCATGCCCATCACCCCGCCCTGCGAGCCCATGAACATCGTGCCCTGCTGGAGGGTGCCCTCGAAGGCGAGGAGGCGGTCGGCCTCCACGTAGAGGGTGTCTCCGGTGAGCTCGATGATCTGGATGTGGTGGCCGCCGTGACCGAACATCACGGTGCCGCTGCCCTCGACCGTCATCAGGGGGGTCGCCTCGTTCGCCACCCGGCGGCCGAGCATCGACATCACACCGCCCTGGCCGCCCTGGATGTTCGGGGTGAAGGAGACGTCGCCCTTGTAGGCGAGCATCGCGCCGCGCTGACTGAACAGCCGCTGGCCCGGCACGACCGTGGCCTGGATCATCTTCGAGTTGATCTCGGTGAACGCCATGTCACACGTCCCCCGCGATCGTGTTCCGCTCGCTGGGCTGGACGTAGACGAGCCCGTCGCCCTCGAAGCGGATCTGGAAGGCCTCGCCGCCGCCCTCCCCGAAGAACGTGCGGAAGGTCACACCGGACTGGAAGGACTGCTGCAGATTTCCCTGGTGCGCGATGTACGCGCCGGGGTCGACGGTCAGCGGGTACTGCCGGCTGACCCGCAGCACCACGGCCGGGCCGTCCGACATGATCGCCGCCTGGCCGTGCCCCTCGACGGTCGTCGTGAACAGCCCGTTCCCCTGCGAGGCGCCGCGCAGCCCGGTGAAGGTCGTTCCGGTGCGCAGCCCGGCGTCGGTCACGAGCAGATTGCTCGACTCCACGTACAGCTTGTCCCCCTGGAGATTCACGAGGTTGATCTCGGAGGCCCGGTCCGCGAACCAGCACGTCCCCTGCCCCCTCACCTCCATCACCGTCATCTGCTCACCGGTGAGCCGCCGGGTCACCATCCCCCGGATGCCCTCACCGCCGCCGGTCATCTTCTTGAAGGCCATCTGCCCGTCGTACGCGACCATCGAGCCGTTCTTCGCCTTCACGGCGTCCCCGGTCATGTCGACGGCGAGCACCTTGCTGCCCTGGAGCCGAAACATCGCCACGCAGCGAAGGTAGCCGGAGGGGTGCGGTCGAGGACAGGGCCCGTGGGTGGAGAACGACCCTGACCTGCCCCCTAAGGGCGGCCTACGCCGTGTCTCGGGGTGTGGTCAGCCGGATGACCGCGGTCCCCGCGCGCAGGTCGACGGTCGACCAGGGCGGGTCCCCGTCCTCCTCGTCGTCCCGCATGACCAGCGCGCTCTGCCGTTCCTTCAGCTCGGTCTGCTTGCCCGGCGACAGGCTCGCGTGCAGCTGCTCGAAGCCGGTCGCGGATATCTGCCCCTGGCGCCCGGAGTTCCGCCAGGGGAGCACTCCGGCGCGGCCCATCCTCAGGAGCAGCTGGTCGAGGAACGCGAGCGCGGTCAGCAGGACCACCAGGCCGGGCAGCGTCATGAAGAAAACGAACTGCACGGGCACTCCCGGGGGCTCGGCGACGGACCCCCAGTCTCGGCTCGCTCAGCCGTTTGCCACAATGGGTGAACGTTTGTGCTCGCGTTCACAAACTGTGGACGTCTCCCTCACCGAAGGTGACCCGTGGACATCAAGACCGCCACCGCCCTCCGCCGCCTCCGCCTGGTGTCGGCCCCCGAGGCCGTGTCCTTCCTCCTGCTGCTCGTCTGCTCGGTGCTGAAGCGGACCACGGACTTCAACGCGGTGCCCGTCATGGGCATGGTCCACGGCGTCCTCTTCATCCTCTACGTCCTCTTCTGGGCCGACGCCTGGAACCGCACGAAGTGGGGCGCCAAGACCGCCGCCTTCTACTTCGTTCTCTCCGTGCTGCCCACCGGCGGCTTCTTCGCCGAGCGCAAGCTCAAGCGCGAGGCCGAGAACGCCGTCATCGCCTCCCGCGCCCGCCAGGAAGGGATCGTGAACGCATGATCGTCGCCTTCTCCGTGACGCCCCTCGGTGTCGGCGAGGACGTGGGGGAGTACGTCGCCGACGCCGTCCGCGTGGTCCGCGAGTCCGGCCTGCCCAACCGCACAGACGCGATGTTCACGTCCATCGAGGGCGAGTGGGACGAGGTGATGGACGTGGTCAAGCGCGCCGTCGCCGCCGTCGAGGCCCGCGCCCCGCGCGTCTCCGTGGTCCTCAAGGCGGACATCCGCCCCGGCGTGACGGACGGCCTCACGTCCAAGGTGGAGACGGTCGAGCGACACCTGGCGGAGTAGCGAAGTGGGCGAGCGCCGTCCGGCGGGGGCGGGCCAGGGAGGTCGGAGGAGTCAGGGGCTGGGGGAGCAAGGGTTCGAGGCCCGCCGCCCCTGAAGTCAGGGCAACTGAGGGAGCCAGGGCTTGAGTCCCTGTTCCACCGCCCCCAGCACCTCACCCGGCGTCAGCTCATCCACCCGCTCCACCACCACGAGCCCCCACCCGTGCCGCCGCACCACATCGAGCGTCACCGCCCGCTCGCGCCCCAGGTACGTCACCGCCGACGCGAGGTCGGACACCGGCGGACTCACTTTGTACGCGGCGAGTTTCCCGACGTACCGGTCGAGCCACTCCGGCCCCTCCCGTTCCACGGCCCGGGACAGCGCGGCCCCGGCATCCCCGTCGAGGAAGACCACCACCGGACGGACCGGGGCCAGTACTCCCGTGAGGTCGGTCATGAACGCGTCGATCGTCTCCGCGCTGTGCCCCATCGCCAGCAACGTCGGCACGAACGGCACCAGCGCGTCCGCGACCACCACGTCGTCGCCGCGCGCCAGGCCGGAAGCGACATACCGCTCCGCCGCCGCGGCCAGCGTCTCCGGACCGACCGCTCCCGTCGCCCCGAACTCCTCGGCCACCGCGGCGAATTCGGACCGGCTCAGGATCTCCTCCTCGCGGAAGTGATCCACCCGCAGCCCCGCCCCGGCGAGCGACCGGGACAGCCCGGCGCACAGCGTCGACTTGCCGGCCCCGGGAGCCGCTCCCCACACCGACACCAGAACCGTCATTCCCAACTCCCCACCACAGCCCCGCAGTCGGTCACCACACCCGCTCCAGCGCCGTGTGTAACCGGGAGACAACCCCCGGATCCGGCACCCACCCCAACGAGGCGACGACCTGACCGCTCGCGAACTCCCGTTGTTCTGAGGTCACTTCCGGGTCGATCGCGCACTCTGCCTGTACCCGCACATAGTTCAGCGCGGTCGCGAAGAGCATCGAGAACGACTGCGGACCCTGTACGACAGCACGCCCACCGGCACTCCGATACGCCCGCGCCACCCGCACGCCCGCCTCCACGTCCCCCGCGTTACCGCCCGACCACACGAACAGGGCGCGGGCCAACTCCCGTTCCGCAGACGTGGATCCGGCATTGTCCCAGTCCAGGAGGGCCGGACCGTCCCGGCCGACCAGGACGTTCTGGGGTTGCAGATCGAGATGGGACGTCACCAGGTCGCCGGGGTCGGACGGAGTCACCCAGTGCGCCAACTCCCGTGCGGAGCCGGCGATGAACCGGCCCAGCTCGTCCGCCCACGGCATCCCCGCCCGCCCGACCTCCGCGTGCAGCTTCGCCCACTCGCCGTCCCCCGGGCACCGCTCGTACCAGGCGGACGGCATCACACTCTCGCCCTCGCCCGCCCTGTGCAGCAGCGCCATGGTCCGCCCGAACCAGTCCAGGACGTCCGGGTCGGACACGTCCGCGGGGGTGCCGTCGATCCAGTCGTACAGCTTGATGTGGGAGCCGTCGGAAGGTGGCGGGAGGTGGGAGACGTACGCCCCCTCCCGATTCCGCATCAGCCGCGGCGACGCGATCCCCAGCTTCTCCGCGGCCTGCCGTAACGCGGCCTCCCGGCGGACCTGGGCCTCGTCGCAGCCGAAGAGGAGTTCCTTGACGGCCCAGGAGGAACCGTTGCCCGACAGCTTCCAGATCTGTCCCAGCGCCCCCCGCGTGACGGGCGCCGACGTCCATGGTCCGGCGCCGAGCGCATAGGTCTCGGCGATGAGATCGGCGGTGTCGTGCATGCGGATGCCTCCGGGACGCTGCTGAGGATCATGACCGGGGCATTCTCCCCGAGCCACCCCCGAACCCCGCTCCACCGCCGGAGGCACCCGTTCCGCCGCCGGAGTCAACTCCCCACCCACCTGGACGCACCCAGTTCGACACGCCCCTATATCTCCACTTGTGTGTGGGTATCGGCCCGGTCGATCTTCGGAACCCAGCGGTTCCTCGGACCCGGGCGTCGATCACTCCTCAATCATTGGAGGGCGCTGTGCGGCCGGAGGGCTACGACTACGACACCTACAGCCGACTGGCCGGGCCGCTCACCGAGCCGTCCGGTGGGTCGTACCAGGTGCAGTACACCTCGCTCCTCTCGCGCGAGCCCCACCGAATACGCGCTGTCCTCCTGATGAGCCTCGCCCCGGTGCTCACCGCCGCCCTGCTCGTCTATCTCGTCTGGCCCTCCCACTGGGTCGAGCGCGAGGGCGGTCAGGAGTGGATGGTCGGGCTCGACGTCACGATGCTGATAGCCATCGGCCTCATCGAGCTGTTCATGGTCGTCAACGTCGCCTCCGTCGCCCACGCCACGCTGGTCGCCCGCGACCCGATCCCCGTAACTCCCGCCCCCGGCACCCGCGTCGCCTTCCTCACGACGTACGTCCCGGGCAAGGAACCCCTCTCCATGGTCCGCGCCACTCTCGAAGGCGCGGTCAGGGTCACGCACACCGGGCCGGTCGACGTGTGGCTCCTCGACGAGGGTGACGACGAGCAAGCCAAGGCCCTGTGCGCCGAGTTGGGCGTACGGCACTTCACGCGGCACGGAGTTCCCGAGTGGAACCGCCCCAAGGGTGTCCACAAGGCCCGTACGAAGCACGGGAATTACAACGCCTGGATCGCCATGCACGGCGGCGACTACGAGTTCTTCGCCTCCGTCGACACCGACCACGTGCCGCTCCCCAACTTCCTTGAGCGGATGATGGGTTACTTCCGTGACCCCGATGTCGCCTTCGTCGTAGGACCGCAGGTGTACGGGAACTACCACAACCCCGTCACCAAGGCCGCCGAGTCCCAGCAGTTCCTCTTCCACGCGCTCATCCAGCGCGCCGGAAACCGCTACCGCGCCCCCATGTTCGTCGGCACCAACAACGTCGTACGGATGGCCGCCCTCAAGCAGATCGGCGGGCTCTACGACTCCATCACCGAGGACATGGCCACCGGCTTCGAGCTGCATCGGCACCGCAACCCGTTGACCCGTACGCACTGGCGGTCCGTCTACACCCCGGACGTGCTCGCGGTGGGGGAGGGGCCGGCCTCCTGGACCGACTTCTTCACCCAGCAGATGCGGTGGTCGCGCGGGACGTACGAGACGCTCATCAAGCAGTACTGGAAGGCGCCGTTCACGATGCCTCCGGGGCGGCTGTTCTCGTACACGATGATGCTCGTCTACTACCCGATGACGGCCGTCAACTGGCTGCTGGGCATCATGAGTTGCTTCCTGTTCCTGTGGTTCGGGGCGTCCGGTACGCAGGTCGCGGCCTCTGTGTGGCTGATGCTCTACAGCGATGCGGCCGCGCTCCAGATCGGGCTCTATCTCTGGAACCGGCGGCACAACGTCTCCCCGCACGAGCCGGAAGGGTCGGGCGGTCTGGCGGGCATGGCGATGTCCGCGCTCTCCGCGCCCATCTATCTCAAGTCCTTCGGAGAGGCGTTGATCCGCCGTCCCAGCCGGTTCGTCGTCACCCCCAAGGGCGGCGACGCCAGCCCGGACCGGGTGATGACCTTCCGGATCCATCTCTTCTGGGCGATCCTCCTGGCGACCTCGCTGGCCGCCTCGGTCGTGCTCGACCACACCCATGCCGCCATGCGCACCTGGGCCGTCCTCGGGATGGTCATCTCCCTTGCGCCGCTGGGGGTTTGGGCCGGGTCGCTGCTCAAGGAGCGCCGGGAGCGGCGGTCGCTGCTCGGCGGCGCCCGCACTCTCGACACCGCCGAGCCCGCGCTCGCCACCACCGGGGCGGGTCCGTCCGTCTCCAGCACCACGACAGGGGGCAACTAGACCATGGCCTTCCAGCCGTCCCAGAAAACCAGGAAGACCGTCCTCGGCATCGGCGGCATCGCCGTCCTGGCCGGTCTCAACGCCCCGGCCGCCCTGGACTTCGCCGGTGAGCAGTACCACGAGTACAAGATCACGCGGCCCGACTACATGGCCAAGTACGGCTCCTGGGACCAGATCGACATCCCGAAGAAGTACCGGACCAACGCCATCCACGCCTCGCTCCTGCACACCGGCAAGGTGCTGATCGTGGCCGGGTCGGGGAACGAGCAGAAGAAATTCAACGCGGGTTCGTTCGACACCGTGTTGTGGGATCCGAAGGCCAACACCTTCAAGAAGATCCCGACCCCGGTCGACTTCTTCTGCGGCGGACACAGCCAACTCCCCAGCGGCAACCTGCTGGTGGCCGGCGGCACCGCCCGCTACGAACTCCTCGACGGCGAGGTCAAGCGGGCCGGCGGCGGTATGCGCGTCAAGAACGAGAGCCCGAACAAGGCGATGTTCCTGAAGAAGGGCACCGTCTTCCGCTCCCCGGCCGGCGTCGACTACGTCAGCAAGTTCGACGTGACCGTCCCCAAGGCCAAGCGCGAGTTCAAGGTGACGTACAACGCCCGCGGTGTGATGCAGCCTTGGCAGACCAAGGTCACCGCGAGCGAGGTCCGTGTCTTCGTCGAGGCCGCCGAGGCGGGCCCGATGTCGGTCACCGAGAACCAGGCCCAGTACGACATCGTCGGCCTGAAGGGCAAGGACGCGAACAACACGTACGGCCTCTCCGAGAAGATCACCCTGGAGAAGCAGGACTACCAAGGCATCCGCGCCGCCTACGAGTTCGACCCGAAGGCTGAGCGGTACATCCCGGTCGACCCGATGGAGAAGGCCCGTTGGTACCCGACCCTCGTCGGCCTCGACGACGGCCGCGTCCTCGCCGTCTCCGGCCTCGACGACGTCGGCGTCATCGACCAGGGCGACAACGAGATCTACGACCCGAAGACCAAGAAGTGGACCCCGGGCCCCAAGCGTTACTTCCCCACCTACCCGGCCCTCTTCCTCACCAAGGGCGGCAAGCTCTTCTACCCGGCCTCGAACGCCGGCTACGGACCCGCCAACAAGGGCCGCGAGCCCGGCCTTTGGGACCTGAAGACCAACAAGTTCACCAAGGTCGCGGGCCTCAACGACCCCGACGAGACCGAGACCTCGTCCTCGCTCCTCCTGCCGCCCGCGCAGGACCAGAAGGTGATGATCCTCGGCGGCGGAGGCGTCGGCGAGTCCAAGAAGTCGACCCCGCGCACCGCGGTCGTCGACCTCAAGCAGGACAGCCCGGTCTTCAAGGACGGCCCCAACCTCCCCCAGGGCACCCGGTACTTGAACAGCGTGATCATGCCGGACGACTCGGTCTTCACCACGAACGGTTCCTCGGACTACCGCGGCCGCAGCGCCAGCAACATCTTCAAGGCGCAGTTCTACGACCCGAAGGGCAACGCCTTCCGCGAGGCCGCCGCCCCGATGGTCGGCCGCAACTACCATTCCGAGGCACTGCTGTTGCCCGACGGCCGGGTCGTCACGTTCGGCTCCGACCCGCTCTTCGACGACCAGGCCAACACCAAACTCGGCCACTTCGAGCAGCGCATGGAGATCTTCACCCCGCCCGCGCTGCACAAGAACGGCACCAACAGGCCCGTACTGCAAGACGGTCCGCAGACCCTGGACCGGCACCACCGCGCGACCTTCCGCACCGACCACCCCGAACGGGTCGTCAAGGCCCGCCTGATGCGGCCGAGTTCGGTCACGCACACGACGGACGTCGAGCAGCGCTCCATCGAACTCGGCCTCGTCAAGGACGGCAAGTCGGTGACGGTGGACGTCCCGAACGACCGGGCCCTGGTGCCGCCCGGCTGGTACATGCTCTTCGTGACGGACGCGCAGGGCACGCCGTCGGAGGCCAAGTGGATCCAGGTCCAGTGAAGTTGACCGGGGCGAGCTGAACTGCCTTGCTACGCCTTGGAGTTGCGAGCCAGCTCCAGGGCGTACTCCGGCCACCACTGACCGGCGTCCGGGCCGCCCTCGCAGGTGCCGTCCGAGGCGCCGGGCCGCTTGATCCACAGATAGGCGTCCAGGGCCTGCTCGCCGGTGTCGGTGGTCGGCCGGGTGCCGAGGCCCCGGCCCGGCGGGTTGCACCAGGCGCCGTCCAGCGGGCCGTTGCCGTTGCGGCTGGTGTCGACGACGAAGTGCTTGCCGCCGAGGTCCCGCGACAGCTGGACGCCGTACTTCTTCGTCACCGCGTCCGTCTGGAAGTTGGACACGTTGAGCGAGAACCCGTCGGCCTCCTCGACCCCGGCCCGCTTCAGCGGCTCCACGAGCTTCGAGGAGTCCTGGATCCAGGACGGGTTGCCCGCGTCGAGATACACCCTCGTCCCCGACTGCTGCTTCAGCCGCACGACCGCCTCGCTCAGCAACTGCTCCCGCTCGCCCTGGTATTCGCCGGGCGTGCAGCCGTCCACCATGTGCGCGACGGCGTCGGGCTCCAGCACGACCAGTGCCTTGGAATCCCCCAGCGCGTCGGCGAACTTCCCGATCCAGGCCCGGTAGGCGTCGGCGTCCCCCGCCCCGCCGGCCGAGTGCTGACCGCAGTCGCGGTGCGGGATGTCGTACGCGACGAAGAGCGCCGTACGACCCTCCTGGCGCGCGGCCGCGGTCGCCGCCCTGATCACCGGGCCGGGGTCGATCTCACCGGCCGGCCACAGCGCGGTCGGCTCGTCGGCGATCCGCTTGAGCAGGGCGGCGTCCTGCTTGCGCCCCTCCCGCTCCCACATCTGGATCTGCTCGGCCGCCGGACTCGCCGGGTCGACCCAGAAGGTCGTGTCGCCCATCGGCCCCTTGGACCGGGCACCGGCGACGGAGGCCTCGTCGACGTCGGACGCGGACGAACAGCCCACCGCGAGCCCGAGGACCGTGAGTGCCGCGAACGTGCGGATCAGCCGGGACATGCCGCTCCCTTGCGCGAGGGGGATATTCAGTGACAATCAGTCAGTAATCCTGGCAATCCTGACACAAGGTGGTCGGTCCGCCCGGGCGCGACACCGGGCCGTCGGCGCGGTCCCCGGGACCGATGGGCGAGACGGGGCTGACCACGATGTGACCGGCCGGTAAGGTCTGGTGCCGTGTCAAAGCCGCTCAGTCTTCCTTTCGACCCCATCGCCCGCGCCGACGAACACTGGAAACAGCGCTGGGGAAACGTGCCGTCCATGGCCGCCATCACCTCGATCATGCGGGCGCAGCAGATCCTGCTCGCCGAGGTCGACGCGGTCGTCAAGCCGTACGGACTGACCTTCGCGCGCTATGAGGCACTCGTGCTGCTCACCTTCTCCAAGGCGGGCGAGCTGCCGATGTCCAAGATCGGCGAGCGGCTCATGGTGCACCCCACGTCGGTGACGAACACCGTGGACCGGCTGGCGAGGTCCGGTCTCGTCGCCAGGCGCCCCAACCCCAACGACGGCCGCGGCACCCTCGCCTCCATCACCGACAAGGGCCGCGAGGTCTGCGACGCGGCCACCCGCGACCTGATGGAGATGGACTTCGGGCTGAGTGCCTACGACGCCGAGGAGTGCGGGGAGATCTTCGCGATGCTGCGGCCGCTGAGGGTCGCGGCGGAGGACTTCGACGAGGAGTGACCCGGGCCGCCGACCCGGGGAAAGATCGCCCGGAACGGGTGGTTACGCTCGTCCTCATGAAAAAGAGCGTGTTCACCCGCTACCGCGTTTTGGCGTACACCACGGGTGTGCTGCTGGTCCTGCTCTGCCTGAGCATGATCGCCAAGTACCTCCTGAAGATCGACGGCGCCGGGAGCTTCACCGAGGTCGTCGCCATCGCGCACGGCTGGCTGTACGTCGTCTACCTCCTCTTCGCCTTCGACCTGGGCTCCAAGGCGAAGTGGCCGGTCGGCAAGCAGCTGTGGGTGCTCCTCGCGGGCACGATCCCGACGGCCGCGTTCTTCGTCGAGCGGAAGATCAGCCACGAGCTGGAGGGCCACTTCGCCGAGCCGGCTCCGGTCGCCGCGAAGGTCTGAGCCGCACCGCTTCCACCGCCGTACGGGTCGCGTACGGCGGTCAGCCATCGACATTTACTAGGACGTCCTAGTAAATTCGAGGGTATGGACGCTGACGCCATCGCAGAGGGCCGCCGACGCTGGCAGGCCCGGTTCGACGCCGCACGCACGCGTGAGGCCGACTTCACCACGCTCTCCGGGGACCCGGTCGAGCCGGTGTACGGGCCTCGCCCCGGGGACACGTACGACGGCTTCGAGCGGATCGGATGGCCCGGCGAGTACCCCTACACGCGCGGGCTGTACGCCACGGGCTACCGGGGGCGGACCTGGACGATCCGGCAGTTCGCCGGGTTCGGGAATGCCGAGCAGACCAACGAGCGGTACAAGAAGATCCTGGCCAACGGCGGCGGGGGTCTGTCGGTGGCCTTCGACATGCCGACCCTGATGGGCCGCGACTCCGACGACCCGCGCTCGCTCGGCGAGGTCGGGCACTGCGGGGTCGCCATCGACTCCGCGGCCGACATGGAGGTCCTCTTCAAGGACATCCCGCTCGGCGATGTGACGACATCGATGACGATCAGCGGACCGGCCGTCCCCGTCTTCTGCATGTACCTGGTGGCGGCCGAGCGGCAGGGCGTGGACCCTGCCGTCCTCAACGGCACGCTCCAGACGGACATCTTCAAGGAGTACATCGCTCAGAAGGAGTGGCTCTTCCAGCCCGAGCCGCACCTGCGCCTCATCGGCGACCTCATGGAGTACTGCGCGACCGGCATCCGCGCCTACAAGCCGCTGTCCGTCTCCGGCTACCACATCCGCGAGGCCGGCTCCACGGCCGCGCAGGAGCTGGCGTACACGCTGGCCGACGGCTTCGGGTACGTCGAACTCGGCCTGTCCCGGGGCATGGACGTGGACGTCTTCGCGCCCGGCCTGTCCTTCTTCTTCGACGCGCACGTCGACTTCTTCGAGGAGATCGCCAAGTTCCGCGCGGCGCGCAGGATTTGGGCCCGCTGGATGCGGGACGTCTACGGCGCCAAGTCCGAGAAGGCCCAGTGGCTGCGCTTCCACACCCAGACCGCCGGCGTCTCGCTGACCGCGCAGCAGCCGTACAACAACGTGGTCCGTACGGCGGTCGAGGCACTGGCGGCGGTCCTCGGCGGGACCAACTCGCTGCACACCAACGCCCTGGACGAGACCCTCGCGCTGCCGAGCGAGCAGGCGGCGGAGATCGCGCTGCGCACGCAGCAGGTGCTGATGGAGGAGACCGGGGTCGCCAACGTCGCGGATCCGCTGGGCGGTTCGTGGTACGTCGAGCAGCTCACCGACCGCATCGAGGCGGACGCCGAGAAGATCTTCGAGCAGATCAGGGAGCGGGGCCTGCGGGCCCACCCGGACGGACAGCATCCGATCGGCCCGATCACCTCCGGCATCCTGCGCGGCATCGAGGACGGCTGGTTCACCGGCGAGATCGCCGAGGCCGCGTTCCAGTACCAGCGGTCCGTCGAGAAGGGCGACAAGCGGGTCGTCGGTGTGAACGTCCACCACGGCTCCGTAACCGGCGACCTGGAAATTCTGCGCGTCAGCCACGAGGTGGAGCGGGACCAGATCCAGGAGTTGGGCACGCGCAAGGGCGCACGGGACGAGGCGGCCGCAGGGGCGGCCCTGGACGCGATGCTCGCGGCGGCGCGCGACGGGTCGAACATGATCGGCCCGATGCTGGACGCTGCGCGGGCGGAGGCGACGCTGGGGGAGATCTGTGGGGTGCTGCGGGACGAGTGGGGGGTTTACACGGAGCCTGCCGGGTTCTAGGGCCCGCTTCTTCTTCTACGTGCCGCTGAGTGACGTCAGGCCCAGCAGCAGGACCTGGGTGAAGCTGTGGACCCAGCGTTCGTCGGCCGGTTCGGCGCTTACCAGGGTGCGGTGGACCACCGCGCCCGCCACCACGTCGAAGATGAGGTCGGCTGTGCGGGCGGCTTCCTCCGGGTCGGTTTCCGGGGGAGTTCGCCGCGGGCTTGGGCGCGGGCTCTGCCCTCCAGGACCAGGCGTTTCTGGCGGTCGACGATCGATTCGCGGATGCGGTCCCGCAGGGCGTCGTCGCGGATCGACTCGGCCACCACCGCCATCAGGCCGCTCTTCGCCTCCGGGCGGGCCAGGATCGCCGCGAACTGGAGGACCACGCCCTCGATGTCGGCGGCCAGCGTGCCCCGGTCGGGGAGGCGGAGTTCGTCGAAGAGCTCCGCCACCGCGTCGACGACCAGCTCGTTCTTGCCGGCCCAGCGGCGGTAGAGGGTCGTTTTCGCAACCCCCGCGCGCGTGGCGACGTCTCCCAACGTGAGCTTGGACCAGCCGAGTTCGACCAGGGCCTCCCGGGTCGCCGCCAGGATCGCGGTGTCCGCGGTGGTGCTGCGGGGGCGTCCCGCGGCGCGTGGGACGGGAGTGCTGCTCTGCATCCCTTGACCATAACCGGCGGTTCCTGTGGTGCAGTGAGGGAGATCACCGGGTATCGGTATCCGGAAGGGGGCCTGTGCTATTACGCTACGGGTCGTAGCGAAACCACGGGCGCGGGGTGGGGACCCGGCGCCGAACAGCTCGCGGCAGACTCACAACAGACTTGCGGCAGACCGGCTTTCACAACGCTTTTCATTCACACGCGCGGACGGGGGAGGATAGACGCATGCAGCCACGGAACATGTCCATGAGCGGAGTCGTCGACCTCGCCGCGGTGAAGGCGGCCCAGGAGGCCAAGGTCAAGGCGGAGCAGGCGCGCGCCGAGACCGCCAGGCAGGGCGGCGGCGGTGCCGTCTCCCCGGCCGACCTGGTGATCGACGTAGATGAGGCGGGGTTCGAGAGCGAGGTCCTGCAGCGGTCCACCGAGGTCCCGGTCGTCATCGACTTCTGGGCCGAGTGGTGCGAGCCGTGCAAGCAGCTGAGCCCGCTCCTGGAGCGGCTCGCGCTTGATTACAACGGGCGCTTCGTCCTTGCCAGGATCGACGTCGACGCCAATCAGATGCTGATGCAGCAGTTCGGGGTGCAGGGCATTCCGGCCGTCTTCGCGGTGGTCGCCGGCCAGGCGCTCCCGCTCTTCCAGGGGGCCGCCGCCGAGCCGCAGATCCGGCAGACCCTCGACCAGTTGATCCAGGTCGCCGAGCAGCGCTTCGGCCTGACCGGTCTCGACGTCGACCCCGACGCCGCGCCGGGCGACCGGCCCGAGGCCGTCGCCGAGGTGCCGGCGGGACCGTACGACGCGCTGCTCGAAGCCGCCGTACAGGCCCTGGACGCGGGGGACTTCGGCGGTGCCGTGCAGGCCTACAAGAACGTGCTGAGCGACGACCCGGGCAACTCCGAGGCCAAACTGGGGCTCGCCCAGGCCGAGTTGCTGCACCGTGTCTCGACGCTCGACCCCCAGCAGGTGCGCACCGAGGCCGCCGAGAAGCCGGGTGACGTGCCCGCGCAGATCGCCGCCGCCGACCTGGATCTGGTGGGCGGTCATGTCGAGGACGCCTTCAGCCGGCTGATCGACACCGTGCGGCGCACGGTGGGTGACGACCGGGACGCCGTACGGCTGCGGCTGCTGGAGCTGTTCGAGGTCGTCGGGGCCGATGACCCCAGGGTGACGGCGGCCCGGCGGGCCCTGGCGCGGGCGCTGTTCTGAGCGGGGCGCGGGGCCGGTTCTGACCAGTCGGTAAACCTCGTGACCTGTGTTGCCGGAGTGAAAGATTTGCCGACGGAGTGTCACTGCGGCCGCGCTTTACCAAATCTTGGTAATCGCGGCCGCTGTTACTTGGAGTAAGTCGAGGCTGTTGATCTGTCGGATTCCGTCCGAATGTCAACTGATTTGTCCTGGCCCACGATGACACCCAGCGTCGTCGACCGATACCGGCGGGTCGTTGTTCGGTTATCCGGCCGTTACTACCCAGTAACGAAGCCCCTTGTGCGGGCGGCGAGAATGCACCACGATCGGCGACGCTCGGTCCATTTCCGTACCCCGACAGCCGGTCGGGCGGACGGAGTTTCCTGGGTCCCCACCGAGTAGAGCCGGAACAATGGAGTCGGCTCTTGGGCAGGGGGGTCTTCGCCGTACGGCGGAGCCTGTCCAGCAAGGTTGTGCGTGATGTGCGTCAGGCGCGACCAGTGGTTGTCGCTCGGGGGTGATCGCCGGTGATCGGTGCGCGGTTCGCGCCTCCGAGGACGGGCGCTCCCCTTCCCGAGGACGTAGCACTTCTCCCATCCCTGCCCGGCTGAGCCGCCAACTGGGGGCAGTCAGGGCCAGGAGATGTACGTCCGAGAAGGAGGAAATATGGAGTCCCAGGTGCGTGGCGGGACGAGATGGAAGCGCTTCGCTGTGGTCATGGTGCCCAGCGTCGCCGCTACGGCGTGTATAGGTGTGGCCCTCGCGCAGGGCGCGCTTGCCGCGTCGTTCAGCGTTTCGGGTCAGTCTTTCAAGGTGACGGCGGACAAGCTCGTCGGCACGGGCTTCGCGCAGTACGGAGCCATCGACTCGGGGTACAACCTCGACGGCACGAAGACGGCGCACCCGGTCGCGGTGTCGTCGTTCAGCAATGCCGAGATCACGAACATGTGCCAGTCCGTGGTCACCCCGAACATCCCGCTGCTCGGCTCGGTGAGTCTGACGCTGAAGGCGGGCGGTGACGGCACCCCGGTCGAGGCTGACAATCTCTACATCGATGTCGACAACCTCCAGGCCGACGCGACGTTCGAGAACATCCGGATCGGTGTGGCCGGCAAGGACCTCAAGGGTCCCGGCATCAGGAGCGGCGACGCCGCGAACCCGTTCGGATTCGGTCAGGACGCCGACAAGGCCACCCTGGTCGGCGTCAAGCAGACGGCGTGGGCGACCACCGCAGGGACCTTCAAGCTCAGTGGGCTGAAGATGTCGCTGTCGGCGGGCACCCACGAGTGCTACTAGGCACTTGACGGCGGGCGGGGGAGCCGGTGGCGCCCCCGCCCGTCCACCTTCCACCAGCGCCTTCACACAAGGTGCGACTCTCCACCACAGCAACGCCGTACCAGGGAGCTGTTTTCCATGAGCGCCGAGACTCCTGCCGCATCCGGTCAGTTCACCCACCGGAGGCTGCAGTTTCGTGCCTGGCGTGGCACGAGGCCGTTCTGGGCCGGTCTGTTCGTCATGCTCGGCGGACTCCCGATCGCCTACTTCCCGTACGCGCATCTCCAGATCGGGCATCTGACGCTGGCGATGGCCACCACCGCGGGCGCCGGGTCCCTGATCATCGGCGTACTGCTGGTCGTCCTGGGCTTCAGCCTCTGGTTCCAGAAGCACGTCCGCACGTTCGCGGGTGTCGCGGCGATCCTGCTGGCGCTGGTGTCCATCCCCGTGTCCAACCTCGGCGGCTTCCTGATCGGCTTCCTCCTCGCCATGGTCGGCGGGGCACTGGCCGTGTCGTGGGCGCCGGGCGCACCGCCACAGCCGCAGGCGCCGCAGGACGTCGCACAGGGAGAGGGCGGCGCCCCCGCCGCGGCCACGCCGTACGAGGCCGCGCCGCACGACTCCGCGTCGTACTACGCCAAGCCGCAGGAGCCCGCGCCGTACGAGTCCGCCGAGGGTACGGGCGAGCCGAACGATCTGTCAGGAACGAGCCCGGTGAACAACGGGGCGAACGGGAGGCACAGTGCCGGCTGACGAGGTGACCCACGGGACTGATGTGGACGAGTCCCGTGTGAGAACCGGGCCGCGGCACGCGGCACCCAAGAAGCCGCTGTTCACCAGGTTCCACATGCCCGCCGGCAAGGCGATAGCCACGGTGGCGATGCCGACCGCCGTGATCATGGGGTTCGGGTTCACGTCCTCGCTCGCTCTCGCCGACAACGGTTCGACGACTTCGCCGTCGTCGAAGAGCCTGACGGCCGACGAGTACAAGGACTGTGTCGCCGCCCTCGCCGGGACGACGGCGAGCCCTTCGGCGACGCCGTCCACCAGTGCCAGCGAGTCCGCGGACTCCTCCACGGACGAGGCGACTCCGTCGGCGTCCGCCTCGACGGACACCGACTCGGGCAAGGCATCTTCGGATTCGTCGGATTCAGGTTCCGACGACAAGGCCGCCACGCCCACGCCGTCCGCGTCCGCGAGCAAGTCGGTGGACACGAGCGGTTCGTCGAGCAGCACCGCCACCGCGACGCCCTCCGCGTCCGCGAGCAGCGGCAACCTGCTGGACACCATCGGCGACGCCATCACCGGGATCTTCACCGGCGGTTCGTCGAGCTCCGACTCCACGGCGAGCGCCACCCCGACGCCGACCGCGTCCGCCTCGGCGAGCGCCACGAAGGACGCGTCCTCGGACGGGTCCTCCAGCGTGTCCGACACCGTCAAGGACACGACGAAGAAGGTCACCGACACGGTGAACGACACCGTGAAGGACACGACCGACACGGCGTCCAAGGCGGCCGAGGACACCGAGAAGGCGGTCGAGGACGCGGCTTCGGCCACGGCCACCCCGAGCCCGTCCGCGAGCGCGAGCACCGACACCTCGGACTGCCCGGTCGCCACGGACGACACCAGCGGCGTCGACAACAAGGTGCTGCTGCCGGATGATCCCTGGTACCTGAACGCGAGTTCGCTGCTCCTCAAGGGCGCCGACTACCAGGGCGTCGTCGAGGTGAAGACGGCCGACGGCACGGTCAAGAAGGTCCTGAAGTACGTCATCTCCGGCGGCACCGACATCGGCGACCTGCACCAGACGGTGGACGACAAGCAGTCCGGCAAGACCTACCACGTGCAGGCGGCCGCCGGCTCGACGTCCACCATCCGCGACGGCGACACCGTGATGTACACGGAGTCCATCTCGGGCAACCTGTTCGGGCTGATCCCGATCACGTTCGACCCGGACAACCCGCCGCCGCTGAACATCCCGCTGATCTACTTCACCAACGTGAAGGTGGTCCAGGCCGGCCAGTTCGGCGGCACGCTGACCGTCCCCGGACTGCACAGCTACCAGACCGACTGAGCGTTCGCACAGGCCCGTTCGGGAGCCGCGCACAAACTGAGGGCGCCCCCCTTTCCCAGGGGGGCGCCCTCAGCGCCGTACAGGAGTGTTCACGTCCGCACGTGCGGGTCAGGCGTGGACGTTGATGTAGTACGCGGGGCCGTAGGTGGTGCCCTTCACCGTCGAGACGTACAGACGGTAGGTCGTGTCCTCGTCGAGGTCGCCGGTCTTCCACGGGGTGCAGTAACCGGCGGCGTGGCCGCGGGTGTTGGTCGTCCGCTCCGGATTTCCGTCGAAGGGCGGGTAGTCCAGCGCGGCCTCGACGGCCCAGCCGTCCGCACTCGTGTCGCAGGCCCTGATGGAGTCACCGGGGATCGAGCCGTCCGGGTCGGCGTTGAAGGTCGCGTACCCGGCGTCCCCATAGGCGTTGATGCTCACCTGTCCCGCCCACGCCTGGCCCTGCAGGGCCGCGACGAGGCCGACGGCGCACGCGCCGGTCGCCAGTGCCCGGGTCACCGTTCTACGAGTCTTCATGGAGTGTCCTCCCCCTTGCTGATCAATGGTCGGAAAGGAGAATGACATAAGACGATCATCTTGGGAAGTTCTTTACGTTCGGCGGGCGGCCCGGAACGGGCTGAGGGCGCCCCCTGCCACAGGGGGCGCCCTCAGCGCCGTACAAGTGCCTTCAGCGGTGCGTCAGTCGCGCTCGCCGCCGCCGAGGTGGTGGACGCGGAGCATGTTCGTGGTGCCGGGGACGCCGGGGGGCGAGCCGGCGGTGATGATGAGGGTGTCGCCCGGGTTGAAGCGGTTGATCTTGGCGATCTCCGCGTCGACCATGTCGACCATCTCGTCGGTGCTGTTGACGAACGGCACCACGTGCGACTCGACGCCCCAGCTGAGGGTGAGCTGGTTGCGGGTGCTCTCGTCCATCGTGAAGGCGACGATCGGCTGCGAGGCGCGGTAGCGGGACAGCCGGCGGGCGGTGTCACCGGACTGCGTGAAGGCCACCAGGGCCCGGCCGCCGAGGAAGTCGGCGATCTCGCACGCGGCACGCGCGATCGAACCGCCCTGCGTCCGCGGCTTCTTGCCCGGCACGAGCGGCTGCAGGCCCTTGCTGAACAGCTCCTCCTCGGCCGCCTGGACGATCTTCGACATCGTCTGCACGGTCTCGATCGGGTAGGCGCCGACCGAGGACTCGGCGGACAGCATGACCGCGTCCGCGCCGTCCAGGATCGCGTTGGCCACGTCGGAGGCCTCGGCGCGCGTGGGGCGGGAGTTGGTGATCATCGACTCCATCATCTGGGTCGCCACGATCACCGGCTTGGCGTTGCGCCGGCACAGCTCCACGAGGCGCTTCTGCACCATCGGGACCTTCTCCAGCGGGTACTCGACGGCGAGGTCGCCGCGGGCCACCATCACCGCGTCGAAGGCCGCGACCACGGCCTCCATGTTGGCGACCGCCTGCGGCTTCTCCACCTTGGCGATGACGGGGACCCGGCGGCCCTCCTCGTCCATCACCTTGTGGACGTCGTACACGTCGCTCGCGTCGCGCACGAAGGACAGGGCGACCATGTCGCAGCCCATCCGCAGGGCGAAGCGCAGGTCCTCGACGTCCTTCCCGGACAGCGCGGGCACGTTCACGGCCGCGCCGGGCAGGTTGATGCCCTTGTGGTCGGAGATGACGCCGCCCTCGATGACGATCGTCTTCACGCGCGGGCCTTCGACGCTGAGGACCTTCAACTCGACGTTGCCGTCGTTGATGAGGACCTGGTCGCCGCGGGAGACGTCACCGGGCAGGCCCTTGTACGTCGTCCCGCAGATGGTCTTGTCGCCCTGGACGTCCTCGGTGGTGATGGTGAACTCGTCACCGCGCACCAGCTCGACGGGACCCTCCGCGAAGGTCTCCAGGCGGATCTTCGGGCCCTGCAGGTCGGCGAGGACGCCGATGGCACGGCCGGTCTCCTTGGCCGCGGCACGGACGCGGTCGTACCGCCCCTGGTGCTCGGCGTGGGTGCCATGGCTGAAATTGAAACGGGCCACATTCATACCGGCCTCGATCAGCGAGACCAGTTGTTCGTGGGAGTCGACCGCGGGGCCGAGAGTACAGACGATTTTCGAACGGCGCATGGGACGATCCTATCGGTTTGTTTCGCTACGGAATATTCCGTCTGGCGGAAGATACAAATGGGCGGTCATGCGCTCAGGCGTGTTACCGCCGTGTAATTGCGCAGCCGGCCGCGCGGCGGAGCCGCATATTGTTACTGTCCGACCAGTGCATAGGTCTGTGTCGCGATCTCCAATTCCTCGTCCGTCGGCACCACCGCGACCGCGACCCGCCCGGACGCGGGCGAGATCAGCCGCGGCTCGTCGCTCCGTACGGCGTTCAGCGCGCCGTCCACCTCGAGCCCCAGCAGCTCCAGGCCCTCGACGGCGGCCTCCCGCACGGCACTCGCGTTCTCCCCGACCCCCGCGGTGAAGGCGACCGCGTCCACCCGGCCGAGTACCGCGCAGTAGGCACCGATGTACTTCTTCAATCGGTGAATGTAGATGTCGAAGGCGAGTTCCGCCTGTTCGTCGCCCTCGTCGATCCGGCGCCGGATCTCCCGCATGTCGTTGTCCCCGCACAACCCGATCAGACCGCTCTTCTTGTTGAGAAGAGTGTCGATCTCATCGGTGGACATTTCGCCAACACGCATCAAATGGAAGATGACGGCCGGATCCAGGTCTCCCGACCGCGTCCCCATCACCAGCCCCTCCAACGGCGTCAGCCCCATGGAGGTGTCCACACACCGCCCACCGCGTACGGCGGATGCGGACGCCCCGTTCCCGAGATGCAGCACGATCACGTTGACGTCCTCGGGCGCCTTCCCCAGCAGCTTGGCCGTCGCCCGCGACACATACGCGTGCGAGGTCCCGTGGAACCCGTACCGCCGGATCCGGTAGGCGTCCGCGGTCGCCACGTCGATCGCGTACCGCGCGGCCGACTCCGGCATCGTCGTGTGGAACGCCGTGTCGAACACGGCCACCTGCGGCAGATCGGGCCGCAGCGCCATCGCGGTCCGGATCCCGACGAGGTTCGCCGGATTGTGCAACGGCGCGACGGGGATGAGCCGTTCGATCTCGGCGAGCACGGCGTCGTCGATGACGGTCGGTTCGGTGAAGACCAGCCCGCCGTGCACCACCCGATGCCCGATCGCCGCCAACTCCGGTGAATCCAGGCCGAGTCGGTCCTTCGAAAGCTCTTCGGCCACGGCCTTCAAGGCGGCCTCGTGATCGGGGATCGGCCCGGTGGACTCCCGTACGGCACCGGTCGTGAGGCAGGTGTGCTTGAACCGGGAGGTCTCCTCACCGATCCGCTCGACGAGTCCTACGGCGAGACGGGCCCCGGCCGCCATGTCGAGCAACTGGTACTTCACCGACGAGGAGCCGGAGTTGAGGACGAGGACGCGGGTGGGGCTCACTGGGCGGTTGCCTTCTCGGTCGGGTGCTGCGCCTGGATCGCCGTGATGGCGACGGTGTTGACGATGTCGGAGACGAGGGCGCCCCGGGACAGGTCGTTGACCGGCTTGCGCAGCCCCTGAAGCACCGGCCCGACCGCGATCGCGCCGGCCGAACGCTGCACGGCCTTGTACGTGTTGTTGCCGGTGTTCAGGTCCGGGAAGATCAACACGCTTGCCTGGCCTGCGACTTCGGACTCCGGCATCTTGGTGGCGGCGACACTCGGCTCGACGGCGGCGTCGTACTGGATGGGCCCCTCGATCCGCAGATCGGCGCGCCGCAGCCGGACCAGTTCGGTCGCCTCGCGCACCTTGTCGACGTCGGCGCCCGAGCCGGACGTACCGGTGGAGTACGACAGCATCGCGATGCGCGCCGGGACGCCGAACTGCTCGGCGGTGGCGGCCGATTGGATGGCGATGTCGGCCAACTGCTCGGCGTTCGGGTCGGGGTTGACCGCGCAGTCGCCGTACACCAGCACCTTGTCGGCGAGGCACATGAAGAAGACGGACGAGACGATGTCGGCGTCCGGCTTGGTCTTGATGATCTCGAAGGCGGGCCGGATGGTGGCCGCCGTGGAATGCACGGCGCCGGAGACCATGCCGTCGGCGAGGCCTTCTTGGACCATCAGGGTGCCGAAGTAGTTCACGTCGGCGACGACGTCGTAGGCCAGCTCCACGGTCACGCCCTTGTGGGCGCGGAGGGCGGCGTACTTCTCGGCGAAGCGGTCGCGGAGTTCGGAGGTGTGCGGGTCGATCAGCTGGGCGGCGGTGAGGTCGATGCCGAGGTCGGCGGCCTTCTTGCGGATCTGGTCCTCGGGGCCGAGGAGGGTCAACTCGCAGACACCGCGGCGCAGTAGCACTTCGGCAGCGTGCAGGACGCGGGCCTCGGTGCCCTCCGGAAGGACGATCCGGCGCTTGTCGGAGCGGGCCCGCTCCAGGAGCGTGTGCTCGAACATCATCGGGGTGAGCCGGTCGCTGCTCGGCGCCGAGACGCGCTTGAGCAGGTCGCCGGTGTCGACGTACCGCTCGAAGAGGCCGAGCGCGGTCTCCGCCTTGCGCGGGGTCGCCGCGTTCAACTTCCCCTCCAGGGAGAAGAGTTCGGCGGCGGTGGGGAAGGAGGTGCCGGCCACCGAGACCACCGGGGTGCCCGGCGCGAGACGCGCGGCGAGGGTGAGGACGCCGTGGCTCGGCACCTCGTTCAGGGTGAGCAGGACGCCGGCTATCGGCGGGGTGCCGGCGCTGTGCGCGGCGAGGGCGCCGATGACGAGGTCGGCGCGGTCGCCGGGGGTGACGACCAGGCAGCCCGGGGTCAGCGCGTTCAGGAAGTTGGGCAGCATCGCGCCGCCGAAGACGAAGTCGAGCGCGTCCCGGGCGAGCCCGGAGTCGTCCCCGAGAACCACCTTGCCGCCGAGGGCGTGGGTGATCTGGGCGACGGTCGGCGCGGAGAGGGCGGGCTCGTCCGGTACGACGTAACAGGGCACCGGCAGCCGGGCGGTGAGGCGCTGGGCGATCTCCTCCCGGTCCTCGCGGGCGACCCGGTTGGTGACCATGGCGAGGACGTCGCAGCCGAGGCCGTCGTAGGCGCGATAGGCGTTGCGCGTCTCGGCGAGCACGGACTCGGGGGTCTGCTTGCGGCCGCCGACGACGGGGATGACGGAGGCGCCGAACTCGTTCGCGAGGCGGGCGTTGAGGGACAGCTCGTCCGGGAACTGGGTGTCCGCGAAGTCGGTCCCGAGCACGAGGACGACGTCGTAGTCACGCGCGACGAGATGGAACCGGTCGACGAGCGTCGACACCAGCTCGTCCGTCCCCTGCTCGGCCTGGAGGGCGGAGGCCTCGTGGTAGTCCATGCCGTAGACGGTCGCCGGGTCCTGGGCGAGCCGGTAGCGCGCACGCAGCAGTTCGAACAGGCGGTCGGGGCCGTCGTGGACGAGGGGCCGGAACACCCCCACCCGGTCGACCTGCCGGGTCAGGAGTTCCATGACCCCCAGCTCGACGACCTGACGGCCGTCGCCGCGGTCGATCCCGGTCACGTACACGCTGCGGGTCACGCGTGGTCTCCTTTTCCGGCGGATTCTGACGGCTTCTGGCTGCCCGTTTCGACGGTCATAAAAATCGCCCACCTGGGTGAGCGGAACCCTCTTGACAGTACCTCCGGGGATGGTTAAGGCGCCCGCCGGTCCGACGGGAGCGGCACCGCCCTGAGGGACGTGAAACAATCGGGTCCGGCTCACCGGTGTCAACAGCGAGCAGGAGACACAGCACGATGCGTATCGGAGTTCTCACCGCAGGCGGCGACTGCCCCGGCCTGAACGCCGTGATCCGGTCGGTCGTGCACCGAGCGGTCGACAATTACGGCGACGAGGTCATCGGCTTCGAGGACGGCTACGCCGGACTGCTCGACGGCCGCTACCGCACCCTCGACCTCGACGCGGTCAGCGGCATCCTCGCCCGCGGCGGCACGATCCTCGGCTCCTCACGGCTGGAGCGGGACCGCCTCCGCGAGGCCTGCGAGAACGCGCTGGACATCGCGCGCGACTTCGGGATCGACGCGCTGATCCCGATCGGCGGCGAGGGCACGCTGACGGCGGCCCGCATGCTGTCGGACGCCGGCCTGCCGGTCGTAGGAGTCCCCAAGACGATCGACAACGACATCTCGTCGACGGACCGGACGTTCGGCTTCGACACGGCGGTCGGGGTCGCGACGGAGGCGATGGACCGGCTGAAGACGACGGCGGAGTCCCACCAGCGGGTGATGGTCGTCGAGGTCATGGGCCGGCACGCGGGCTGGATCGCGCTGGAGTCCGGGATGGCGGCGGGCGCGCACGGCATCTGCCTGCCCGAGCGCCCCTTCGACCCCGCCGACCTGGTCAAGATGGTCGAGGAGCGCTTCGCCCGCGGCAAGAAGTTCGCCGTCGTGTGCGTGGCCGAGGGCGCGCACCCCGCCGACGGTTCCATGGACTACAACAAGGGCGAGATCGACCAGTTCGGCCACGAGCGCTTCCAGGGCATCGGCACGGCGCTGGCCTACGAGCTGGAACGCCGCCTCGGCAAGGAGGCCAAGCCGGTCATCCTCGGCCACATCCAGCGCGGCGGCGTACCGACCGCGTACGACCGGGTGCTGGCGACCCGCTTCGGCTGGCACGCGGTGGAGGCCGCGCACCAGGGGGAGTTCGGGCGGATGACCGCGCTGCGGGGGACGGACGTGGTGATGGTGCCGCTGGCCGAGGCGGTCACCGAGCTGAAGACGGTGCCGAAGGACCGGATGGACGAGGCGGAGTCGGTTTTCTAGCCGTTTCCGTCGGTACGGCGCTCAGTAGGTACTCCGCTCAGTAGGTACTCCTCTCGACCATGGACCAGAACCGGCTGATGATCTGGTCGAGGAAGTCACGGCCGGCCTCGCCCGCCTCGACGGCGGAGTTGCCGCCGCCCCAGGTCAGGGTGGCCACCATCTGCGCCTGGTAGTCCTCGTGCAGCTCCTGGAGGGAGTCCTCCAGGAGCCGCCGGTCCAGGGGCACGATCTTGCCGATCGGGCGTACGTACGCCTGCCACCGCGTGGTCATCGCGCTGCGCAGCAACTCGGCGAGCCTGCTGTCGCGCCCGGTGACGCTGATGAAGTCGGGCAGCGCGAGGTCGAGGAGATCGGCGAGCGCGGAGGACTGGCGCTCGGTGCCGCGCCACTGGTCGTGCTCCTCCATCCGCAGATACGCGAGGAGTTCGAGCCCGACGGCCCGCGCGACGTCCTCCGGCGCGAGGCCGCGCGCGAGGCGATGCTCACGCAGCGTGCGTGGCTTGCCGATGAGTTCGGCCGGCGAACACCACAACACGCCGGAGAGCGCGGTGAGTTCGGGCCCGGAGGGCGCGGTGAGCCCCCGCTCCCAGGCGATGACCAGGTCAGGCGTGACATACGGCAGCCCGTACGAGGCACGCATGCCGTAAGCGACATGCTCCGGGCCCATGTTGAGCGCGGTACGGAGCCGGTGGGCGGCGGGCGCGTTGAAGGGCGGAGTGGGCGGTGTCGGCGGCGTGGACTGGCTGGGTTGAGCTGGGGGTCGGCGCACGGGCCACAAGCTAGGGGTGCCTGGGTGCGGTGACTACGGTCTGTTCGGCCAGGATTACGGATTGTAGGAACGTACGGATTCGGTCGGGCCACGGAGATCCAACACAGGCGGGGTGGGGGTGGACGGTGACGGTGAGTGGTGGCCGGGGGGTGACTGGGGGGTGTCCGGTGGCGACTGCCGGGCGGTGAATATGCCGATCTACCTTGCCATTCGACTGGCGCGGCGGGAGCTGGGGACCGGCGGGGGGTGCTCGGTCGGCGTCGGGTGTGTGGGCGGGGTTCGAAGGGGAGTGCGTTTGTGGTGGGGGTGGTGATCGGGTGTGGGGGGAAGTGGGGGGTGGCGCAAAGTCGTCGGTCGGCTGCGGCGGGGTACGGCGGTGGGCGGTTCGGGGGCGCACGGCGTCTTTCGCGACGTCGAGTGCCAGGCCTCAGGGGGACTCCTCCGGGCCGACTGGGTCCCGGGGGCGAACTGGCTTTGCTGTGAGGGGAGTTGGCGCAGGGAATGGCGGCGGCGGGGCGTGGGCCGACTGGCTCGATGCCCCTCGCCGGGCCCTCTCCGTTTACGTCGGCCCCCGCGCAGGGCGTCGACCTCTCGCCGGTCATGGTCACGACGGTGAGCGAGCGGTGGGGTGGCGCCGGGTTCGCGTGCGGTGAGGTTCTGGTGCGCCTCGCCTCGTGCGATGACACGTAGGACGCGGTCTGCTCGATTGACGCGGTCTGCTCGATCTTCGGGGCGGCATGGTCACCGACCCGGGCCGGGTTCTCGTCTGCTGTGGCGGCCGTTGTCGACGCGCCTGAGCCCGGCCGTATGGGGACTTGGTGTTCAGCTCGTATCCGATGCTGTGGCCGCACCGTGCGCACGGGAGGCGTTGGACTCGGAGCCAGGCGCACAACCTGCGGTAGGCGGGCGCCCGTTGCGCGGGTTGCCGGCCACGGGCGCCTCCTCGGCTACGCCTTGGGCACGGTCCAGGTGACGGGGTCGCGGCCGTCAGGGCCGTAGATGATCCGGTCGGGTCGGGTGCCCTTCGCCATGCTGAACGTGATCTTGCCGCGCAGGCAGGTGCCGGGTTGTACGGCGGTGCTCTCGACGGGGTACTCCGGCTTGGGGATGCCGGCGCCGCTGACGCCGGGTGTCCGGATCCGGGTGTCGTCGGGGTAGCCGAGGGCCCACGGGCTCTGGGCGACCATGACGTTGGTGCTGGTGGCGTCGGCGCAGACCTTGACTTCGAGGATGGCCCAGGTCGGGTCGGGGAAGTCGGCGAGCGCGTCGGGGAGGTCGACCTTGGCGGGCTGGGTGTAGCTGATGACGCTGGTGGTGGCGCTGATGTGACTGCCGTCGAGGTCGGTGTCCGACCAGTGGCGGCCGGCGCCGATGGCGAGGGCCTTGGGCTTGGCGACCGCCGTCGCGGTGGCCCCGCCGGTGGGCTTGGCGGCCGTCGCGGGTGCCTTGCCGTTGTCATTGCTGGTGTCGCTGCTGCAGGCGGTGGCGGCCGCGATGAGCAGGGCCGCGCAGGCGGCTGTGCGGGCGTTCATGGTTCCCCCGGGTCGTGCTGATGCTGAAGGTGCATCATGGCGCCCCGTGTGGGGCGATGCGGGGTCGTGTGGCCGTCTTGTGATGTTGAGGTCCGCCGCCCGGCGCCGCACATCCCGTGGGGTCACCTCTGCCCCGGCGTCGGGCGTCGAGTGGCGAGCGGCGAACGCTGACACGACGAAGCCCCGGCCGGTGAGCGGTCGGCTGGGGCTTCGTCGTGTGTCTGTGGCGGCTACTTGTTGGGGCCTGACAGGTCGATCCATATCTTCTTGATCTTCCCGCTGACGATCTCCGCGTGCAGCGGTCGTTTCCCGTCTGTGCCGTTGCTGGTGGCGGCGTCGACGAACTCCTTGAGTTCGGCGAGTGTGATTGGTCGGCTCCTGCCGTCGAGCATGTGCTGGTGTTGAGGCATGAAGGAAAGAATGGGCTGTGCCGGCTTCTGTGTCACTAGCGCATCAGGCGGTCTGTGACATGACGAAGGCGCAGTTGTTCCCCGAGATCGCCCACACGTTGTGTGACCTGCGGTCAAGCGGCTGCGCGTTCCTGTCGTTCGGCGAGGAGTGCGGCGACGTCGCCGACGGCGCGTACCGTGTTGGCACGCGATTCGGGGGCAGCGGCACGGGGACGGCGCGATGGGCGAGCAGTACGGGCGGTACGAGCAGTACGGCGGGGATCATCAGGATTTCCGGGGCGGGGAGTTCAACGGGGACTTCACCGCGAAGAAGGTGGAGTACCACCAGCACGGGCCGGCGCCCACCGCGCTGGATGCCCTGCCTCCGAAGGTGGCCGGGTTCACCGGGCGCGGTGACCAACTCGGGGAACTGCTCCGCGCGTTCGACCCGGATGAGGGCGAAGCGGCGGGGGCTGTATTGGTCGCTGCGGTGTCCGGGCTCGGTGGTATCGGCAAGACCGCGCTTGCGGTGGAGGCGGTGCATAAGGCCTGCGACAAGGGGTGGTTTCCGGGTGGGGTGCTCTTCGTCAATCTTCATGGGTACGACGACGATCGCGTTACGGCGGAACAGGCGCTGGAGACTCTGCTGAGGGGGCTTGGGACGCCTCCCGAGCACATTCCCAACGGGGTTGATGCGCGGGCCGCGCTGTATCGCTCGGTGCTTGCGGTGCGGGAGAGGGAGTTGGGGGCGGTGCTCGTCCTGGCCGACAACGCTTCCTCGGCGGAGCAGGTGGGGCCGTTGCATCCCGGGGGCGCGCGTCACCGGCTGCTTGCCACCTCGCGGAGCAAGTTGCCCCAACTGGGGGCGCGGCTGTTGCCGTTGGGGGAGTTGAGTCCGGAGGAGGCGTACGAACTTCTGGACCGGGCGCTGCGGATCGCCGCTCCGGGTGATGCGCGGGTGGCGAATGAGGGTGAGGCTGCTGCTCAACTCGCCTTGCTGTGTGGGCACTTGCCTCTGGCCCTTCAGATCGCTGCGGCCCTGCTCGTCCTCGACCGGGACAAGCCCGTGGCCGAACTCGTGGCGGAACTGGCCGAGTCCGGTGACCGACTCCAGCACCTTGATGACGGTGAGCGCAGTGTGCGGGCCGCCTTTGACCTGTCGTATCGGCGTCTGCCGGCTGAACAGGCCCGGTTGCTACGGCTGTTGGCTTTGGCTCCGGGGCCGGAGGTGACGGCCGAGGTCGTAGCCGTGCTGGACGGGGCGGACACTGCGCCGGTGCGTGTGCTCGATGCGTTGTGCCGCGCCCATCTTGTTGAGCGGGGGAGCGGGCGGTGGCGGTTGCATGACTTATTGCGGGTGTTCGGGCTGAGTGTGGTCAAGGGGGATGTGGGGTTGTGCGAGGAGGGGGAGGCGGCTCGGGAGCGGGCGCTGGAGTTCTATCTGCGGTGGGCGGAGGCGGCGGACGACCGGCTGCGGTGGCTGCCGGGGAGGCGGGAGCCAGAGCGGTTTGCGGACCGGGCGGGGGCGTTGGCGTGGCTGGATTCCGAGCGGGCGGGGCTGGTGGCGGCGGTGCAGTGGGCGCGGGAGGAGCGGTACGCGACCAGTGCGGTGCGGCTGTCGCAGTGCCTGGCGGAGTATCTGGACTGGCGGCGTTCTTTCGATGACTTGATCACGGTGTGCGGTGTCGCGCGGGAGGCCGCACACCACACCGGTAGCCGGGCGGCGGAGGCCAGCGCGTGGACCAACCTCGGCAACGCCCTTCAGCAGACGGGCCGGACCGAGGGGGCTATCGACGCCCACACCCGCGCCCGCGACCTGTTCCAGGCGGTCGGGGAGGGCCACGGCGAGGCCATGGCGTGGGACAACCTCGGCTTGGCCTTGCGGCAGGTCGGCCGGGCGGGGGAGATGATCGACGCCCACACCCGCGCCCGCGATCTGTTCCAGGCGGCCGGGGACCGCCCCCGCGAGGCCATGGCGTGGGACAACCTCGGTGCCGCTCTTGGGGAGGCGGGCCGGTCGGGGGAGACCATCGACGCTCACGCCCGCGCCCGCGACCTGTTCCAGACCGTCGGGGACCGCCATGGCGAGGCGAGGGCGTGGAACAACCTCGGCGGAGCCCTGTGGGAGGCGGGTCGTGGGGAGGAGGCGGTTGAGGCGTACGAGAAGGCCCTGGAGGGCTACCGGGAGTTCGAGGACTGGTACCGAGCGGGCCGCACCCTCTCCAACCTGGCCCTCACGCACCAGCGCGCGGACCGTCCCGCAGAGGCCCGCGCCCACTTTCTCCAGTCCGCCGACGCCTTCACCCGCGCCAACGCCCCCACCGAAGCCGCCCAAGCCCGCACCCGAGCCGAAGCCATCACCCCTTAACAGCCCCACCCAAGGCAAACCCCCTACCCAACCGCCGCGCCACCAGCACATACAACAAAATCACCGGCGTCGAATAAACAACCGAGAACGCGGCCAGCTGCCCGTACGCCACCATCCCCCGATTCCCGAAGAACTCATTGATGCTCACACTCGCCGGCATCTGGTCCGGCGTGAGCAGCAGCATGAACGGGACGAAGAAGTTCCCCCACATCATCACGAACGAGAAGACGGTCACCACCGCGACCCCCGGCCCCATCAGCGGGAGGACGATCCGCGCGAGGGACTGAAACGACGACGCCCCGTCGGTCCACGCCGCCTCCTCCAACTCCTTCGGTACGCCGTCCATGAAGTTCTTCATCAGCCAGATGGCGAACGGGAGTTGGGACGCGGCGAAGAAGAAGATCGTGCCCTGCATGGTGTCGATGAGATTCACCTGCACGAACAACGCGTACACCGGCACCATGATCGCGGTGACCGGAAGGCTGGTCGCGAAGAGGATCGTCAGGAGGAAGGGGCGGTTCAGGCGGGACCGGAACCGGGACAGCGGGTACGCCGCCAACGCCGCGCACACCACCGTCAGCAGCGTCCCGAAGCCGCACAGGATCAGGCTGTTGAGGAGAGGGGTGAAGGTGATGTCCGAGTTGAGGATCGCGTGGAAGTTGTCCAGGGTCAGGCCGTCTGGGGCCTTCACCTTGAGGTCCGCGTGGGCGTCGAGGGACGACAGGACCACCCAGAGCAGCGGCAGTGCGAACGTCGCCGCGACCACCAGCAGCCCCGCGTCCGCCGCCAGGCGTCGGGTCGTGCGGCGGGAGGAGAGGGTGAGTGCCATGGGTCAGACCTCCGTTCGCAGCAGGCGCATGTAGATCACCGAGAAGAGCGAGCCGACCAGGAGCAGGAGCAGCGCGACCGCCGTGGCGTAGCCGATCATGCTGTTCTGGAAGGCCTGTTCGTACATGTAGAGGGGGAGGGTCTGGCTCTTGTTTCCCGGGCCGCCTCGCGTCATCACCCAGATCAGGCCGAAGACGGACAGGGTCTGGAGCGTGTTCAGCATCAGGTTCGTGCCGATCGAACGGCGGATCATCGGCAGCGTGATGTGCCACATCCGGCGCCAGCCGCTCGCGCCGTCGACCTCCGCCGCCTCCGTGATCTCCTTGGGGATCTCGTTCAGGGCGGCTGAGTACACCAGCATCGAGAAGGCCGTTCCCCGCCACACGTTCGCGAAGGACACCGCCAGGATGGGGAGGGTGAACAGCCAGTTCTGGGACGGGAGATGGAGCCAGACCAGGATGGCGTCCAGGGTGCCCTCGCGGCGGAAGAAGGCGTAGAGGAGGAAGCCGGCGACGACCTCCGGCAATACCCATGCCGTGATCACGATCGCGCCCGTGAGCGTGCGTACCGGTTTCGACGCGCGCTGCATCAGTGCGGCCAGGCCCAGGCCGATCGTGTTCTGCCCGATCAGGGACGACAGGACTGTGAACACCAGTGTCAGCCATACGGCGTTCAGGAATTCCGAGTCCTTGAAGGCCGTGCGGAAATTCGCGAAGCCTACGAAGGACGAGTGGGCCTGGCCCGTGAGTTGGAGGTCGGTGAAGGCGATGTAGGCGCAGTACGCGATCGGGCCGGCCAGGAAGAGGAGCAGGAGGATCAGGGCGGGGGAGAGGGGGAGGAGGCGGGTCAGGGTTTGGGTGAACGGGCGTTTGGGGGTGGGCAGTTGGGTGGTCGGGGTCGGCGGGCCCGGGGGGACTTCCCGCACGCCCGGGCCCGTGTGCTGCGGTGCTGTGGTCATCGGCGGTCGCCGCCGTTCATTTCTCGGTGACCTGGTTGTCCGTGGCCGACTTGAGTTCGTCGTCGTACGAACTCGCCGCCTTGTCCACCGACATGTCGCCCGTCGTCACGCCCTCCATCGCCTCCTGGATGGCGGTGGAGACCTTCGGGTACGCCGGGTAGGCGGGGCGGTAGTGCGTGCTCGCGACCAGGTCCGTGAAGAACTTGATGCCGGGCTGGGCGGTCGCGTAGGCAGGGTCGGCGGCGACGTCCTTCCGCACGGAGATACCGGAGTTGGCGATGTACCACTTCTCCGCGTTCGCCTTCGTCTGCATCGTCTTGATGAAGTCGAAGGCGAGGTCCGGGTTGCCGGCCTTGGCGGGGATCGCCCAGGTCCAGCCGCCGGACATGCTCACCTTGCCGGGCGCCTGGCCGTTCTGCGTGGGCATGTAGGCGAGCCCCAACTCCTTTGACCAGTCCGGCCATTCGTGCCCGCTGCCCTTCAACCAGGCCTGGGGCAGCCACGATCCGTCGAGCGCGATGCCGAGTTTTCCCTTGGGGAGCAGTTCACCGGCCACGTAGGTCTGGATGTTGGGGTCGAGGGCGTCGGACACGTCCGGGCCGAGCTTCTCCTTGTAGACCGTGTGGACGAACGAGAGCGCGTCCTTGAAACCCTGGCCGCCGGCGATCCACTTCTTCGACGACTTGTCGTAAAGGGGGTCCGTGGAGCCGTCGTTGGTGCCGTAGAGCAGCATCTCGAAGCCCTGCATGGTGGCTGCCTCGCCGGCCGGCTTCCCCGTGTAGACGTTGAGCGGGGTGACGTTCGGGACCTTCTGCTTGATCGTGCGGGCTGCGGCGAGGACATCGGCCCAGGTCTTAGGTTGCCAATTCGCGGGCAGACCCGCCTTCTTGAAGATTCCCTTGTCGAACCAGAGGCCGCGGGTGTCCGTGCCGTCCGGGACGCCATACGTCTTCCCGTCCTCGGCCTTGGCCGCCGACTTCGCCGTGTCGATGAACTGGTTCCAGTCCGGCCACTTGTCGAGGTAGGCGTCGAGGGGCTTGAGGTAGCCGGAGGTGATGTCGCTGTTGATGAGGAACGTGTCCTCGTAGACCAGGTCCGGGGCGGTCTTCGGCGAGCGGAGCATCTGCTGGAGCTTGGTGTAGTACTCCGAGTCCGGAGCCTTGATCGGGACGAGCTCGACCTTCTTGCCCGGGTACTGCTTCTCGAACTGCTTCTTCATGTCGGCGAGGTAGGTGTCCATCACCTTGATGGAGTTGTCCGTCGACTGCTTGAAGGAGATCTTGACGGTGTCGGGGCTGCTGCCGGAGCCGCTGCCGCAGGCGGTGAGGGTGGTCGCGGCGAGGGAGAGGGCGGCGAGAGCAACTAGGGGTGTGAGTACGGCAGTTCGGTGGGGGCGGGCGGCGGTGGGGCGCACGGGCATGACCTCCTACGGGCTCACTACGTTGTGGCCTGGGCGGATGGCTGCCCGGTGAAGGTAAGTGGAGTGGTCTAGTCAGGTCAATGCGTCTGCGGCGGATTGGGCTTCGGCGGCTTCTGCGAGGGCGTTGGCGCGGGTGTAGGCGGCGGCGGATTGGAGGAAGTGGGCGCGGGCCTCGGTGGGGCGGGTGGTCTCGTGGGTGAGAGCCAGGTTGTAGAGGGTGCGGCCCGTCCCGTACCAGTCCTCGAACTCCCGGTAGCCCTCCAAGGTCTTCTCGTACGCCTCAACCTCCTCCTCCACACGGCCCGTGTCACCCAGGGCGATGCCGAGGTTGTTCCACGCCCTGGCCTCGCCGTGGCGGTCCCCGGCAGCCTGGTACAGGTCGCGGGCGCGGGTGTGGGAGTCGATCGCCTCCTCCGTCCGGCCCACCTCCCGCAGGGCGATGCCGAGGTTGTCCCACACGATGGCCTCGCCGTGGCGGTCCCCGGCAGCCTGGTACAGGTCGCGGGCGCGGGTGTGGGAGTCCATCGCCTCCTCCACCCGGCCCGCCTCCCGCAGGGCGCTGCCGAGGTTGTCCCACGCGATGGGCTCGCCGTGGCGGTCCCTAGTGGCCTGGTACAGGTCGCGGGCTCGGGTGTAGGCGTCGATTGCCTCCTCCGCCCAGCCCGTCTCCTGCAGAGCGATGCCGAGGCTGTTCCACGCGTTGGCCTCGCCCACCCGGTCACCGGCGCGATGGGCGGCCTCCCCTGCGACACCACACATCGTGATCTTGTCGTCGAAAGAGCGCCTCCAGTCCAGATACTCCGCTAGGCACTGCGACAGCCGCACCGCCGCGTGCGCGTACCGCTCCTCCCGCGCCCACTGCACCGCGGCGACCAGCCCCGCCCGCTCGGAGTCCAGCCACGCCAGCGCCGCCGCCCGATCCGCAAACCGCTCCGGCTCCGGCATTCCGGGCAGCCGCCGCAACCAGCCATCCGCCGCCCTCGCCCACCGGAAGTAGAAGGCCAGCACCCGCTCCCGCGCCGCCTCCCCCTCCTCCCACAACCTCGCATCCCTCTTGACCACACCCGCCCCGAACGCCCGCACCAAGTCATGCAACCGCCATCGCACGTCCGTCCCTCCCGGAACAGGCGTAACAAGGTGGGCCGCAGCAAGCTCTTCGAGCAGGTCGAACGTCTGGTCGACGCTGAGGTCCGCCATTGCAGCGGCGGTCTCACCGCCGACTTCAGTCGCCGGAGCCAGCGCGAGCAGGCGCAGCAACCTTGCCTGCTCAGACGGCAGTTGCCGATACGCAGCCTCGAAGACCGGCCGGAGTCCGACAGCCGCCGTCACGTCCTCGGTATCCCGTAACTCCTCCACGAGGGATGCGACGGAGCGATAGCGCCGCTTGCGCAGCATGCCCGCTGTGATCCTCAGCGCCAGCGGATGATGCCCGCAGAGCATGGCAAGCTCCGACACCGCCTCCGGTTCACGCGTCGCCCGATCGTCGGCGCGGTCGCTGAGCCGCAAGGACCTGTCGATGAGGTCGGCCGCATCCTCCGCGTTTAGCACATCGAGGTCGATCAACTGAGCGTCCAGCTCAGTCAACCGATCCCGAGACGTGACCAGCACCCGGTGATGATCCGTCCCCGGCACGAGCGGCATCACCTGCCCCGCATCCGACGCATTGTCGAGGACCAGCAACATAGGCCGCCGCTCCTCCGCCAACAGCCGCCGAAACAGCCCGTATTGCCCGACCACCGTCTGCGGAAGATCCGCCCCCCGCACCCCCATCCCGTCCAACAACGCGACCACCGCCTGATCCGCCGTAACCGGATCCGCGTCGTACCCCCGAAAGTCGACGAACAACGTCCCGCCCGGAAACCACCCGTCCCGCACCGCCTGATGGGCCGCACACAACGCCAACGACGTCTTCCCGATCCCGCCCAGCCCGGACACCGCGCAGATCACCACCGGCAGTTCGGACTCCGCGGCCGGGTCCAGTACGGGATACAGCCGCGCCAAGTCCTCGTCCCGCCCGGTGAACCCGGCCGGCACCGCAGGCAACGCGGCCGTGGCAACCGGCACCGGCCCATGCACAGAACCGCGCCCTGAACTACCGTTCCCCGTCCCGCCGTCCCACTTGCTTGGCGACGAACGGCCCGTTGAAGGTGCTACCCCGAAAGTCGAGGTGGTCCCCTCCATACGCGGGCCCGGAATGGGGCCCCTCCTCAGGGTCCTCGGCGCTGCGTGCATCCGATGACGCACGCCCTCTGAACGGCCGTAGCTCCCGCAACACCGCCACCACCGCCGCAGCCGCACTCGCCGCAGCCCTGGGCTGCCAACCTGCCCCGTCCACACGGGACTTGTCGTCGTCGGCTCGATCGCTGATCCCGCGAATCACGAGCGCGTCCCCACCGGCGAGATCGACGGCGCTCACGAACCCCGAGCCCTCCATCTCGATGGCGGCCGCGTCGTTGTAGTTCTTCCGCAGATGCTCTGCCAGCGCGGACTTCGCCGACGCCAGCACCACGTCCCCCGCCGCGATCGGCTTCAGATGCGCCCGAGGATCATCGCGCAGCGCGTCCCGCGCCGCCGCGGCCAACCGGTGAGAAGCACGCCACGCGTCCGGCCGTACATGGAAACCCTCCGCAGTCTCCTTGCCGCCGTGCACCGCGTACACCTTGGTCGCCACCACGACATCCCCCAGCGCGATGTCGCTCTTCAGCCCTCCGGCGACTCCGACGAAGAACATCGCCTCGGGCTCCAGCCACTCCATCACCCGCTCGGTGAGTGCCGCGGCCGTCAGGTTTCCCTCGCCCAGCTCCACCAGCGCGACGGACCAGTCCGTACCCGGCAACCGTCCCACCTCGGCCCTGGTGCCACGGCGATGCTCGCGCTTGCGAAGGTCCGTGAGGTGACCCCGCACGGCCTTGTACTCCAGCGGCAGCGCGGTCAGCACCGCGACAGTGGGTTGCGACTCAGGCATCTCGGACACTCCCTTAAGGTACTTCCAAGTCGCCTGCGCAGAGGCTGTGTTGGCACCACCCGGGGGAGAGTCGAGGGCAATGCCGGAACGTGACGTCACCGTGGGCCAGTTGCTCCTCGCCGAGTACCAGACCGTCAAGGACGAGCAGAAGACCCGGATCGGCTTCCGCGACAACCTCCTCTACGTCACCCTCACCGTCGTCGCCGCCGTCATCGCCGCCGCGGCCCAGGCCAAGCAGTCCGAGATGCTGCTCGCGCTGCCGCCGGTGTGTGTCGTGCTCGGCTGGACCTACCTCGTGAACGACGAGAAGATCTCCGCGATCGGGACGTACGTACGGGACGACCTCGGGCCCCGACTCGTCGAACTCACCGGCGGCGAGGCGCTGTTCGCGTGGGAGACCACCCACCGTTCCGACAGCCGCCGCCGTTCCCGCAAGGTGATCCAGTGCGTGATCGACCTGCTGGCGTTCTGCGTCGTCCCGCTCGCCGGTCTCCTCGTCTACTGGTTCGCGGGGCAGACCTCCTCCGGCCTGTTCGTCCTGTCCGTGGCCGAGGCGCTCATCGTCGTCGGCCTCGGCCATCAGGTCCTCAGTTACGCGCGGCCCTTCAACTCGCCCCGCCCGCCTACCCCTTGACCCACCGGTACTGCAACTCCGGCCGCCCCACGGTCCCGTACTGCGGACTCCGCGCCGCCCGCCCCGCCTCCACCAGATGCTCCAGATACCGCCGAGCCGTGATCCGGGAAATCCCCACCGCCTCCGCGACCCCCGCCGCCGTGAGCCCTTCCCCGCAGTCCCGCAGCGCGACCGTCACCTTCTCCAGCGTTGGCGCACTCAACCCTTTGGGCAGCGCCGCGGGCGACGGCGCCCGCAGCGCGGCCAGCGCCCGGTCGACCTCGTCCTGACCGCTCGCCTCACCCGCGGCCGCGTGGAACTCGGCGTACCGCACCAGCCGATCCCGGAGCGTGGCGAACGTGAACGGCTTCAGTACGTACTGCACGACCCCCAGCGACACCCCCTCCCGCACCACGGCCAGATCCCGCGCCGAGGTCACCGCGATGACGTCGGCGTGGTACCCGGCCGCCCGCAACGACCGCGCGAGTTGCAGCCCGTGCGCGTCCGGAAGGTGCAGGTCGAGCAGGAGCAAGTCCACCTGGGTGCGTTCCAGCGCCCGCCGCGCCTCCGCCCCCGTGTGCGCCTTGCCCACCGCCACGAACCCCGGCACCCGGCCCACGTACATGACGTGCGCGTCGGCGGCGACGGGGTCGTCCTCGACGATGAGGACGCGGATCGGCTCGGCCGTAGTCATGAGGTACCACCTTCGGAGACAGAACCCTGGGACGACGCCCGCCCGCGACCCGCACCCGCACCTGAACCCGAATCCACCCCTGCCCCTGCCCCCACTCCCCGCAAAGGCAACCGCACCTCGAACACCGCCCCGCCCCCCTCCGCCTCAGCCACCGTCAACGTCCCCTCATGCCGGTTCACCGCCTGCCGCACCAACGCCAACCCCAGCCCGCGACCCCCCGGCCCCGCCGGCTTCGTCGAGAAGCCCCGTTGGAACACCGCCTCCGCGTGCGCCGGATCCACCCCCGCCCCCGTGTCCGCGACCCGCAGCACCAGCGCGGAGCCACCCGCCCCCGCTTCCGCCTCCGTGCGCGCCGTCACCGTGACCCGCGCCCGCAGGCTTCCCTGCGCCGCGTCCACCGCGTTGTCGATCAGGTTCCCGAGGATGGTCACCAGGTCCCGCGCGGGCAGCGAGTCCGGCAGCAGGCCGTCGTCCAGGCCGCTGTCCTCCGATACGACCAACTCGACGCCCCGCTCGTTCGATTGGGCCGTCTTGCCCAGCAACAGGGCAGCCAGCACAGGCTCGTTGACCGCCGAGACCACCTGGTCCGTCAGTGTCTGGGCCAGCTCCAACTCAGCGGTCGCGAAGTCCACCGCCTCCTCCGCGCGCCCCAGCTCGATCAGCGAGACGACCGTGTGCAGGCGGTTCGCCGCCTCGTGGGCCTGTGAGCGCAGCGCCTGGGTGAAGCCCCGCTCAGAGTCCAACTCGCCCATCAGGGACTGGAGTTCGGTGACGTCCCGGAGCGTCACCACCGTTCCGCGACGCTCGCCGCCCGACACCGGCGAGGTGTTCACCACCAGCACCCGGGACGCCGTCAGATGCACTTCGTCCACGCGCGGTTCGGAGGACAGCAGCGCGCCCGTCAGCGGCGCGGGCAGGCCGAGGCTCGCCACGGACCGGCCCACCACGTCCACCTCCGGGCCCACCCCCAGCAGCTCCCGCCCGCCGTCGTTCATCAGCGCCACCCGGTATTGACCGTCGAGCATCAGCAGCCCTTCGCGCACCGCGTGCAGCGCGGCCTGGTGGTAGTCGTGCATGTGGCTCAGCTCGGTCGCGTTCATGCCGTGGGTGTGGCGGCGCAGGCGGGCGTTGACGACGTACGTCCCTACGGCACCCAGTGCCAGGGCGCCGGCCGCCACCCCGATCAGCGCCGTCACCTGGTCCTGCACCCGCTGCGTGATCGCCTCGACCCGGATGCCGGCGCTGACCAGTCCGATGACCGTGTCGCCGCTCTTGACGGGGGTGACCGCGCGGACGGACGCGCCGAGGGTGCCGGTGTAGGTCTCCGTGAAGGAGTCGCCCTTCAGCGCGGGCTTGATGTGGCCCAGGAACTTCTTCCCGATCTGCTTCCGGTCCGGGTGGGTCCAGCGGATGCCCTGCGGATTCATGATCGTGATGAAGTCGACCTGGGTGTCGCGCTGGACCTTCAGGGAGTACGACTCCAGGTGCGCGGTGGGGTTCGACGTACCGATCGCCGCGATCACCGACGGCGAGTCCGCGACCGACCGCGCCACCGCCATGGCCTGCCGGCCCGCCGCGTCCTCGGCCTGGCTGCGGTCGCTGACGTAGGTGAACAGCGCGTACCCGGCGACGACGACCGCTATCAGCACGGCCTGCATGCCGAAGAGCTGGCCGGCGAGGCTGCGGGGGCGGGGGACGTGCGGGATGCGCATGTCGTCAGTGTGCCTCGCATGTTAAGCGCGAACTAAATGAACGTAAGGGTGACCGCCCTCACAAGCCGGGAGATAGTCACCGCAACCCCGGAAGCAGCCGCCTCCCGGGCCAGGCCGCGCAGGGCATCGGATCGGTGCGGACCGCCGTAGAACCCGTAGAACCCGTAGGACCCATGAATCCCCGGACGTGAGCCGCACTCGCCACCCGGGTTCCGCCGGTCGTGAGCCGCACGCCGGATGATGCCGACGACGTCGTCAAGGAGGGCAGCCGTGGCCAGCACCCCCGCACCCGCACCTGCCGCACCCGCAGCACCGCCCGTGAAGCGGGACCGCACCCACTACCTCTACATCGCGGTGATCGTCGCGGTCGCCCTCGGCATCGCCGTCGGGTTCGCCGCGCCGGACTTCGCCGAGGAGCTCAAGCCGCTCGGTACCGGCTTCGTCGCGCTGATCAAGATGATGATCTCGCCGATCATCTTCTGCACCATCGTGCTCGGCGTCGGCTCCGTACGGAAGGCCGCCCAGGTCGGCAAGGTCGGCGGGCTCGCGCTCGGCTACTTCATCGCGATGTCGTTCGTGGCGCTGGCCATCGGCCTGGTCGTCGGCAACATCATCCACCCGGGCAGCGGCATGCACCTGACCGAGGCCGTCAAGGGCGTCGGACACACGCAGGCCCAGGCCGCCGCCGAGGGCCCGGTCGACTTCCTGCTCGGGATCATCCCGACCACCTTCGTGTCGGCGTTCACCGAGGGCCAGGTCCTCCAGACGCTGCTGATCGCGCTCCTCGCGGGCTTCGCGCTGCAGGCCATGGGCCGGACCGGCGAGCCGGTGCTGCGCGGTGTCGAGTACATCCAGAAGCTGGTCTTCCGCATCCTCGGCATGATCATGTGGGCCGCGCCCGTCGGCGCCTTCGGCGCCATGGCCGCCGTCATCGGCGAGACCGGCATGGACGCGCTGAAGGCACTGGGCACGATCATGGCCGGCTTCTACATCACCTGTGCGCTCTTCATCGTCGTCGTGCTCGGCACGCTGACCAAGCTGGTCGCCAAGGTCAACCTCTTCCAGCTGCTGAAGTACCTCGGCCGTGAGTTCCTGCTGATCGTCTCCACCTCGTCCTCCGAGTCCGCGCTGCCGCGGCTCATCGCGAAGATGGAGCACCTGGGTGTCAGCCGCCCGGTCGTCGGCATCACCGTGCCGACCGGCTACTCCTTCAACCTCGACGGCACGATGATCTACCTGACGATGGCCTCGCTGTTCATCGCCGACGCGATGGACCAGCCGATGAGCATCGGCCAGCAGATCGGCCTGCTGCTCTTCATGATGGTCGCCTCCAAGGGCGCGGCCGGTGTCTCCGGCTCCGGTATCGCCGTACTGGCGAGTGGCCTGCAGTCGCACAAGCCCGCGCTGGTCGACGGTGTCGGCCTGATCATCGGCATCGACCGCTTCATGAGCGAGGCCCGCGCGGTCACCAACTTCGCCGGCAACGCCGTCGCCACGCTGCTCATCGGCACCTGGACCGGCGAGGTCGACAAGGAGCGGGTGAACCGGGTCCTCGCCGGTGAACTCCCCTTCGACGAGAAGACGTTGCTCGACGAGAAGGACGGCGACGACCACCTCGACGCCGTCCCCGAGCAGGGCGGCGAGAAGGAACTCGCCAAGGCCTGAGCGCTCCCTGCCCAAGCGTGGCGCCCGGGCCGACCTGAACACGGTCCGGACGCCCACGGACTCCGGGCGGCTGGGTGTCCCCCCGTCGCTCAGCCGCCCGGTCCTTACAGGGACGTAGTAGGGATGTACTAGCGTGCCGTGCCGTGCCGGAAACCTCCGGCGCCGCACGGCACGTTCACGTCGGGTAGGAGTCACGGGGGCCATGGGCATGAAGATCGACTGGGACCGGCGGCACTGCGCACGGCACGGGCACGCGACGTACGCGCCCGAGGAGACGGCACTGCGGGAACGGCTGCGCGCCGAGACCGGGTTCGGGGAGGCCTGGCGCTGTCTGCGCTGCGGCGACTTCGTCCTGGGCGAGCCGCACGGTTCGGGGCCCGCCGAGCACGCTCCCCTGGTGCCGCGCGGGAAGGTGCTGCGGGACCTGTTCATCCTGCGGTTCCTCGCCATCGAGCGGGCCGTGCGCGGGGTGTTCATCGTGCTGGTCGCCGCCGCCGTATGGAAGTTCAGCAACAGCCAGGACTCGGTGCGCCAGCTCTTCGACGAGTACCTCGACGTGTTCCGGCCCGTCTTCAAGCACTTCCACTACGACCTCGACCACTCGCCGATCGTCGGCACCATCCAGAAGACCTTCGGCTACAAGCACTCCACGCTGGTCCTGGTCGCCGTACTGCTGCTGGCGTACGCGCTGATCGAACTCGTCGAGGCGGGCGGCCTCTGGTACGCCAAGCGCTGGGCGGAGTATCTGACGGTGGTCGCCACCGCCGCGTTCCTGCCGCTGGAGATCTACGAACTCACCGAACACATCAGCTGGTTGAAGATCGCCACCCTCGTCCTGAACATACTCGCCGTCCTCTACATCGCCCTGGCCAAGCGGCTGTTCGGGCTGCGCGGCGGCCGGAAGGCCTTCGACGAGGAGCGCGAGAGCGCGTCCCTGCTGGAGGTGGAGACGTCGGCCGGCGTCATGGTCTGACGCCCGCGGGGTCATGTTCTGACACCCTGGTCCGAAACATCGCACCTTCGGAACTGTGGAGGCAGACATGGGCGAACCGGGCGGAGTGGAGTTCATGAGCGAGGCCGAGTACGAGCGCCGGTACGGTGCCCGACGCGAGGCCTCGCTCATGAACTCCACTCCGCCCGGGACCAGTTGACGCGTCGGCTGCTCGGGGTGGTGTCCTCGACTACCGCACCACCCCCGGCAGCCACTCCCGGGCCCGAGTGAAGGTGTAACCGAGCCGCGTGGCACGGGAGTTGTCCATGCCGTAGGAGCGGGCGAAGGAGAACGGGGACGTGCTCCCGCCCTCCTCCGCCGTACGGAACACCACCTTCCCGGACGGGAGTCGGGCGGCGATCGCCTCGCACAGGTCCGCCGTGGTCAGCGGGTCGTGGGAGGCCGCGTTGACCGGGCCGGTGAAGTCCTGCCCCGCCGTCCAGAAGAGGAAGTCGGCGATCTCGTCGACGTGGATGTAGGTCGCCGGGTGGTTGACGCGCGGGACGGTGATCGGCGTGCCGGTGCGGATACGGTCGACATAGTGCTCCAGGCGGCCGGTGAAGTCGTCGGCGCCGCCCAGGACATGGGCCACACGGACCGCCGCGTACGCGAACTCCGGTCCGGCCGCCGCGAACACCGCCTCCGCCTGCCGCTTGCCCTCGCCGTAGTGCGCGTCGAGGAACTCGGGCTCGTCCCAGGGGAGTTCGAGGTCCACGGTCACCTCGGCCGGATCGACGGCCGCCTCGCTCACGAGCGCGGGCGAGTCGTCGTGCTCGTACACCTCGACCGTCGACGTCATCACATAGCGGCGGGTGCGGCCGGTGAAGACGCGGCGGGCGATCGCCGCCTGGCGCGGGGTGTAGCAGACCTGGTCGACGACGACGTCGAAGGTGCGCTGGCCGAGAGCGGCGCGCAGCGCGTCCTCGTCGTCGCGGTCGGCGATCAGGTGAACGGCTCCGGCGGGCGGTGCCGACGAACCCCGGTTGAGGACCGTGACCCGGTCCCCGGCGGCCAGCAGCCGCGCGATCAGCCGCTTGCCGAAGTAGCGGCTGCCGCCGATGACCAGGACGTCCCGTGCCTTTTCCATGACCATAATTCTTCGGGCGTACGAGCGGGATCTGAAGGGGGAGACATGGGAGTTGGGGCCACGGTGCCGAAAGAACCACGGCATCCGCGGGCGACCGCCGCCGAAACACCGGTGGCCTTCGACGCGGTGGACCGGCAGATCCTCCACCTCCTCCAGACGGACGGCCGGATCAAGCTCAGCGAGCTCGGCCGACAGGTCCGGCTGAGCCCGGCGGCGGTCACCGAGCGGGTCCGACGGCTGGAGGCGGCGGGCGTGATCAGCGGCTACGGCGCCCATGTCGTCCCGGGCCGGCTCGGCTACGGCATCCAGGCGTTCATCCGGGTCGACCCGCACGGCGGCTACACCCTGAAGCACCCCAGGACCCTGGAGCTGACCGAGCGGTCCGAGATCACCGAGGTGCACCATGTCGTCGGCGAGGACTGCTGGATCCTCAAGGTCGCCGTCCGGGACACCGTCCACCTGGAGGAGGTCCTCGAAGCGGTCTCCGCGCTCGGGCGCACCACGACGTCGATCGTGCTGACCTCCCCGGTGGAGCGGAAACCGCTGTTGCCCTGACGCCGACGTCAAGGATTACTGTCGTAGGCATGCGAATCGGCGAGCTGGCCGCGCGGGCCGGGACCACGACGCGGGCGTTGCGGTACTACGAGTCGCGGGGGCTGCTGCCCGCACGGCGCGGGGGCAACGGGTACCGGACGTACGACGAGGCTGATCTGAAGCTGCTGCGGCAGATCAGGACCCTGCAGGACTTCGGGTTCGACCTGGAGGAGACGCGGCCCTTCGTGGAGTGTCTGCGGGCCGGGCATCCCGAGGGGGACTCGTGTCCGGCCTCGCTCGCGGTCTACCGGCGGAAGCTGGCCGAACTGGATTCCCTGATCGGGGAGTTGCAGGCGGTGCGGGCGGAGATCGGGGTGCGGCTGGCGACCGTCGAGGAGCCACCACCGTTGTGCGAACTGGGAGGGCATGAACTGTGATCGACGCGACCCATGTGATGGACGTGACGGACGAGAGTTTCGCGGCGGAGGTGATCGGGGCCGAGTTGCCGGTGCTGGTGGAGTTCACGGCGGACTGGTGTCCCCCGTGCCGGCAGATGGCGCCGGTGCTGCGCGCCCTCGCCACCGAGGAGGCCGACCGCCTCAAGGTGGTGCAGCTGAACGTGGACCTGAATCCGGAGACCACGAACGCCTACAAGGTGCTCTCGATGCCCACGTTCATGGTCTTCCGGGGCGGTGAGCCGGTGAAGGCGATGGTGGGGGCCCGGCCCAAGCGCCGGTTGCTGGAGGAGCTCTCCGACGTGCTCTGATCCCGCCCGATACGCAAAGAAAATCCCCCGAGCAATTGCGCTCGGGGGATTTCTTTGCGTATATTCAATGGTTCGCGACTTCGTGGGAATTGAGTCGCAAAGAGGCTTAGTGAGCACAGTATATATGTCCGGGAGTGGAATTGTCAAACAGCGATGAAATTCACGGTGAGCAGGAATTCATCGACGGTCTGTACGCACGCGTGGACGCGCTGCGCGGCGCCACCGAGGGCTCCGTCACGGACGCGCTCGGGCAGGGCAACACGCCCATGCAGGCCCGGCTGGAGCGGGACATCCTGGTCGCCGAGCGCTCGGGGCTGCTCGCCGCGCTGAACGCCGTGGACGGCTCGCTCTGCTTCGGCCGGATCGACCTGACCTCCGGCACCACCCACCACATCGGCCGTATCGGCATCCGCTCCGACGACGCCGACCTCACGCCGATCCTGATCGACTGGCGGGCCGACGTCGCCCGCCCCTTCTACCTGGCCACCGGCCACACCCCGATGGACCTGCGCCGCCGTCGGCACCTCACCACCGACGGGCGCCGCGTCACCGCCCTGCACGACGAGATCCTCGACCTCGGCGACGCCACCCGCACCGGCCACGAGGACCCGAGCGGCGACGCCGTCCTGCTCGCCGCGCTCAACTCCGCGCGCACCGGCCGGATGAGCGACATCGTGCAGACCATCCAGGCCGAGCAGGACGAGATCATCCGCGCGCCCTACCGCGGGGTGCTCGTCGTCGAGGGCGGCCCCGGCACCGGCAAGACCGCCGTCGCGCTGCACCGGGCCGCGTATCTCCTCTACGAATACCGGGAGTTGCTCGCCAAGCGGGCCGTCCTGATCGTCGGTCCGAACCCCGCGTTCCTCGGTTACATCGGCGAGGTGCTGCCGTCGCTGGGCGAGACCGGCGTGCTGCTGGCGACCGTCGGCGAGCTGTTCCCCGGCGTGAAGGCGACGGCGACCGACAGCCGGGCGGCCGCCGCGGTCAAGGGCCGCGCCGACATGGCCGACGTGCTCGCCGCCGTCGTACGCGACTGGCAGTCGCTGCCCGATCCGGTGATCGCGATCGAGCACGACCGCGAGATCCTGATGCTCGACGACGGTCTCGTACGGGTCGCCCGCGACCGTGCGCGAGAGGCCGGGCTCCCGCACAACGCGGCCCGGGAGCACTTCGAGGGCCACATCCTCAACACGCTCACCGAGCTGTTCGCCGAACGCATCGGCACCGACCCCTTCGACGGCAGCAACCTCCTCGACCCCAGCGACATCACCCAGATCCGCGACGAACTCGCCGAGAACCCCGAAGTCTGGGCCGCCATCGACCAGTTGTGGCCGCGGCTGACCCCGCAGTACCTCGTCGCGGACTTCCTCGCCGACCCCGTGGGCTACGTCTCCGACGACGACGCCGATGCCATCCGGCGGCCGGTGACCCGTGAGTGGACCGTGGCGGACGTACCGCTGCTGGACGAGGCCGCGGAGCTGCTCGGGCGGGACGACCGGGTGCGGCTGGCCCGTGCTCAGCGGGAGCGCGAGGAGCAAGTGTCTTTCGCGCAGGGCGTGTTGGACGTGTCCTTCGCTTCCCGGACGTTCGAGTTCGAGGACAAGGAGGAGGGCGATCCCGAGGGGTCCGAGGTGCTGTCGGCGCACGACATCATCGACGCGGAGCGCTTCGCCGAGCGGCACGAGGAGGAGGACCACCGCAGCGCCGCGGAGCGCGCGGCGGCCGACCGGACCTGGGCGTTCGGCCACATCATCGTCGACGAGGCGCAGGAACTCTCCCCGATGGCCTGGCGGTTGCTGATGCGGCGGAGTCCCACGCGGTCGATGACGCTGGTCGGTGACCCGGCGCAGACGGCGGAGGCGGCGGGCGTCGGCTCCTGGTCGGAGATCCTCGCCCCGTACGTCGAGGACCGCTACGACCACACCCGGCTCGGCGTCAACTACCGCACCCCCGCCGAGATCATGGACCTCGCGGCGGCGGTCGTCCGCGCGGAGAATCCTGACTTCGAGCCGCCGAGTTCGGTGCGGGCCACTGGCGTGCGGCCTTGGGTGCGGGCGACTGACGATCTGCCGGGGGCTGTTGCCAAGGCCGTGGGTGAACTCGCCCCTGCGGAAGGGCGGTTGGCGGTGATCGCGCCTCGGGATCTGCATCGGCGGCTTGCGGCGCGGCTGGACGGGGTGACGGCCGGCGCCGAGCCGGATCTGACGCGGAGTGTCGTGCTGCTTGATCCCCGGCAGGCGAAGGGGCTGGAGTTCGACTCGGTGTTGGTCGTCGAGCCGGGGCGGTACGGGACGAGTGATCTGTACGTGGCGTTGACTCGGGCTACTCAGAGGCTGGGGGTGTTGCATACGGGGTCGCTGCCAAAGGCGCTGAGGTCGGCATGAGAGGGCGTTGCGCTGCGTGAGTCGGCCGTCTCGCGGGCCAGTGGGTGTTGCCCGGGCAGTCCGTCGGGAGAGGATCTTCCCGTGAGCCAGCCTCTGCCGCAGCTTCCGAAGCCCGAGTTCGTCCTGATTTCCATCGAGGCTCCACCCGAGGTGCCCGCCCAGATCGCTGTCGCCCTGGGGGAGACTGGCATCCCAGGCGGGTTGATCGGATACGAGTACCGGCCGTTGAGCGAGTCGGTGTACTTCGAGGGGATCGGCGAGCGGGGGCTGGTCGCCATCGCGTCGAGTGGCCTTTTCGGACGCATCGCCGTCGACGTGGCCACTGGTCACGTGGTGCAGATTCCCAAGGCCGAGTCAACGACAGCCAGTTACGTGAACCAGGACCTCGGCTCCTTCAACCGATGCGTCGCGGCCGTGATCGCAAGGTTCCCGTTCTATGCCGAGGGCGACGAGGAAAGGTGCGCGGAGGTGGCGGCAGAGCTGCGCGATCTCGTCTCCGGCATCGACGAGACCGCTCTCGTGCACAACGGGTTCTGGGAGACCTTCTGCGACGACGTGGCGATCGGGGACTATGCGGACTGGGATGAGTGATCCGGGACCGGTCCCCGGTTTCACTCAGCCGTCCAGGATCAGGCCGGTGGCAGCGATGCAGCCGTCGACGAGGTCGGGACGGTACTGGATCCCCTTGAGTCGACGTTCCACGGCTCTGGTGATCTCACCGAGGTCCGCGGCGGCCAGGTTGCCCAGGTCGCGCTCGACCAGCGCCCAGATACGCTCGGGCGGATTGAGGTCAGGGGCGTAGGCCGGGAGTTGGAACACGGTCAGCCACTCGCCATTGGAGTCGATGAATTCCTTCATGCCGGCGGTCAGGTGGAGGCGGACGTTGTCCCAGATCAGCACGATGGGCCCCCGAGCTGGATGCGAGCGCGGACGGTCATGGCTCAGAAGTCCCGCCAGCCGAAGCCCTTCGGCTGGCGGGACTTCTGAGGCGGGACCGCCGGCCCGGCTCGAAGCAGACCATGCCCGCCACCGACACCCGCCCGGAGCCCTGACCTCGCACCCGCACGACCGGGGTCTGGCCGATCCGGCCCCAGGTCTGGCGCGTGGCGGAGTCATCGACTGCCTGGCCTCGTTGGCGCACACGATCCCCGGCACCGAGCTCCGCCGCGGTGCTTTTCCCCGTGGCCAGGTCCCTTCTTCCACAGCTCGACCGCATCGTCGTCCCGCTCGATGGCCCGCCTGGCCGGCTGCTGCCAGCTCCAGCCGTGCCGGGATCGCACCGGAGAGCCCGACAGGACCCCGGCCCCGCCGTGCTCGCGCCGGTCCGACGCCACCGCTCCACCGACCGCTCGCTCCCTCGCGGACCAGAGGCGACTTCGCTACCGGAGCCAGCAGGCCGCTGTCAGGCGAACCCTCCCGACATCACCCAATCAAGTTCAGTAGTCCGCTCGCGTGGGCTGCTCCGTTTTCCACATCGTCGGGATGAACGATGGCATCCGGAATGCTCATGTAGTGCATTAGAGGAGGCACGGGAACCTTGAGACTTCGACCCATTCGAGTGTGTGGGCAGGGAAAGGTTCCTTTCCTGACCATCTGGTAGGCGGTGGACTCGGCGATTCCTGGTGCCTCTGCTGCGGCGGGCATGCCGATGAATGACGGGAAGAAGTCGGAGAGGTAGTAGTAGTGGCTCGGTCCGAACAGGTTACTGCGTGTCAGCATGGGTGCTTTTGCGGCACGCGATGTCACTTCTGGGCGACGGCCGGCCCGGAGGTCGTCGTGAAAGCGTGTCGCGGCATCTAGGCAGTTGTGTTTGTGGAACAACGCCCCATTCCGCTCGCCTCGAATCTGTTCGGCAACGGCAGGATCTTGTGGGTCGGCGCCGTGGATGATCGCAGACGCTTTGAGGCTTGGCGACTCGGGAAGATCCTCAGTTTCGAGGAAGTCCTCTGGACGTTCTATGACGGTCTCGCGGGTCTGATCTGTGGCTCGCTGGTAGGCGGTTCGAATCGCCATCTTCCGCATGAGCGTGGGTACATGACGTGGAGCGACACCGTGGACTGTCTCCGTCCACGTAGTGAGCGCGGCCTCGAACATGTCGGAACGTACGTCTGACAGGTCGACGTAGAGCTCCCGGGAAATGCGGATTGAACGCCCATGGAGTGAGGCCATGACGCAATCCAGTACGATCATCCGCCACTTGTCGTCGTCGCGCATGTCGTGAATTCGTCCCAGGGCTACCATGGATTCCCATAGGCGAGGTGGTTTGCCCTCGCCCTTTACCATGATGGCGCTGGCGCGAAAATCCGCATACTTGGGATGGCGTGTGATTTCACAGTGTCTTATGTCGCCTGCGTGAGCACAAACCGACTCTTCGCCGCAGGCTTGGTGAACGTACTGCGTGACGTAGTCAAAAGCATCAGCCACGACCTGCGCTCCAATACTTGATCCCTCGGGATGGGCAAGCAGAGCATGTGGTCGAGTCGAACTATTTTTCTCCGTTACCTCGGGGTTGGTCGAAGTCCGATCCATATCGACAGTATGGAAATGGAGTGATGTTCGAATTGGAGTGGAATCGGCCCCGCGGTGTCGTGTTTTGTCATTTCAGGCCGGCCTCAGCCACACCGTCGCCAAGGGAGGCAACGTCACTCGGATGCTCGTCGGGCGGCCGTGCCACGGTTGGGGTTCGGGCTTGAGGGGGTCGGGGTTGGTGATGTCGCTGCCGCCGTAGCGGGCCGTGTCGGTGTTGAGGGTTTCGTGCCAGGCGGGGATGTCTTCGGGGGTGCCGAGGCGGTAGTCGTGGCGGACTACGGGGGAGAGGTTGCTGACGGCCAGGAGGGGGGAGCCGTCGGTGTCGTAGCGGAGGAAGGCGAAGACGTTGTCCTCGGCGGCGTCTCCGGTGATCCACTGGAAGCCGGACGGGTCGGTGTCCAGTTGCCAGAGGGCGGGGGTGTGGCGGTAGACCGTGTTGAGGTCGCGGACCAGGTCGCGCACGCCCCGGTGGTCGGCCTCGGCGCTGTAGGAGGGGTCCAGGAGCCACCAGTCGGGGCCGTTCGTCTCCGACCACTCGGCGCCCTGGGCGAACTCCTGGCCCATGAAGAGGAGTTGCTTGCCGGGGTGGGCCCACATGAAGGCCAGGTAGGCGCGGAGGTTGGCGCGTTGCTGCCACCAGTCGCCGGGCATCTTGGAGACCAACGAGCCCTTGCCGTGGACTACTTCGTCGTGGGAGATGGGGAGGACGTAGTTCTCGCTGTAGGCGTAGACCATGGAGAAGGTCATCTCGCCGTGGTGGTGGCGACGGTGGACGGGGTCGTGTGCCATGTAGTCCAGCGAGTCGTGCATCCAGCCCATGTTCCACTTCAGCCCGAAGCCCAGGCCGCCGAATCCGCCGGGGCCGATGTGGTGCGTGGCGCGGGTGACGCCGTCCCAGGCGGTGGACTCCTCGGCGATCGTCACGACGCCGGGCACCCTGCGGTACACCGTCGCGTTCATCTCCTGGAGGAAGGCGACGGCGTCGAGGTTCTCCCGGCCGCCGTGCTCGTTCGGGGTCCACTGGCCCGGTTCGCGTGAGTAGTCGAGGTAGAGCATCGAGGCGACCGCGTCCACGCGCAGGCCGTCGATGTGGAACTCCTCGCACCAGTAGACGGCGTTCGCCACAAGGAAGTTGCGCACCTCGCGGCGGCCGAAGTCGAACTCCAGGGTGCCCCAGTCGGGGTGCGCGGCCCGGAGCGGGTCCTCGTGCTCGTACAGGGGGCGGCCGTCGAACTCGGCCAACGCCCAGTCGTCGCGCGGGAAGTGGGCCGGGACCCAGTCCATCAGGACGCCGATACCGGCCTGGTGCAGGGCGTCGACGAGGAACTTGAAGTCGTCGGGGGTGCCGAGGCGGGCGGTGGGGGCGTAGAACCCGGTGACCTGGTATCCCCACGAGCCGCCGTACGGGTGCTCGGCGACCGGCATCATCTCGACGTGGGTGAAGCCCAAGTCCTTGACGTAGGCGGGGAGTTGCTCGGCGAGTTGACGGTATGTCAAACCCGGCCGCCAGGAGGCGAGATGGAGTTCGTAGATGGAGAGGGGGGCTTTGTGGGCGGGGAGTTCGGCGCGCTGGGCGAGCCATTCCGCGTCGTTCCACTCGTAGTGCGAGGCGTGGACGATCGAGGAGGTGGCGGGCGGGACCTCGGTGCGGCGGGCCATGGGGTCTGCGCGCATCGTCTTCGACCCGTCGGGCCGGGTGATCTCGAACTTGTACAGCTCGCCCTCGCCGACACCCGGCATGAACAGTTCCCAGACACCGGTGCCGCCGAGTGAGCGCAGCGGGGCGCCCGTCCCGTCCCAGAAGTTGAAGGTACCGGCGAGGCGCACGCCCTGCGCGTCCGGCGCCCACACGGTGAACCGGGTGCCGGTGACCCCCTGATGCGTCATCGTCCGCGCCCCGAGCGCCTGCCACAACTCCTCGTGCCGGCCCTCACCGATCAGGTGGAGATCCAGATCCCCGAGCGCGGGGAGGAACCGGTAGGCGTCCTCGACCTCTTGCACGGCGCCGTCGTAGGCCACGAGCAGTTGGTACTCCGGCACGCCTTGCAGCGGCAGCAGCCCTGAGAAGAACCCGTCCCCGTCGTTGTGCAACTCGGCCTTCAACTGGCCTGCCACGACTGTGACTCCGAGGGCGAACGGCCGGAACGCGCGGAAGGCTATGCCGCCGGGGACCGGGTGTGCGCCGAGTACGGAGTGGGGGGCGTGGTGGGTTCCGTGGAGGAGGCGGTCGCGGTCTGGGGCGTCCAGGGCGGGGGAGACGGTGGGGGTTGGGGGAGGGGTGGGGGTGGCCGGTGGGGTGGGCTGGGTGGCCAACTCCGGGGTTTTGGCGGGGGCTGTGAGCGGGGTCGGTGCGGTGGGCGGCGTCGCGGGTGTGGCCGCCTTCGGAGTGTCGGCCGCAGTCGTCAGCGGGGCTGGTGCCGAAGTGGGAGCGGCGGTTGGCGTCGGCGGGATGGCCGGCTCCGGGGCGTCCGCGGATACCGGCGGCGTGGCCGGAGCCGGAGCCGGAGCCGCGGGCGAGGTCGGTGTGGCTGACGGGGGCGCCGGTGTGGCCCGCTTCGGCTCCGGGATGTCGTCCGGGGTCGACAGCACCGCTGGAGTCGGAGTGGTCGGCGAGATGGACGGGTTCGCCGGTGTGGCCGACTCCGATTCCGAGGTGTCGGCCGGAGTTGGCAGCACAGCCGGAGCGGGTGCGGTGGGCGGAGTCGAGGACGAGGTCGGCTCTGCGGCCTCGGTCGCCGCCGGCGGCGAGGCCGACTCCGAGGTGGGACCCGGCTCCGAGGTGGGGCCGGGCTCCGAGGTGGGACCCGGCTCCGAGGTGGGGCCGGGCTCCGAGGTGGGACCCGGCTCCGAGGTGGACGCGATGCCGGGGGCAGCGGCCTCCTGACCCAGGGTGGAAACCGCCTGCTCTGCTGCGGAAGCCGCCTGTGCTGCGGAAGCCCCCTGCTCCGGTGCCGAATCCGCCCGCTCCGAAACGGAAGCCGCGCTGTCCCGCGAGGGAGAAGCCACCTCCGAATCCACCCCCGTGTCCGCGGTCACCGTCCTCCGCGTGGGCTTCTCGTCAGCCGCGATCGTCTTCCTGGCCAGGCCCTTCTTCGCCGAGTTCTTCTTCCCGGCACCCTTCTTGGGCACAGCCTTCTTCGCGGCGGCGTTCTTGGTCGCGCTCTTCTTCGCTGCGGTCTTCTTCGTCACGGTCTTCCTCGCGCTGCCTGTCTCCGCCACGACGTCTTCTGCCGAGCCCGTCTCCGCCGGGATCCTCGCGGTCACGTTCGTCCTCTTCGCCGTACCCGTCTTCGCGGCGCCCGTCTTCGTCATGGCCTTCTCCGTCGCAGCTTCTGTCGCCGAGGTGTCTTCCGCCGAACCAGTCTTCGCCACGGCGTTCTTCTTCGTAGCTTGCTTGGCCGCGGCCTTCTTGAGCACGGCGTTCTTGGCCGCCGCCTTCGTTGCCGCAGCCTTCTTCGTACCGGCGTTCTTCGTCGTGGCCCTCTTGGCCGCGGCCTTCCCAGGCTCGCTTGCCTTGGCCGGGGTGTGCTTCTTCGCTGTGTTGGCTCGGGTCTTTCCAGGCTTGGCCGTCTCGGCGGGCGTGTCTTTCGCCGCAGTCCTTTTGGTTGCGGCCTTTCCGGAGTCGCTTGCCTTGGCCGGGGTGTGCTTCTTCGCTGTCTTGGCTCCGGCTTTTCCAGGCTTGGCCGTCCCAGCCCGCGCGTCCTTCGCCACCACCCTCGTGGCCCCGGCCTTCCCGGACGCTCCCGCCTCAGCCGCCGCCCCCTTCGCTCCGGCATTCTTCGCGGCGGCGCTCCCCGTCCCGCCCCTCTTCTTCATCGCCTTCTCCGCAGCCGCCTCTTTGCCTGCAGCCCCCTTGACCGCGCCCCCCTTACCCCCGCCCTCCGTCTCCCCAGAAACCGTCGGCCGCACTTCCGCACCACTCCTCCCCTCAGCCGTTTTCTTGTTCGGCTTCGGATCGGAACCGTTGGACGAGGGACGCGGGGTCACGGGTAAAGCCTCCTGAGCGGGGTGAGTTCGAAGTGGGGCGGGTCACGTCACAGGGCTGGCCAGGCGCCGTACCGCTGACAACGGGACCGGGAGCCAGTCCGGGCGGTGGCGGGCCTCGTAGAGGACTTCGTAGATCGCCTTGTCGGTCTCGTACGCGCGGAGCAGGACCGGATCCGTCCGCGGATCCACCCCCGTCACCTCCGCGTACCCCGAGCAGTACGCCGCCCGGCACATGTCCGCCCAGCCGGGCGCGGCCGGAGTCGTCGAGTGGGCCGCGTAGTCGAAGGAACGGAGCATCCCCGCGATGTCCCGTACCGGAGGCTGGGGCATACGGCGTTCGGCCAGGGGGCGGGAGGGTTCGCCCTCGAAGTCGATCAACGACCATTCCCCGGACGGCGAGTGCAGGCACTGGCCCAGGTGCAGGTCGCCGTGGATGCGTTGGGCGGTCCAGGTCACGCCCTCCGCCGCCAGGTCCGCCAGCGCCGAGAACGCCGAGTGCAGGCCCGGCGCGTACGGGCGGAGCGCCGGTACCGCCTGCGCCGCCGCGTCCAGGCGCTCGGTCATGCCGTTCACCAGCAGTTCCAGTTGGGCACTGCCCAAGGTCATCGTCGGCAGCGCTCGGGCCAGGGCCACGTGGACCTCCGCCGTCGCCCTGCCCAGCGACCTCGCCTCCGCGCCGAAGTCCTCGCCCTTGGACAGCTCGCTCAGCGCCAGCTCCCAGCCGTCCGCCGCGCCCTGCACGAAGGGCTGGAGGACTCCCAGGACGTACGGCTCGTCGGCGAACTCCGCCCGCAGCCATGCCGTCGGGGCCGGTACTCGCGGGCAGCCTTCCAGGGCGAGGGCCAGCGGGAGTTCAAGGTCCGGGTTGGTGCCGGGGACGATCCTGCGCAGGAGTTTCAGGATGTACGTGTCGCCGTAGACCACCGATGAATTGGACTGTTCGGCCGTCATGAGGCGCGGGGTCAGACCGGGGGCGATCTCCGGGGCGTCCGGGGCCCGTTCGAAGCGCAGCCCGCCGATGCGGGCCTGGGTGCGCAGCGCCTCCAGGAGCACCTCGGCGGGCCGGGGGTCGTACAGGGCCTCGTACACCGTGTGACCGGCGAGCGGGCCCTCCTCCACATGTCCGATCAGCGCGGGCGCGAGCCGGGGTGGCAGCGCCTCGCGCACGCCTATGAGGAGTTGGTAGCAGTCGCCGGGGGCGGGGGACTGGTGGGCGCGGACCAGGAGGTGGTACAGGCCCGGCTTGGTGCCGTCCACCGGGAGCAGCTCGGTCGCCGCCACCAGCGAGAAACCCGTGACGGGACGGCCCTTGCCCGCGAACCACCGTTGCCTCGGCAGCCACTCCCGAAGGAGGGGGTCCAGTGACGCGAGGAGGCCGGGACCGGGACCCGGACTGGTCCGGCCGGAGATTGTGACAGTTTCCGCCATGGTGTCACGTTCCTTTCCCCGGGGGTGGTCGGGGTGTCACTGTTGCGTGCCCCGGGCGGGGCGGGAGAAACCGAAA